>MNIR01000049.1:15957-30641 GCA_001919865.1 Gemmatimonadetes bacterium 13_1_20CM_4_69_16 | reverse complement strand
CCCCGCCGCTGCAGCGGCAGCGCCGAGCCGCGGCTTCAGCCGCGCGCCATGAGTCGCGGCTATCTCCTGGTCCGCGTCGCCGGCCAGCACTACGGGCTGCCGCTGGCGCGCGTGCTCGAGGTCGGGGACTTGGGCGAGGTGCTCGACGTGCCGCGCGCACTCGCGGCGGTGCGCGGCGTGACGCCGCTGCGCGGCCGCCTGGTGCCGCTGATTCATCTGGGCGCTCTGCTGGGGGAGCGCGCGCCTCCGCCCGAGCGCGGCCGGGCGGCCGTGCTGGTGCAGCTGGGGGCGGGGGACGGAATGCGGCACGTGGCCTTCGAGGTGGACGACGCCGACGACGTGGTGCGGGAGGCGGCCCTGCCCGTGCCCCGGGGCGAGTCGCTGCCGTGGGCGGCGGCCGTGGCGCGCCGCAAGGGGGTGCTGGTGCCGATCCTCGACCTGGACGCGCTGGGAGACCGCCTCACGTGACCGCCGGCGACGACGTCCAACTCGTCACCTTCAAGGTCGCCGGCCAGGACTTCGCCTTCAACATCTTCCAGGTGGAGCGCATCCTGCGGTACGAGGCGCCGGCGCCGCTCCCCAAGGCGCCGGACTTCCTCGAGGGCGTGCTGCGCTATCAGGGGGTCGCGATCCCGCTGGTGGATCTGCGCAAGCGGCTGGGCGCGCCGGCGCCGCTGCGCGAGGAGACGCGCACCGTGATCCTGGAATGGGAAGGCGGCAGGATCGGCGTCGTGGTGGATGCGGTGACGGAGGTGCTGCAGGTCGCGGCCAGCGAGGTGACGGCGCCGCCCAACATCGTGAAAGGGCTGGCGGCGGAATACATCACCGGGATCGTGGTGAAGGACGGACGCACCGTGATCGCGCTCAACACGGCGCGACTGCTCAACTCCAAGGAGAAGCTCGCCATCGAGAGCGCGATGCAGAAAGCGACCGTCTGATGGTCGATTCCCCAATCGGACCGCTGCGGGCGCAGTACGACGCGATCGCGCACAAGCTCGACGCCACCGCGCCCGGCGCCCAGCGCGAAGCGGTGAAGCGCGAGATCATCGCGTACTTCAAGCAGGTGGATTCGCTCATCAGCGAGCTGGGCGAGCTCAAGGAAGACATCCGCAAGCTCGTGGACCGCTACAAGCAGCTCGCCACGTCCACCGCGGAGGCGTCGGCCCCCGAGTTCACGGGCACGCGCCCGGCGGTCCACGCCGACCACATCGGTGCTTCGACGTTCATCGAGAAGGGGTGGAGCCTGATCTCGCTGGGCGATCATGCCGGCGCGATCCAGGCGCTGCACAAGGCGTTGCAGCTGTCGCCCGGCGAGACCCAGGCCGAGTCGCTGCTCGGCTGGGCGCAGATGCTGCACGAGGAGTACGACGACGCCCTGGGGACCTTTCAGAAAGTCCTCATGAAGGAGCCGGCGAACTCGCTCGCCCGAATCAACGTCGGGTACATCTGTCTCAAAAAACGGATCTTCGGGGAGGCGATCGAGCATCTCTCCAAAGCGATCCGTCTCAACAACGACAAGAAGGCCACCCTGTACGCCCACTTCTACCTCGGCCTGGTCTACCTGCAGCGGGAGATGTACGAGGACGCGCAGACGTTTCTGCAAAAGGCGCTCAAGCTCGGGCCGAACCTGATCGAGGCCTACTACGAGCTGGGTCGCGCCTATTGGCTCGCGGGCGAGCGGGAGCGGGGGCAGCAGACGTGGGAGGAAGGCTTCAAGGCGAACAAGTTCAATCCCTGGGGCAAGAAGTGTCAGGACACGCTCGAGCTGGTGCGCCAGGGCCAGGAGCTGCCGCGCACTTAGCGCTCGTCGTTCTCCTCGCGCAGGGTCTCACTCCCACCGCGCTGACCGTCGGTCGCGTGACGGCGGTGGCCTGGCCGCCCCAGCAGGCGCTGGCCGTGGCGCTCGCCGAAACGGCCGATCGTGCGCCGCCGTTCGCCGGCGTCGGCCCGCTCCCGGACCGGCCGATTCGCCTGATCCTCGCGCCCACGCGATCCACGTTCGACTCGGTCACGCGGGGGCGCCTCCCCAGCTGGAGCGAAGGAGCGGCGTTCCCGGAGGCGGGAACCGTGGTGTTGCTGTCCACGGGTCCACCTGACCGCCTGGCCGCCGCCCTGCGCCACGAGCTCGCCCATCTCGCGCTGCGGTGGCGCATCCGCCGGATGTTGCCGCTGTGGTTCGAGGAGGGGTACGCCGCCGTCGCGAGCGGCGAATGGGACCGGCTCGACGCGTTGCGGCTCAACTGGCAGCTGGCGCGAGGCGTCTCGTTGGATCTGGATGCCCTCGATCGGGCGCTGCGCGCCGACCGCGCCGAGGCGGGCAGCGCGTACGGCCTGGCGACGACCGCCGTGCTCTTGCTCGATCGGTGGGGCGGTGAGCGCGGGCTCGGGCCGCTGATCGACAATCTGGCGCGTGAGCCGACGTTCGACGCGGCGCTGCGCGCCACGTATCACATGACCGAAGGCGACTTCGAGACGCGCTGGCAGCGCGACGTCGCGCGCCGCTACGGCTGGCTGTCGTGGGCGGGGGCGGCGGGGGTGTTCTGGGCGGGGATGGGGCTGGTGCTCGTGTGGCTCGTCCGGTTGCGCCGTCGCCGGGACCGGGCGCGCAGGGCGCTGCTGGACGAGGGCTGGACGGTGTCGGAGCAGGACGGGGGGGGCCCAACTGCTTGACGAGCTTGGAATTGCCGGGTAAACTGTGCGGCTATGCCCGACCAGAGTCTGGCGCGCTCGCGCCTGCACTTCGGACCCAAGAACTGGTTGTTCCTCGCCGCCGCCCTCGTGTCGCTCGCCGGCGGCTACTGGCTGCTGGCCAGCGGGTCGACGACCGCAGCGCCGATTCTGCTCGTCCTGGGTTACTGCGTTTTCTTCCCGGTAGGCCTCGCCCTTTAGGCCCCGCGGTGCGACGGGCGAATAGCTCAGCTGGTTCAGAGCGCCTGCCTTACACGCAGGAGGCCGGGGGTTCGAATCCCTCTTCGCCCATTGGGGTACCAGACCGCAACGTGAGAGGACACCGCGTGTGAGAATCCTGCGACTGGTTGCCGGGTTGGTGGTCGCCGTGGCCGGCGCCGCGCCGGCGCAACTGGCCATCCAGCAGCCGACCGAGAAGCTGTTGCTGTTGCCGCTCAACGTGAAGACGCCGGCGGACTCGGGCGTCAGCATCGCCGTCATGGACGCGGCGCGCGAGCGGCTGGCAAGCATCGCCAAGTACAAGGTGGTGGTGATCCCGAAGACGAAGCTGTGCGAGGCGCTGAAGGCGTCGGACTTCGCGTGCGACGTGCTGCTCGACGAGTCGCAGGCGCAGCTGCTGGCGCGCTTTCTCAACGTCAACGCGTATACCACGGGCACGCTGGAGCGAGCCGGCGTCGGGCTGGTGGCGACCATCCGGGTGCGCGACATCGGCGGCTCGGGCTACGCCGCGCTGTTCCCGGTGTCGAGCGGCAATCCCGGAACGGCGGCGGCGCTGGGCGAGGCGATCGCGCAGCGGCTCAACACCATCGTGCGGGCGGGTGAGCAGGCGCGCGAGTGCAACGACCTGCGCCAGAAGAGCCAGTTCCCGAAGGCGCTCGAGGCGGCGCGCAAGGCGTTGACGACGGAGCCGAACTCTCCCGCGGCGCATCTCTGCGTCGCCACCGTGTACGAGGCGCAGCGCATGCCGTTGGACAGTCAACTCGCGGCGTATCAGCGCGCCGCCCGGGCTGATTCGCTCAACGCTACCGCGTGGGAGAACATCGCGCGCCTGTATCAGCAGAAGGGCGATACGCTCAAGGCGATCGACGCCTTCATCCACGAGCTGGCGGGCGAGCCGCAGAACACGAATCTGCGCCTCGGCATCGCGGAGCTGCTACGCCAACAGAAGCAGTACCAGCGCGCGGTCAGCGTGCTCGACGACGGGCTCGCCCGCAGCCCGTCCGATCAGAAGCTCGTGGCGTCGAAGCAACGCATCTGTATCGAGGGCGAGCTGTGGCGCTGCGTCGTCGATGGCTTCGTCATGGAGCTCAAGAACGACACCGCGAAGGGAGCGGACTCGGCATGGGTGAAGGCCGCGATCGGGGCCGCCCAGCAGATCTCCGATACGACGAATCTGCTGCTGTTCGCGCGCACCGCCACGCGGCACTTCCCGAAGTCCGCGGCGTTCTGGGAGGCGCTCGGTACGGCGTTCGACTTGAAGGGGCAGCGCGACTCGTCGGTGTGGGCGTACAAACAGGCGTTCGCGGCGGATCCCAACCGGCTCAAGACCGCGCTCCTGATCGCCAAGGCGATCGTGGACGGCACGGTGTACGACACCGCGCACGCCCCTCCCAAGAGCGACACGGTGGCGCTGCGCCGGTACCGCAACGCCTTCGCCGACCGGCTCGACTCGGCGCGGGCGTACGTCGCGAAGGCCCTCGCTTCGCCCGACACCACCCTGCGGACCAGCGCGGCGCTCATCCTGCTCAACGGCGGCTCTAAGATCGCCCAGCAAGCGCAGGCCTACGACCGCGCCTATCCGTGGCTCGAGCAGACGCTGCAGCTCGTGGCCCCGCTCACGCCGGCCGACACGGTCGGTCCGCGCCAACAGATCCGCGTCCAGGCGAGCTTCTGGTACGGGATCGCCTCGGTCGCGTCGCTCTCCGGCCCGTACAGCGAGATGATCAAGTCGAAGAGCTGCGACCAGGCGAAAGCGATCAACGATCGCATCGCGCGCACCAAGGAGGCGCTCATCCTCGGTGCCCGCGTGCATCAGCCCACCGCGAACACGATGCTGCAGAACGTGGGCAAGTTCGAGACGATCATGCCGCAGGTGAAGAAGCAATTCAAGTGCAAGAATTTCTAGGCATTGAATTGGCCTCCCCGCTTCTCTATATTGCGGCGCTCCGTCGCAGGGGGCTGTAGCTCAGCTGGTTAGAGTGCCGGTCTGTCACACCGGAGGTCGCGGGTTCGAGCCCCGTCAGCCCCGCCTGAACCCGCCTCGCGGGACGACGCACCCGGCCCCGTCTGCTACGGCAGGCGGGGCTTTCGTCTTTTCCGGGAGGGCATTGACCTCCAACTATCATGTTCCGGTCCTGGCGGACGCTGTGCGCGCCTGGGCGGCGGGCGGTGGCCGCGCCGTCGATGCCACCGTCGGCGGGGGTGGCCACGCCGCGCTGTTGCGGGAGATCGGCGCGGAAGTGCTCGCCGTCGACCGCGACCCGGACGCCATCGCCGCGGCACGCGCCCGCCTGGGCGAGCACGGCATCCGCTACTCCACCGGCCCCTTCGGTTCGGCCAAGGTGCTCGGGAGCATCGAGACGTTCCGCCCCGACCGCATCCTGCTCGACCTCGGCGTGTCGTCCCACCAGCTCGATACGGCGGACCGCGGGTTTACCTTTCGTCCGGGAGCGCCGCTCGACATGCGCATGGCGGCGGGGCGCGGCGTCACCGCCGCGGACATCCTGAACACCTGGCCGGTCGAGCGGCTGGCCCAGACGTTCGCGGAGCTGGCGGACGAGCGTCGGGCGAAGCAGCTCGGCCGGGCCATCGTGCGGCGACGCGCCACGGCGGCGTTCGCCACCAGCGACCACTTCGTGAACGCGATCCGGGAGACGCTGGGCCCGCGGTCCGGGCCGCCACACTTCGCACGCTTGTTCCAGGCGCTCCGGATCGTGGTGAACCAGGAGCTCGAGCAGCTCGAGCTGGCGCTCCCGGCCCTGCGCGCGACCCTCGTGCCGGGCGGCCGGATCGCCGCGATCACGTACCATTCAGGCGAGGACCGCATCGTCAAGCACGCGTTCCGCGAGTGGGGCAAGCCGTGCGTCTGTCCGCCGGGGCAGCCCGTCTGCACCTGCCGGGGGCGCCCGCTCGGACGGGTGCTGACCCGGAAGCCGGTGCGGCCGGGGGCCGCGGAGGTGCGCGCCAACCCGCGCGCCCGCTCGGCGCAGCTGCGCGCGTTCGAGGTGGCGCATGAGACTTAAGGGCCGCCACTGGGTCGCCGTGTGGCTCGTGGCGTTCCTCGCCGTGACCTGGCTGGTGTATGCCCGGCAGGCGGCTGCGATCCACGACGCGCGCGAGCTCACCGAAATCCGCGCCCGCCACGCCAACCTCGAGGGCCGCCGCGCGGCGCTCGACCGCCGCATCCGTACGGCCGAGAGTCGGGCGGTGCTCGTGCCCCGCGCGCAAGCCAAGCTCGGCCTCCACCTCCCCGCCGACAGCGAAATGATCCTGCTCCCGCTCCCCGGGTCGGGGAACGGCTCGCGCTAGCGCATGGCGAAATCCGCGGTCCGCCTCCAGGTCGTCCAGGTCGGCGTGTTCGCCGCCATGGCGCTGCTCGCGGTGCGCGCGGCCCAGGTGCAGCTGCTGGAGGGTCGCCGCTGGGCCGAAGAGGCGCAGGCGCAGCGGACGGAGCGCATCGTGCTCCAGGCCCGGCGGGGGACGCTGAGCGACCGGCACGGCACGCCGCTCGCGCTCACCCAGGAGACGTACCACGTCGGCGTCGCGCCCAACGAGCTGCGCGATCCCGGCGGCGACGGCGCCGTGATCGCTCGCCAGCTCGGGCTCTCCGCCACTGCCTGGCAGCAGGCGCTGCGCAAGCGCTATGCGTACTTCGCGGGACCGTTCAGCGCGCCCGAGGTGCAGCCGCTGCGCGGCGTGCGCGGCGTCCACCTCGAGCCGGTCGTGAACCGCTTCTACCCGGCGCCGGAGCTGGCGCGCGCGACCATCGGCCGGGTCGCCGAGGACGGGTACGGCGCGTCGGGGCTGGAAAAGACGCTCGATTCGCTGCTGGCGGGGCGCCCCGGCTCCGCCGTCGTACTGAAGGACCGGGCCGGGCGCGAGTACGAATCTCCGGCCCGGGTGATCGCGCAGCCGGTGGCCGGGCACGACGTGGTGCTCACCCTCGATGCCGAGCTGCAGGAGATCGCCCAGCGCGCGCTCGACGACGCGCTGCGCCGCATGGACGCCGACGGCGGCGATGTCGTGATGCTCGATCCCGCCACGGGCGAGGTGCTGGCCATCGCCTCGCGCCAGCGGGACGGGACGGCGCGGCCGAGCGCGTTCATCGATACGTTCGAGCCGGGGTCGGTGGCGAAGATCTTCGCGGCGGCGGCGCTGCTGTCGCTCAAGCGAGTGCGTCCGGGCGAGCACGTCTCGGGCGAAGACGGGACGTATCGTCTGCCCGGACGGACGATCACCGACGAGGACCCCCAGCCAACGCTGACCCTGGCCGACGCGATCCGGGTGTCGAGCAACATCGCGATCGTGAAATTCGCGGCGCGCCTGACGCCGGCGGAGCAGTACGGGATGCTGCGCGATTTCGGCTTCGGCGCGCTCACGGGGATCGAGTTTCCGGGGGAGGCGGCGGGGAGGCTGCGACCCCCGTCCGAGTGGACGCGCCCGAGCGCCGCGAGCCTGGCCATCGGGTACGAGCTGTCCGTGACTCCTATCCAGGTGGCGGCCGCGTACGCCGCGCTGGCGAACGGCGGGTTGCTGCTGCAGCCGACCTTGATCCGCGAAGTGCGCGGGCCGGAGGGTCGCATGCTATACCGCCACGAGCCGGAGCCGGCGCGCCGCACCGTGTCGCCCGAGATCGCCGCGGCGCTGCGCGACCTGCTGCGCGGGGTGGTCGAGCGCGGCACCGGCTCCGAGGCGGCGCTCACGAACTTTCCCGTGGCGGCCAAGACCGGGACGGTGCGCCGCGTGGTGAACGGGCACTATGCCCCGGGGCAGTACACGGCATCGTTCGCGGCGCTGTTCCCGGCCGATAAGCCGCAACTCGTGCTCGTGGTGAAGATCGACAACCCGCACAAGGGGAGCCACTTCGCGGCCCAGACCGCCGCGCCCGTGACGCGCTCGATGCTCGAGCAGGCGCTCGCGGCGCGCACCGTCGCGCTCGACCGGGCCCGGCTCTCGACCGCCGCGCCCCCGACGACGGCGGTGCCGTTCGAGGACGACGGCGGCGTCGTCCCCTACGTCGTGCCCTGGCCGTACCAGCCGGATTCGGTGGGCGCGGGGCGGCGTCAGGCCGTACCCGATGTGACGGGCCTGCGTTTGCGGGAGGCCGTGCGGGTGCTGCACCGCCGCGGCTTCCGCGTGACGCTCAAGGGCTGGGGGACGGCCGAGCACACCTGGCCCGCCGCGGGCGACAGCGCCGCCACGGGCTCGACGGTCACGCTGTTCGCCCAGGCCGCACCTCCCCATTCCGCCGCGATCAATGCGGTCACGCGCCGACGCCCGAAGCGATGAGCCGGCTCCCCGAGATCGTAGCCGCGCTCGAGCGGGGCGGGGTCCTGGTCGAGACGCCGGATCTGCACACCTGGCCTGAGATCACCGGGCTGACGGCGGACAGCCGCAGGGTGGAGCCGGGGATGTTGTACTGCGCCGTGCGGGGCGCGGCGCAGGACGGGCATCAGTTCGTCGCCGCCGCGCGGGAGCGCGGCGCCGTCGCCGCGCTGGTCGAGCGCGAGCAGCCGGTGGAGCTGCCCCAGGTGCTGGTGCGCGACGGTCGCCGGGCGGCGGCCCTCGCGGCCGAAACGTGGTTCGGGCGGCCCGCCGCACGGCTCGATCTGGTGGGCGTGACGGGGACGAGCGGTAAGACGACCTCGGTGGTGCTCGCTCGCCACGTGTTGTCGGCGCTCGAGCCGACGGGCTCGATCGGCACGCTGGGCGCGTTCGATGCGGCCGGCGCGCCCGTGCCGAGCGAGGCGGGGAACCTGACCACCCCCGGGCCGATCGACTTGCAGGCGACGCTGGCGGCGCTCGTGCAGCGCGGCGCCCGCGGCGCCGCGATGGAGGTGTCCTCGCACAGCCTGGACCAGGGGCGCGTGGACGGCCTGGTGTTTCGGGCGGCGATCTTCACCAACCTGACCCGCGAGCACCTCGACTACCACAAGACGCTGGAGGACTACTTCAAGGCGAAGGTGAAGCTCGCGGGCTACCTCGCGCCGGACGGGCTCGAGGTGGTGAACGCGGACGATCCGGCGTGGCAGCGCCTGCCGCGCCGCCACCGGCGGGTGAGCTTCGGCGAGCGCGGCGGCGACGTCACCGCCCGCCAGGTGGCAGTCGACGGCACGGGCTCCCGCTTCGAGCTGGTCACGCCGATGGGGAGCGCGGCGGCGCGGCTGCCGCTGCTGGGCCGCTTCAACGTCGCCAACGCGCTGGGCGTGGCGGCGTGCGCCTGGGGGATGGGGGTGCCCGTCGAGATGATCGCCGAGCGGCTCGCCACGGCGCCGCAAGTGCCCGGGCGGATGGAGCGCATCGCGGAACGGCCCTGCACGATCCTGCGCGACTACTCCCACAAGCCGGATGCGCTGCAGCGAGCGCTCGAGAGCGTGCGGCCGCTCACCCGCGGCCGGCTGATCCTCGTGTTCGGCGCCGGGGGTGACCGGGATCGCGGCAAGCGCGCGCCGATGGGCGAGATCGCGGTCCGGCTCGCCGACGTGGCGATCGTCACATCGGACAACCCGCGCACCGAGGACCCCGAGCGGATTCTCGACGAAGTCGAGAGCGGCATGCAGGCGAAGCCCCACCACCGCCGCACCGACCGCCGCGACGCCATCGCCCTCGCGCTCGAGCTGGCCCGCCCCGGCGATACGATCTTCCTCGCCGGGAAGGGGCACGAGACCTATCAGATCATCGGGACGGAGAAGCAACCGTTCGATGAGCGGGAGATCGTGCGGGAGCTGGGGGCGTCGTGACCCCCTGGGACTCGCAGTCCGTCGCCTCCGCCCTCGGCGTGTCGGCGCCGGATGGCTTGCGCTTCAGCGGGGTGACCACCGACACCAGACAGCTCGAGCCCGGCACCCTGTTCGTCGCGCTCAAGGGTGACCGCTTCGACGCACACGACTTCCTCGCCCAGGCGAAGGCCAAGGGTGCGGCGGCGGCTGTGGTGCGGCGTGGCACGCCGCGCGTGGACGGGCTGCCGTTCTTCGAGGTGGCCGACACACTCGGCGCGCTCGGGCTGCTGGCGCGCGCGCGCCGCCGCGCGCTGCCCCCGGCGAGTCCCGTGGTCGCGATCACCGGCTCGAGCGGCAAGACCGGCACCAAAGAAATGATCCGGGCCGTGCTCGCCGTGCGATACCGGGTGCACGCGACGAGCGGCAACCTCAACAACCTCGTGGGTGTGCCGCTCACGATCCTGGGCGCGCCCGATGACACGGAGGCGCTCGTCGTCGAGGCGGGGGCGAGTGTGCCGGGAGAGATCGCCCGGCTGCGGGACGTCATCGAGCCGACGATCGCGGTGATCACCAACGTCGGCTACGCGCACGTCGAGGGGTTCGGCTCGCTGGAGGGCGTGATGCGCGAGAAACTGGCACTGCTGGAAGGCGCCGCCGTCGCGGTGGTCGGTACCGACCCTCCCGAGCTCGCCCGCGAAGCGCGTCGCCGCACCCACACCGTGGTGGCGGGAACGGCGCGCGAGGCCGACCTGCGCCCCGACGCCGCCGACCTGGACGACGCCGGGCATCCGCGGATCACCTGGGCCGGCCACTCGGTCACCGTGCCCGTCTTGGGATTCCACCAGATCGAGAACGCCATGATCGCGCTCGCCGTCGGCCGCGCCGCCGGGGCGGATCCCGCTCGGGCCGTGGCGGCGCTGGCGACGGTGCAACTCCCCGCCGGGCGCGGCACGGCCATCGAGCGAGGCGGGCTGCTCATCCTGGACGACACCTACAACGCCAACCCGGCATCGGTGCGCTGGGCGGTGAAGTTCGCCCACTGGCTCGCCGCCCGGCGCCGGCGGCCGCTCGCCGTGGTGGTGGGCTCGATGTTGGAGCTGGGGGCCGAGAGTGACAGATTGCATGCGGCCGTCGCGGGCGAGATTGCGGGGCTCGAGCCGGCAGTGGTGGCCGCGGTCGGTGCGTTCGTGCCGGCGTTCGAGCCGTGGCGGGGGGCGTTGGGCGCCCGGCTGGTCACGGCGCGGGATGCGGAAGCGTTGGGCCCGAGACTCAAAGCCGCTCTGAAGGGGGACGAGGTCGTGTTGCTCAAGGCGTCGCGCGGGGTCGCCCTGGAGCGGGTGCTGCGGCACCTCACCTGACAGCCGGAAGACGAGGAGGGGGGGCTTGCTCTATCACCTGCTGGCGCCGCTCGCGAAGCAGCACATTCTGTTCAATCTCTTCAACTACATCACCTTCCGCGCCGCAGGCGCGACCGTGACCGCGCTGGTCGTCGCCTTCGTCTTCGGGCCGGGCATCATCCGGATGCTGCGCGACCGGCACGTCGGGCAGGTGATCCGCGCCGAAGGTCCGGCGAGCCACGCCGGCAAGCGCGGCACGCCCACGATGGGGGGGTTGATCATCATCTTGGGCACTGTGGTGCCGACGCTCCTGTGGGCCCGGCTCGACAGCCGCTACGTCGTGGTCGCGGTCGCGGCGACCCTGTGGATGGGCGCGATCGGCTTCATCGACGACTACCTCAAAATCGTGCGGGGCAAGTCGCAGGGGCTGGTCGCCCGCTGGAAGCTGGTCGGGCAGATCTCGTTCGGCTTCGCGCTCGGCATTTTTCTCGTGAACTGGCCCCTCGCCGCGAATCTCCCGGCCGCTTCGACGCAGGTGCCGCTCTTCAAGTACGAGCTGCTCGTGTTCTGGCCCTGGGCCTACGTGCTGTTCGTGACGTTCGTGGTCACGGGGAGCTCCAATGCGGTGAACCTGACCGACGGACTCGACGGGCTCGCGACCGGGCTGACCGCCATCGTCGCGGGTGCGTTCGCGGTTTTCGCGTACGTGTTCGCCCGACTCGACTGGACCAAGTATCTGGGCCTGTACTTCCTGCCGGGCGCCCAGGAGCTCACCATCTTCTGCGGCGCGCTCGCCGGCGCGGCGCTCGGGTTTCTCTGGTTCAACGCGCACCCCGCGCAGGTGTTCATGGGCGACACGGGTGCGCTCGCGATCGGCGGCGCGCTGGGGACGGTGGCGATCATGCTCAAGGCCGAGTTCCTGCTGCTCATCGCGGGGGGCGTGTTCGCCGCCGAGACCGTCTCGGTGCTGCTGCAGACGGGCGTGTATCGCTGGCACAAGAAGCGGCGCGGCAAGGAATACGCGGACGCCCACAAGGTGTTCCGGATGGCGCCGCTGCATCATCACTTCGAGAAGCTCGGCTGGGCCGAGCCGCAGGTGGTGATGCGGTTCTACATCCTTGGCGTGTTGTGCGCCGCGATCGCGCTCGCGACGCTCAAGGTGCGATGATTCCGGAGGCGTGGCGGAGCGGCGTCGTGGCGGTGGTGGGGCTGGGCAAGAGCGGCGTGGCCGCCACGAAACTGCTGGTCCGCGAGGGCGCCCGCGTGTACGCGAGCGACGCCTCGGACCACCCATACGGCGGCGAGGCAGTGGCGGGCCTGCGCGGGTTGTCGGGTGTCGACGTCGACGTGGGCCGCCACGACCTCGCAAAGATCCGCTCCGCTGCGGGTGTGGTCGTCTCGCCCGGCGTGCCGCCGGACGCGGCCCCGCTCACCGCGGCGCGCGCGGCGGGCGTGCCCGTCGTGTCCGAGATCGACCTCGGCTTCCGAGCGCTCGCGGGGGAGACGCGCTGCATCGCGATCACGGGGACGAACGGCAAGACCACGACCACCGCGCTGGTCGCACACCTGTTGCGCGGGGCGGGGCTCTCCGCCGAGGCGGCGGGGAACATCGGGCGGCCACTCGCCGACATCGCGATCTCGGGCGATCGCTACCAGTGGCTCGCGGTCGAAGTCTCGTCGTTCCAGCTGCACGACAGCCCGCACTTCGCCCCGGACGTGGGCATCCTGACCAACCTCGCGCCGGACCATCTCGACCGCTACCCGTCGGTGGACGCCTACTATGCCGACAAGCAGCTGCTGTTCCACAACGCCCGCGCGCGCGACGTGTGGGTCCTGAACGGGGACGACCGCGCGGCCCTCGATCTTGCGGGATCCGCGCCGGGGCGGCGCGTGCTGTTCTCCCTCAAGCGGCAGGCGGACGGCTGGTACGACGCGTCGGCGCGGCGCCTCCAGCTGGGCGGCGAGATGCTGCTCGCGCGCGATGAGCTCCGGCTGTTGGGCGACCACAACGTCGCGAACGCGCTCGCCGCGGCGCTGGCGGTGCGCGCGGCGGGGGTGGCGCGGGATGCGATCGCCGAGGGGCTGCGCTCGTTCCGCGCGCTGCCGCACCGCCTCGAGCCGGTGCGGGAGGTGGGCGGCGTGCTGTGGATCAACGACTCCAAGGCGACTAACATCGCTTCGACGGTGGTCGCCGTGGAGGCGATGAGCCGGCCGTTCGTCTTGCTGCTGGGGGGGCGACACAAGGGGGAGCCGTACACCCGCCTCGCGCCGCTGCTCGAGGGCAAGTGCCGGCTCGTGATCGCCTACGGCGAGGCCGGGCCGATCGTCGCCCAGGATCTGGGCGGCAAGGTGCCGCTCGAGACCGGCACCACGTTCGCGGACGTGGTGACGCGGGCGCGGCGGACGGCTCGCCCCGGGGATGCGGTGCTGCTCTCTCCCGCGTGCTCCAGTTATGACATGTTCAAGAACTACGAAGAGCGGGGGGCGACGTTCCGGAGACTGGTGGAGGCGATGTGAGCGAATACGCGAGTAAACTCGCGACTCGACATCTGCCCGTAAACGGGCGAACCGCCGCTTCAGCGGCAGGGCCGAGCCGCGGCTTCAGCCGCGCACCCCTGTGAGCGACCGTCGCTGGGAAACGCGCCTGCTCGCCGTCCTCGCCGCGGTCCTGGTCGTGTTCGGTCTGACGGCCGTGTACGGTGCGTCGAGCCTGCTGACCATTTCCGGCGGCCAGGTCGGCTCGGCGTTCGCGCTGCGCCAGGCACTGGGCGCCCTGGTCGGCGGGAGCGTCGCGGCGCTGCTGGCGCGGTCCGACTACCGGCGGTGGCAGCGCTGGGCGTGGCCGGTGTTGGGCGTAGCGACGCTGCTGCTCGTGATTCCGCTGCTGCCGTTCACGCACCGCATCGCGCCCACCATCAACGGCGCGCGCCGCTGGGTGAGCCTCGGCATAGTCACCGTGCAGCCGTCCGAGCTCGCCAAGTTCGCCGTGGTCGTGTGGACGGCGATGCTCGCGGCGAAGAAGGCCGAGCAGATCCGTACGTTCCAGCGTGGCGTGTTGCCGTTCCTCGTCATCCTCGGGCCGGTCGTCGCGTTGATCTTCTTCGAGCCCAACCTGTCGATGGCGTTGCTCGTCGCGATCCTCGCCGGCGTCGTGCTGTTTACCGCCGGGGCGCGGATCGGCCACTTCCTGCTGCTGGGCGTCCTGGCGACCCCGCTCGCGTTCGGCGCGATCGCGAGCGCGCAGTATCGGCTCGCCCGCGTCGTCACGTTCCTGGCGCCGGGGAGCGCCCCCGCGGAGGCGACCTGGCAGGTGCACCAATCGTTGGTGGGGATCGGGGCGGGCCGGCTGTTCGGCGTTGGGCTGGGGCAGGGGCAGCAGAAGCTCGGCTATCTCCCGTACGCGTACTCCGATTTTATTTTCTCGACCATCGGCGAAGAGTGGGGCTTCATCGGCGTCGTGGTCATCCTCGCCCTGTTCGGCACGTTCGTGTGGCTCGGCTTCCGTATCGCGCGGTCCGCGGGCGATCCCTTCGGGCGCCTGCTCGCCGTCGGGCTCACCGCTCTGATCGGCGTCGCCGCCGCACTGCACATCGGTGTGAGCCTGGCGCTGCTCCCCGCGACGGGCCTCACGCTGCCGTTCATCTCGTACGGCCGCTCGAGCCTGTTCGTCGCGCTGGTGGCGACGGGGGTGCTGATCAGCGTGGGGCGGGGGCGGCGGCGG
>MNIR01000049.1:0-15918 GCA_001919865.1 Gemmatimonadetes bacterium 13_1_20CM_4_69_16 | reverse complement strand
GGCACCGGCGGCCATCTCATGCCCGCGCTCGCACTCGCCGAGGCGCTGCGCGACGCCGGGCGCGGTGTCGAACCGCTGCTGGTGGGCGCCGAACGCGGCATCGAGGCCGAGCTGCTGCCGCGCCACTCGTTTCGGCACCGCCTCCTGCCGATCGAGCCGATCTACCGGCGCACCTGGTGGCGCAACGCGCGCTGGCTGTTCCTCGCGCCCCGCGTGTGGCGGGAGGTGGGAGAGCTGTTACGCGCGGAACAGCCCGCGCTCGTGATCGGCACGGGCGGCTACGTCGCGGGGCCGGTCGTGTGGCGCGCGCAGCGGGCACGCATCCCCACGGTGTTGGTCGAGGAGAACGCCTTCCCCGGGCTCACCACGCGTTGGTTGGCGCGCGGCGCCCGCCAGGTGCACTTGGGCTTCCCGGAGGCGCGCGCCCGCCTCGTCGTCGGCCCACGCACCGAGGTGTTCACGCTCGGCAACCCGGTGCGGCCGCTCCCGCCCCAGCTGGGCGATCGCCCCGCCGCCAAGAGCGGGCTCGGGCTCGACCCCGCGCGTCCGACCGTGTTCGTGTTCGGCGGCAGCCAGGGCGCGCAAGCGCTCAACTATGCCGTCGCGGCCGCATTGGAGCGCCGCCTGTTGGACGACGCGAGTGTTTTGTGGGGCACGGGCGCCGCGCACGAGGCCGCACTCCGGCGCTACGCCGTGCCGGGACGCGTGGTGGTGCGCGGCTTCTTCGATCCGATCGCCGAGGCGTACCGCGCAGCCGATCTCGTGGTGGCGCGCGCCGGCGCGATGACCGTGGCGGAGCTGTGCGCGTGGGGGAAGCCGAGCGTCCTCGTGCCGCTCCCGACTTCGGCGGCCAACCACCAGACCCACAACGCGCGCGCGCTCGCGGCCGCCGGTGCCGCGATCCACCTGGCCGAACACGACCTCTCCGCGCACGCACTCGCCGGACTCATCACCGAGCTGCTCGGCGAGCCCGCCCGGCTCGAGGCACTCGCGGCCCGCGCCCGGGCCCGGGGGCACCCGAATGCGTCGCGCGAGATCGTGTCGAGGATTTTGACAATCGTTGTGTGAAAACGGGGATGGCGTCTTTCGCAAGTTTCGTAGATTCGCTATATTAGCCCCTCACTAATGACCTTGTTTGCAACGGTGGACCCCCGCCCGATCCACTTCATGGGGATTGCCGGAGCGGGGATGAGCGGTCTAGCGCTCCTCGCCAGGCAACAAGGCGCCGCGATAACAGGTTGCGACAACGATCCCTCAGGAGCCGCCGATTTGGCAGCCTTGGGGGTGGAGATATGGCGGGGGCACGACCCCGGGCATCTGGCTAGCGCCCGGGCGCTTGTCGTCACCGCAGCAGTAGCCGGGGATCACCCGGAGCTGGAGCGAGCACGCGCCCTGGGGATTCCGGTGGTGCGGCGGGCCGACGCCCTCGGCCAGGCCGTCGCCGGCGGGATCGTGGTGGCGGTTGCCGGCACACACGGCAAGACCACCACGACGGTGATGGTCACGGAGGCGTTGGCGGCCGCCGGGCGAAATCCTACGGGACTCGCCGGCGGCCGCGTCGCTTGGTGGGGCGGGAACGCGCGCCTCGGTGGGCGCGACCTGTACGTGGTCGAGGCGGACGAATTCGATCGCGCCTTTCTCGCGCTCGCGCCCACGGTGGCGGTCGTGAACAACGTCGAGGCGGATCACCTCGAGTGCTACGGCGGCAGCACGCGCGCGCTCGAGCAAGCGTTCGTGGAGTTCGCGTCGCGGGCGCGCCGCGTGATCGCGGGCGCGGACGACGCGGGGGCGCTGCGCGTGGCGGCGGCTGTGTCGGTTCCGGTGTGGCGAGTCGGTCTCGCGGCCGACGCGGACGTGCGCATCGTCGCTCCCGAGCTGCGGGAGCGAGGCTCGAGCGCACAGCTGGCGCTCCCGGGAGGTCGAGCGGTGCGGGTGTCGCTCCAAGTGCCGGGGCTGCACAACCTGCGGAACGCGGCGGCGGCGATCGCCGTGGCCCTGGAGCTGGAAGCCGATCTCGAGCGCTGCGTCACGGCGCTCGAACGCTTTACCGGCGTGGCGCGGCGGTTCGAGCGGGTCGGGGAGGCGCGCGGGGTGACGGTGGTGGACGATTACGCGCATCACCCCACGGAGGTGCTGGCCACGCTGGCGGCGGCGCGCCAGGCGTTCCCGCGTCGGCGGGTGGTGGCGGTGTTCCAGCCGCACCTGTTCTCGCGCACCGCGCTGCACGGCGAAGCGTTGGGGCGCGCGCTCGCGACCGCGGACGTGGTGGTGGTCGCGCCGATCTATGCGGCGCGCGAGCAGCCGGTGCCGGGCGTCACCGCCGATCTCGTGGCGCGGGGCGCGGCGCGGGCGGGAGCGACGACCGTGGCGGTGCGGGACCGCGCCGCGCTGGTGGAGCGCGTGGCGGAGCGGGTGCGGCCGGGGGACGTGGTGTTCACGCTGGGCGCGGGCGACGTCACCCGCGTCGGCCCGGAGTTGCTGCAGCAGCTCCAGCAGGGGGACGCGGGAAGGGGGAATGAGCGGTGACCCGATGGCCGCGTTGGCGGCGGCGTGTGCTGCTTGGCCTGACCGGAGGCGCGCTCTTCGTCCTCGCCCGGGTCGGGACACCACTGGCGCTGCAACGCCTCGCGCTGTTCCGCGTGCGGCAGATCGAGCTCGTGGGGGTGAAGCACCTGGCGCCGGACGCCGTGATCGCGGCGCTGCGATTGTCGCCCGACGCGAGCGTGTTCACCGATACGCGGCTGTTGAGCGACCGGCTGCGCGGGCTCGCGGGAGTGGCGGAGGCGCACGTCGTGCGCCGGCTTCCGGGAGTGCTCAAGGTCGAGCTGCACGAGGTGGAGCCAGCCGCGCTCGCGCCGGGCGGCGCGCGCGGCGGCCCGCTGGTGGCGGTCGATGCGGAAGGCCGGGCGCTGCCGTTCGACCCAGCGCGCACAGGGCTCGACCTCCCGGTCGCGGCGGCCGCGGATCGCGGGGTCGCAGGCGTGTTGGCGCTGGTCCAGTCGGTGGATCTCGCGCTGTTTCAGGCGATCACCAGCGCGCGCGGTTCGGCGCGCGGGGACGTGTTGCTGGAACTGGGGCCCCGCCACGTCCTGCTGGGACGCGACGCCGGGCCGGAGGTCATTCGGGCCGTGGCGCTGGTCGCGCAGGATCTGGCTGCGAAGAGACGCCCCTACGTGGAGCTGGACGCCCGCTTCGCGAAGCAGGTGGTCGTACGGCGCAAGGCGTCGGCCGGCTCTGGCCGTGGCGGAGGGAGCGGGGGGGGCGGGGGGGGCGGGGGCGGCACGTGAGCCGGGATCGTCAGCTGGTCGCGGGGCTCGACCTTGGGAGCACCAAGACCTGCGCCGTGATCGCCGAGGTCGTGGGCGACCTGCCGCGCACGCCGCTTGCCAAGGTGCTCGGCGTCGGGCTCGCGAAGAACTCGGGCGTGCGGCGCGGGATGGTGCGGGACATCGACGAGACCACCCGCTCCGTGGTGGCCGCGCTACGCGACGCCGAGCGGATGGCGGGGGCGAAGGTCGGCGGGGTGACGTGCGGCATCGCGGGCGAGCATGTAGCGGCGCGCACCTCGCCCGGGGTGGTCGCGGTGAGCCGGGAGGAGATCACCGCGGAAGACGTCGCCCGCGTGAACGAGGTGGCGCGCGCCATCTCGCTCGGCCGAGACCAGGAGCTGCTGCACGACATCCCCCAGGAGTACCGGGTCGACCAGCAGCACGGCATCTCGGACCCGGTGGGGATGACGGGGACACGGCTCGAGGTGGAGATGTACCTCGTGACCGTGCAGTCCACCGCCGCGCAGAACCTGCGCAAGGCGGTGCAGCGGGCGGGGTACCGGGTGCTGGACTTGGTGCTCGAGCCGCTGGCGGCTTCGTATGCGGTGCTGACCGAGGACGAGAAGGAGCTGGGGGTCGCGCTGCTGGAAGTGGGCGGCGGCTCGACCGGCGTGACGATCTTCCACGAGGGGAAGATCCGACACCTCGCGTCGCTCAAGTACGCGGGGGCGCAGGTGACGACGGACGTGGTCCAGGTGCTGGGCGTGACCCAGGCCGATGCCGAGCGACTGAAGGAGCGTCACGGCGTCGCCTACAAGCCGTTGGTCGATCCCTCGGAGATGATCACCCTGCCGTCCACTCCGGGGCAGGGCGCGCGCCAGGCGGCGCGCGAGATGCTGTCGGACATCATCCACCAACGGCTGGACGAGATCTTCCACCTGGTGGACCGCGAGCTCGAGAAGGCGGGGTACGGGGCCGGGCGGCTGCCCGCAGGCGTGGTGTTGACGGGCGGGACGGCGCATCTGCCGGGCATGGTCGAGCTGGCGCGCGAGGTGTTCGCGATGCCGGTGCGCGCCGGCACGCCGGAGCAGGGCATTTCGGGGCTGGTGGACAGCGTGCAGGCGCCGCGCTACGCGGTGCCGGTGGGGTTGGTGCTGTACGCGGCGCGCCGGCTCGCGCAGGGCGCCGCGCCCGGTGGCTCGCTGGTGCCGAGCCCCGGAATGGAGCGCTGGTTCGCGCCGCTCAAGCGGTGGTTGCAGGACTTCTTCTGATCGGTCACCCGAGGGAGCCATGATCTTCGAGCTCGAAGAGACCGTGTCGCAGAACGCCCGCATGAAAGTCGCCGGCGTGGGTGGCGGTGGCGGCAACGCCCTGAACCGCATGGTGGACGAGGGGCTGCAGGGCGTCGAATTCATCTCCGTCAACACCGACGCCCAGGCCTTGCTCAACAACAAGGCCGACGTGAAGGTGCAGATCGGGAAGAAGCTGACGCGCGGGCTGGGCGCGGGCGCGCGCCCCGAGATCGGACGCCAGGCGATCGAGGAGAACCGCGACGAGGTGCTGCACGCGCTGCAAGGCGCGGACCTGGTCTTCGTCACCTGCGGCATGGGCGGCGGCACGGGGACGGGAGCGTCGCCCATCATCGCGCAGATGGCGCGCGATCTCGGGGCGCTCACGATCGGCATCGTGACCAAGCCGTTCCTGTTCGAGGGCCGCAAACGGATGCGGCAGGCGGAAATGGGCATCGCCGAGATGCGCAAACACGTCGACACCATGGTCACGGTCCCGAACGAGCGCTTGCTCGCCGTGGTGGGGAAGGGGATACCTTTTCAGGATGCGCTCAAAAAGGCCGACGAGGTGCTGCTGCACGCCACTCAGGGAATCTCGGGGCTCATCACGGTGACCGGTATCGTGAACGTGGACTTCGCCGACGTGCGCACCGTGATGCAGAACGGCGGAGCGGCGATCATGGGCACGGGGATGGGGCGCGGCGAGAACCGCGCCATGGAAGCGGTGCAGCAGGCGATCTCGAGCCCGTTGCTCGACAACATCTCGATCACCGGTGCCACCGGTGTGCTGATCAACATCACCGGCGGCGAGGACCTGACGCTCGGCGAGGTGACCCAGATCTCCGACGTCGTCAAGGACGCCGCGGGCGAGGACGCCGAGATCATCTTCGGCACCGTGAACGATCCGGCGATGCACGGCGAGATCCGGGTGACGGTGATCGCGACGGGCTTCGACCGGGACAAGGCCGAGCTGCCGGCCCGCGCGGCGCCGGGCGTGCTGCCGTTCCGGGAGCGCATGTCGCGGCCCACCCCGGTGCCGCCGACGGGGTACGTGAAGCCGGCCGATCCGGCGCGGCGCGCCGCGCCCGCCCCCCCGCCGGTGGACGTCAATGAGCTGGAGATTCCGACCTTCATCCGGAGACAAATGGATTGATGTCGCCCCGCTCGCGGGCGAGCCAGTACGTCGCCGCCGGCCTGGTCACGGCCGGCGGCCTGTTCTGGGCCACCCGCGACGCCTGGCCCTGGCGCCGCCCGCTCACGGCCCAGCCCATCGTGATCACCGACGCGTACGTCGAGTTCACCGAGACCCTGGGGCGCCGCGAGACGCTGTCCGATGTGCTGGCACGCGCGGGCATCACGGGACGGGACTACGCCGCGTTCCTCGCCGCCGCCCAGCACCTGCCGGTGCGCCGGCTGCGGCCCGGGCTCGCGTTCCAGGTGCGGCGCCTCAAGACCGGCAGCGTGGCCGAGCGGGTGACCGTCCGGCTTTCGCCCCAGCGCCGGCTGCAGCTGGCGCGTGATCCCTCCGGGTGGGTGGAGGCGGTGGAAACTATCCCCTGGACCATCGCGCGGTTCAGGATCTCGGGCGCGATCGAATCGTCGCTGTACGATGCCCTCGACCGGTTCGTGGCGGACACGTTCTTGCCCGGGGGCGAGCGGCGCGCCCTGGCCTGGGCGATTGCGGACGTGTACGACTGGGAAGTGGACTTCACGCGGGACGTCCGCTCGGGCGACCGGTTCAACGTGCTGCTCGAGCGCCTCGAGTCGCCCGAGGGCGAGCGGCGTTTCGGCCGCATCCTGGCGGCGCGGGTCGATGTGGCGCGCACGCCGAGCTACGCGTTCTACTTCGAAGATGGCGCGTCAGGGATCGCGGGCTTCTACGACGAGGAAGGGCGCTCGCTGCGGCGCGCCTTCCTGCGCGCGCCGCTCGCGTTCCGCCGCATCTCGAGCCGCTTCGGCAGCCGGTTCCACCCGATCCTGCACATGTGGCGTACCCACGAGGGGGTGGATTATTCGGCGCCCTACGGGACGCCGGTGCGCGCCACCGCGGACGGCATCGTGACGCGGGTGGGACGGGAGGAGGGGGGCTACGGCAACCTGATCGAGCTGCGACACGCGAACGGCATCCGCACGCGCTATGGCCACCTCTCCGCGTTCGCGCGCGGGTTGTACGTGGGGGAGCGGGTCCAGCAGGAGGAGACGATCGGCTACGTCGGTTCGACGGGCCTGTCGACCGGCCCGCACCTGCACTACGAGTTCCTCGTGAGCGGTCGGCCCACCAACCCGCAACGCAAAGACATGGGATCGGGGACGCCGGTTCCGAAGAGCCTGCGCGCGGCGTACGACTCGGCGCGCGCGCAGCTCGCCGCCCAGCTCGAGGCACACGGCGCATCGCGCGCCGCTCCGACCGTCGCCGCGCGCGACGATTAGTTTCCTCGTACATCCGTGGAGCTCTACCCCGCCGTTGATGTGCAGGGCGGGCGCGTCGTGCGCTTGCGCCAAGGTGAGGCGCGGCGCGCGACCGCCTACGCCGACGACCCCGTCGCCGTCGCACGCCAGTTCGCGCGCGACGGTGCGCGCTGGGTGCATTTCGTCGACCTCGACCGCGCCTTCGGGAACGGCGACAACCGCGAGCTGGCGCGCCGCTTCCTAACCGCGGTGGCGGTGCCGGTGCAGGTGGGGGGCGGCTTGCGCACCGAGGAGGCGATCGAGGAGATGCTCGGCTGGGGCGCGACCCGGGTCGTGATCGGGACGAAGGCCGCGACCGACCCCGCGCTGGTCGAGCGGTTGCTGGCGCGCCACGGACCGGAGCAGCTGGCGGTCGGGATCGACGCGAAGGACGGGCAGGTGGCGGTGCGCGGCTGGACCGAGGTATTCGAGCTCACCGCGCTTCAACTGGCGCAGCGGGTGAAGCGGCAAGGGGCGCGGACGGTGATCTACACCGACGTGGCGCGGGACGGCATGCTGGCCGGGCCGGACGTGGCAGGGGCCCGGACGATCGCCGCACTGGGGCTCGAGACGATCGCGTCGGGCGGCGTCGCGTCGCTCGACGACCTGCAAGCGATCCGCGCCGCCGGCCTCGCGGGCGCCGTCGTGGGGCGCGCGCTATACGAAGGTCGCTTCACCCTCGCCGAGGCGCTCAAGTGCGCCGCCGCCTGACGGTCGGTCTGGCGCTGCTGCGCGTGACCGGCATGGCCGCCGTGGTGCTGCTGCTGTGGAACCCCGTGACGGCGCGCCTCGACCCGGGGGACGCACCGCCCCTCGTGCTGCTCGACGCGTCGCTCAGCATGAGCGGCCACGAAGGGCGCTGGCGCGAGGCACTCGACAGCGCGCGCGCGCTGGCGAAGGGAGGGGGAAGAGGGGGAGGAGGCGTCATTTGGCGTTTCGGGTCGAGCGTGCGCGCCTACGACACGCTCCCCCCTGGGGATGGCGCGACTCGGCTCGCCCCGGCCCTGGCGGCCGCCGCCGGCCGCGGCGGGCCCTTGAGCATCGTGACGGACGGCGCGATCGACGACGTCGTCGACGTGCCGCCGGACCTGCTGCGGCGCGCCCGCATCGTGCAGCTCCCGCGCCCGCCGTTCTTCGATGCGTACGTGGCCGCGGTCGACGGGCCACGCCGCGTCGCGGCGGGCGATACGCTCCGGCTCAAGGTGAGCTACGGGACGGCCGGGAAAACCGCCGGGGAGAATGCCGGGGCAAGAGGAAGGGGGCAGGGCACGCTCGCGCTGTATCTCGCCGGACGGCGCGTCGTGTCGCGTGTCGTTGCGCTCCCCGACAGCGGCACTGTCTTCAGCGAGATCACCCTTCCCCCTGCTCTCTTCACCGGCTCTGCACGCGCCGGCTGGCAGGCCCTCGAAGTGCGGCTGGAGGGTGTTGCCGGCGACTCCGAGCCGCGCGACGACGCCCGTGTGTTCGTGCTGGAGGTGAGCCCGCCTCCCTCCGTCGTGCTGCTCGCCTCCCCCCCGGACTGGGACAGCCGCTTTCTCGCCCGGACACTGAGCGACGTGGCGCGCGTGCCGGTGCGGACCTTCGTCGGATCCGAGCCCGGGGGCGGGGGAGAGCGCGGCTGGCGGGACGGCGCCAGTCTGGCACCCGTCTCGGGCGCCGATGTGGCGCGGGCCGTGGCGGGTGCGCGTCTCGTGGTGCGCGTGGGCGACCCCGCGAAGTTCGATCGCTTCTCGGCTCCGGGCGCGGTTCTGACGTGGCGCACGGCGCGGGGCCAGGAAGGCGACTGGTACGTCCAACTGCCCGGGCCATCCGCGCTAGCCGGCGCGCTGGGCGGGATCGCGTGGGACTCGCTGGCTCCGGCCGCGGCCGTGTCCGACCTCGCGCTTCCCTCCGATAGCACGGCAGTGGTCGTGCTGACCGCGCGCCTGGCGCGGCGCGGCGCCCCGCGGCCGGTGCTCGTTCTCTCGGAGCGCGCCGGGAAGGGTGGGGTTGGGAGCGCCCGCGAGGCGACCGTGGCCGCGGCGGGGTTGTTTCGCTGGGCATTCCGCGGTGGCGCGAGCGCCGAGGCGTACCGCGCGCTGGTCGCGGCGTTGACCGACTGGCTGCTCGCCGAGGGAGCGGGGAGCAGGGAGCGGTTTGCGCCGGTGACCTACGAGGTGCCCAACGGCATGCCACTCGCGTGGCGGTGGATCGGCTCCGGGTCGCCGCGCGACCTGGCGGTCAGGTTGACGGCCGGTGGGACGACCCGCTCGGATACCCTGCGCTTCGATGCGACGGGGCGTGCGGAGCTGCTGCTCCCGCCCGCGCTGTACGCGTACGCGACACCGGGCGGCCCGGAGCGCGGCGTCGTGGCGGTGGAGACGTACTCCTCCGAATGGCGTCCGGCGACTGCCACGCTGCGCGCCCAAGCGGGCGGCGCGGTGGCGCTGGTCGCGAGCACGGCGCTGCGCGAGCGGTGGTGGATGTTCGTGATCGCCATCGCGGCGTTCGCGACGGAGTGGGCGTGGCGGCGGCGACAGGGGCTTCCCTGAGATGACGCTGTGGGAGCGGCTCGCGCGCGTGTTCAGTCGCCGGGATGCCGGTGTGCGCGAGGAGGCTGAGCGCATCCTGCTCGAAGCCGATTTCGGCGTCGCGGCGACCGCCGAGATTCTCGAGCAGGTGGCGCGAGTCCCCGATGGCGATCTCCAGCCGGCGCTCGAGCAGGCCGTCGCCCGGATCCTCTCGGCGGCCGCGCCGTTCCAGTCCGACCCGGGACGACTCGCGCGGGCGCCCGAGCCGCCCAGCGTCATGCTGGTGTTTGGCGTGAACGGCGTCGGCAAGACCACCACCATCGCGAAGCTGGGGCACCGCCTCGAACGGGAAGGCCGGAGCGTGCTGCTCGCCGCCGCCGATACGTTTCGGGCCGGGGCGAGGGAGCAGCTCCAGATCTGGGCGGAGCGGCTGCGCGTCTCGTGCGTCGGCGGCACCGGGAAGGGGGGAGACCCCGCGGCCGTGGCGTTCGACGCGGTGGCGGCCGCGCGCGCCCGGGGCGTGGACACCGTGCTCGTGGACACGGCCGGCCGATTGCACACCGAGGAGCGACTGCTGGCGGAGCTCGCGAAGGTCGTGCGCGTGGTCGCGAAGCAGCGGCCCGACGCTCCGCACGAATCCCTGTTGGTGCTCGACGCCACGGCGGGTCAGAACGCCGTGCACCAGGCGCAGGCCTTCGCGGCGGCCCTACCGCTCACGGGTATCATCGTCACGAAGCTCGACGGCACCGCGAAGGGAGGGAGCGTGGTCGCCGTACAGCGTGCCATACCCGTGCCGATTCGCTTTGTCGGTACGGGAGAAGGGCTCGAGGATCTCGCAGAGTTCGACGCCCAATCCTACGCCAAGCGCTTGGTGAGTGAGTGACTCTGCAGCTCGCGACCTCCGTGAAGTATCTCAAAGGCGTGGGCCCGAAGCGCGCCGAGGCGCTCGCGCGGCTCGGGATCCGCACGGTGGGCGATCTGCTGTACCACGCGCCGCACCGCTACCTCGACGCGACCACGGTCACACCGCTGGCGCGCGTCCGTGTGGGGCAGGAAGCGAGCTGTGTCGGGCACGTCGTTACCACGGGGGTGCTGCCGACGCGCCGCGGCTTGCGGGTGTTCCGGGCCGTGCTCAAAGACGACAGCGGCCTGCTCGAGTGCGCGTGGCCGGGCCAGCCGTTCCTCGAGCGCCAGATCAAGCCGGGCCAGCTGCTGCTCGTTACGGGTCCCGTGCGCTACTACCACGGGCGCCAGCTCGTGCCCCGCGAGTTCGTGGTACTGGCGGACCAGGGGGAGGCGGCGCCCGACGGCGGCCTGGTGCTCCCCGTGTATCCGGCCACGGAGGGGCTGACGCACCGCCAGATCCGCGGGCTGATTCAGCAGCACCTGGACGCGCTGCTTCCGCTCGCCCGCGATCCGCATCCGCCGCGGCTCTCAGCCGCCGTGGGAGTCCCCGAGCTGGGCGCGGCGCTGGCGGCGGTGCACCGCCCCCGCACGGTTGAGGAGGCGGAGGCGGGCCGGCGGCGCCTCGCGTTCGACGAGTTCTTCGATCAGCAGCTGGTGCAGGCGCGCGCCCGCCATCTCGCGAAGCGGGCCCGGGCCGGGATCCGGTTCGTGCTCAAGAAGGAGCTCACCACCCGGCTGAAACAGCAGCTTCCCTTCGAGCTCACGGGAGACCAACGGCGCGCGGTGCGGGAGATCACCACCGACATGACGGCGCCGCTCCGCATGCACCGGCTACTGATGGGCGACGTGGGCACCGGCAAGACCGTGGTCGCGCTGTTCGCCATGCTGCTCGCGGTGGAGAACGACTACCAGGCGGCGATGATGGCGCCCACGGAGCTGCTCGCCGAGCAGCACTCGGCGACTCTCACCCGGCTGCTGGGGCCGCTCGGGCTGGTGCCGGAGCTGCTGATCGGCCGACTCACGGCCGCCGAGAAGAACGCCGCCCGGGAGCGCATCGCAGGCGGCGCGGCCCGGCTCATCGTGGGGACGCACGCCCTGATTCAGGAGTCGGTCCGGTTTCACCGCCTCGGCCTGGCGGTGATCGACGAGCAACACCGCTTCGGCGTAGAGCAGCGCGCGGCGCTGGTCGAGAAGGGCGACGCGCCCGACGTGCTGCTGCTCACGGCGACGCCGATCCCGCGCTCGCTCGCGCTGACGTTGTACGGCGACCTGGACGTGACCGAGCTGCGCGAGCGGCCCCCGGGCCGCGGCACGGTCAAGACGGCGCTGCGCGACGAAGCCGCCCGCCGGAAGATCTACGAGTTCATCCGCGGGGAATGCGCGGCCGGCCGGCAGGCGTACGTGATCTATCCCGTGATCGACGAGTCGGAGCGCGCCGACCTGAAGGCCGCGACGACGATGGCCGAGGACCTCCAAGAGGTGTTCGCGGAATTCAGCGTCGGCCTGGTGCACGGTCGGCTCAAAGCGGAGGAGCGCGACGCGACGATGCGCGCGTTCCGCGACAACGCCGTCCACATCCTCGTCGCCACCAGCGTGATCGAGGTGGGGATCGACGTCGCGAACGCGACGGTGATGCTCATCGAGCACGCCGAGCGCTTCGGGCTGGCGCAGCTGCACCAGCTACGCGGCCGGGTGGGGCGGGGCGCCGCCGCGAGCCATTGCATCCTACTCTCCAACGCCCCGGACGCGGCCGCGCGCCTCAAAGCGTTCACCCAGACGACCGACGGCTTCAAGATCGCCGAGCTCGACTTGCAGGAGCGCGGCATGGGCGAGCTGGCGGGAGCGCGGCAGTCGGGCGGCGTACCGCTGCGCTACGCCAACTTCGCCACCGACCTGCCGCTGCTCGAAGCCGCGCGCCGCGCGGCGGGGGAGATCATCGCGCGCGACCCGGCGCTCGCGCGTCCGGAGCACGCGCCCTACCGGGAACGGATCGTGACGCGATACGAGCGGGGGTTTGAGTTGTTTAGGGTTGGATAACCCGATTGCGGATTGCGGATTTCGGATTGCGGATTTGAAGTGAAGTGTCGTGCGGCACGACGCTCACACCGACAACCCGCAATTCGCAATCCGAAATCCGCAATTGTTAGAACGTCAGCCGCACCCCGACGCGCGCGCCACCCGTCCGCACGTCTCCCGACACCTCCAGCGGACTGAGCGGTTTATTCCCCGGCCCGCTCGCGTGGTGCGCCAAGTCGGCGATGAACAGCCCTGCCGCGACCAGCAGCGTCGCCTGACCGGCCAGGAGCCGCACCCGGGCGCGGCGGTCGAAGTGGATCGACGACTGATACAGCTGCTCGGCGGTGGCGTTCAGGTAGCGGCCGTCGGGGCCGAGCAGGCAGTCGGTGTTGTCGGCGCGGCACATCGAGAGCAGCGCGCCGAACTCGCGATTCGAGCTGCTATGCTCGTGGGCGCCCATCACGGTGAACGCGACCGCGCCGCCGGCGACGAGCCACTTGCCCCAGTGAACCGTTGCCCGTCCCACGTTCCACGTCGCACGAGACGAACCGGCGACGTGCGACGCGGAACGTGGAACGCTGTTGATCTCCTGCGCCGAAAGGCGCATCGAGGTCAGCAGCGCAACGCCGCTCAGCAGCCAAGCCGTTCGTCTCATCGGTACGCCCGCTCGCCACCAGCACGCCAGACGCGACCGGCATCGGACCCGCCGTCGCCGTGATGCCGAGCGCGAAGGAGCGCGCCGCGGACGGCCGGTCCGCCGGCACGAGCCACAGCGTCCCGTCGCGCGCCAGCGCGTACACCGTGTCGCGCGTCACGACGGGTGCGCCGAACACGGCGTCGCCGGCGGCGAGATCCCACGCCACGCTCAGCCCTGGCAGCTGGATCGCCAGCAACCGCCCCGCCGTCGTGGCGGCGTACAGCCGCGCGCCGTCGAGGGCGGGCGCGCCGACCACGGCGCCGGGGGTGACAAGCCGGCCGCGCACCTGACCGGTGGCGCGCTCCAGCAGGTACAGCGTGTCGGCGGTCGTGGCGACGACGATACCGTCCGCCGCCGGGACGGGGGCGGCGCGCGCGGCGCCGTTGAGACGCCGCCGCCACACGATCCTCCCGCCATCGGTTTCGAGCCGCAGCGCCGTGCCCGCCTCGGTCGCCGCGTACAAGGTGTCGCCGTCCAAAGCGAGCGGGGCGACGATGCTCTCGGTCTTGGTACTCCAGATGGTGCGCCCGTCGCGCAGCCGCAGGGCGTAGACCCGCGCGTCGGGCGTGGCCTCGGTCGCGACGTACACGCGGTCCCCGTCGAGCAACGGCCCGCCGTGGATGGTGCCGGCGACTCGGGAGCGCCACAGACTCTGCCCGGTGGCGCGATCCACCAGCGCCACCACCCGGTCGGCGACGCCCACGACGAGCACCGTTTCGCCCATGGCCGGGCTGCCGCGCACCGCGCGACCCACGTCGGTGTGCCACAGCGGCCGCGGGTCGGCGTTGAGCGACTCCGCGGCGCAGGCGTCGTGGCGCGGCGTGCCGAGATAGGTGGGCCAGCTCGTTTCCTGGCGCGGCGGGCCCAGCTTCGCGGGCGGGGCGTACCCGCCGGCGCAGGCCGTCGCGTTGACAGCCCAAAACCCCGCCACTAGTATGCCGCGCCTATGCCTGACCCTCATCGCATCGAAGCGCTGCCGCGGCTCGGCGGCCAGACGGTCGCCGTGCGCGGCTGGGTGACGACCACGCGCTCGAGCGGCAAGATCGCGTTCGTCGTGCTGCGCGACGGCACCGGCTATCTGCAAGTGGTCCTCTCTAAGAAGGACGTTCCCGACGCCGCGTGGGAGGGGTTCGCGCAGCTCACCCAGGAGAGCTCGGTCGAGGTCACGGGCACCGTGCGGGCCGACCCGCGCGCGCCGGGCGGCGTCGAGCTCACCGCCGCGGACCTGAAGATCATCGGACCGAGCCACGACTTCCCCATCACGCCAAAGGAGCACGGCACCGCCTTCCTGTTCGAACATCGCCACCTGTGGCTGCGCAGCCGCCGCCAGGTCGCCATCGCGCGCGTGCGCCACGAGGTGATCCAGGCGATCCGCGACTTCTTCTACGAGCGCAACTTCGTCCTGGTCGACACGCCCATCCTCACCGGCGCGATCGGCGAGGCGGCGGGGAATCTGTTCGCGACCGAGTACTTCGACCTCGGCACCGCCTACCTCGCCCAGACGGGGCAGCTGTACGTCGAGGCGGCCGCGGCGGCGCTCGGCAAAGTGTACTGCTTCGGGCCCACGTTCCGCGCCGAAAAGTCCAAGACGCGGCGGCACCTCACGGAGTTCTGGATGGTCGAGCCCGAGGTCGCCTGGAACGACTCCAACGACAATATGAAGCTGCAGGAGGAGTTCGTCGCCTACATCGTGGCGCGCGCGCTGGAGCGGCGGCGCGGCGAGCTCGCCGACCTGGAGCGGGACACGGCGCCACTCCAGCGGATCAGCGCCCCGTTTCCCCGGATTTCCTACACCGAGGCGGTCGAAAAGCTCAAGACGCTGGGCAGCGACATCACGTGGGGGCGAGACATCGGGGGCGACGAGGAGACGCTGCTCGCCAAACAGTACGACCGCCCCGTGATGGTCTACAACTACCCCCGGGGCGTGAAAGCCTTCTATATGAAGGAAAACCCCGCCGACCCGCGCACCGTGCTGAACAACGACATGCTGGCGCCGGAGGGGTACGGGGAGATCATCGGCGGCAGCCAGCGCGAGGACGACCACGACAAGCTGCTGGCGCGCATTCGCGAAGAGAAGCTCCCCGAGGAGGCGTACAGCTGGTATCTCGACCTCCGCAAATACGGCACCTTCGTGCACGCGGGGTTCGGGCTCGGCGTGGAGCGCACCGTCGCGTGGATCTGCGGCATCCCGCATATCCGCGAGGCGATCGCGTTTCCGCGGACGCTGTACAAGCTGTGGCCCTAACAATTGCGGATTGCGGATTGTCGATTGCGGATTTGGAGGTGGTCAGATCGAATCCGCAATCACTCCCGACGTTTCAATTCGTCCCACAGCTCGTCCAACGCCTCGAGGCTCGCGCGTCCTAGCCTTATGCCTCGCGCTGCCGCCAGTCGCTTGAGTTCGGCGAAGCGGCGCTTGAATTTGTCGTTGGCTTTGTCAAGCGCCGCTCGCGGGTTGATCTCGAGCTTGCGGGCCAGGTTCACGACCGCGAACAAGAGATCTCCGACTTCTTCCTCCCACGTTTCCCGTTTCCCTTTTCTCGTTTCCCGGTCCAGTTCTTTCAGTTCCTCTTCCACCTTGGCGCGCGGCCCGCGCGCGTCGGGCCAGTCGAACCCCACCGCTGCAGCGCGCCGCTGCAGCCCGCAGGCCACGCGTAGCGTTTCGGTCGGCTTTCGCTTCACGGGCTTCCTCCCACGGGGCAATCGTCCAACCGCTTCATCGTCTTGCATTTAGCTTCCGCGCCGGGTATCATACCCGCGCCTGTGAGCGTGTCAACGAGCGG
>MNIR01000055.1 GCA_001919865.1 Gemmatimonadetes bacterium 13_1_20CM_4_69_16 | reverse complement strand
GAACCCGATGAGGTCCGTCACGAGGCCCGCGAGATCAGTCGGCTGCAGGTCGAGACTCGAGCGCCGCGCGAACCCGAGCAGTTCCTGCACCATCACCCGACCGCGTAGCGCCGCGGACATGACGTCGCGCAGGTCGGCATGCGCGTCGGCGCGCTCCTTCGGGAGAGCCTTCGCGATCAGCTGGGAGTTCGCCAGGATGATGGTGAGCAGGTTGTTGAAGTCGTGGGCAATCCCGCCGGTGAGCTGGCCGATCGCTTCCATCTTCTGGGACTGGCGCAGCTGCTCCTCGAGGGCGCGCCGCTCGGTGATGTCTTCGGCAATCGTCTCGAAGCATTCGATCCGCCCATTGCCCCGTCGCACCGCGCGGCCGGAGAGCCGCACCAGGATGCGCCCGCCGTCCTTCCGTTTCCACGCGACTTCCGCCCCACGGATCGCGTCGCCGCTGTCGAACCGAGCGAGGATGCGCTCGCGCTCCCTCGAGTCCGCGTACACGTCGCGGGCCATGTCCAGGGCGAGCAGCTCGGCTTCGGTCTCATACCCCAGCAACCTCACGAGCGCGGGGTTCGCGGCCAGGAATCTGCCGTCCGGGGTGGACTTGTAGATCCCGTGGCTGGCGTGCTCCACGACGGTGCGACTGCTTTCCTCGGACCGCCGCAACGCCTCCTCGGCCCGGCGCCGCTCGGTGACATCCGTCCCCACCCCGATCACGCCGGCAACCGAGCCCGCCGCATCCCGCACGGGCGAGTACCACGCCTCGAACACCGTCCCGAACACCTCCACGGTGGAGGAGAACGTTTCCCCGGCGAGCGCCCGGCGCACGTCCGCCAGCGCCTGCGGGATGTCCGCGTACAGCTCGTACACCGATCGGCCGACCAGCTGGGCGGGCCGTACTCCGACCGCGTCGAGTGCCTTCCCTTCGACCATCGTGAACATGCCGTTGTGATCGAACGCGAACAGCACGAGCGGCGCGCCCGCGATCACGGTGCGCAGCCGCTCCTTGCTCTCACGCAGGGCCCGCTCCTGCCGCCGCCGCTGGGTCACATCCCGCGCGTTGACGATCAGGTGCGCCGCGCCGGCGGGATCCACCCGGGCCTGCCCGACCGCCTCCAGCACGCGCCACGACCCGTCCCGGTGCCGGAACCGGAACTCCGCCGACTGGGGAGAGTTCGGCCGTCGGATCGTGCGGGCCAGCGCCTCGGCCACCACCGCAATGTCCTCCGGGTGCACGAAGTCGAACGCGTTCCGCTCGAGCAGCTCGCCGGGCCCATAGCCGAGCACGCGCTTCACCGATGGGCTCGCGTAGCGGAACACGCCGTTGTCGCCCACGATGGTGACGATGTCCGAGGCGTTCTCGATCAGCGAGCGGAAATGCTCCTCGCTGCGGCGCAGGGCATCTTCGGTGCGGGCGCGGTCGATCGCGGTCGCGAGCACGTTCGCCACCGCTTGCAGGAAGTGCGTGTCGTGGAGCGTGAACTCGCGGCGCCGGCCGGCGTGGACCCCGAGCACGCCGAACGGACGCTCCGGACCTTGGATCAGCACGCTCAGACTGCTGACCACGCCGTGTGGCGTCAGCAATGGCGCGCTCCCGAACCGCGTGTCGGACGCCAGGTCCTCGACCACCACCGGCCCGGGGGACCGCAGCGCGTAGCCGGCGTGAGTGTCGGGATCCGCCGGCAGGATGGTGCGGCCGACGCTCCCGTCCCGCCACCCCAACCCGGCGCGCAGCAGCAGAGTCCGGCTTTCCGGGCGGAGCTCGAGCACACTCCCGAAATCGGCGTCCAGCGTCCGGGTGGCGAGCGCCACCGCCGCGTCCATGAGGTCCGCGACGGGTGCGCCGGCGAGGGCTTGCTGGCCGAGGTGCGCGACCGCCTCCTGCTGTCGCGCGGTGGCACGCAGCGTCGCTTCCGTCCGCGACAACTGCGCGTCGCGCGGATCGTCTTCGGGACGCAACAGCCGGAAGCGCGGTGTGCTCATTGAAGGGACGACAACCTTGCATTCCTTAGGAGTTTTTTCCACCGTAGGGAGCACGGCGCGGCAGTGCGCTCCATCACGCGCCGGTGCTAAGCGTCGTTCCGGCGATTCACCAAACTTCCCTAGAACCCCAAGAAACCGGGCGGGCACCGTGGAGCATGTGATCGTCCTCAAAGATCTAGCGACCATCTTCGCGGTCTCCCTGGTCGTCATCCTGGCTTTCCATCGGCTCAAGCTGCCCGCCCTCCCCGGCTTCATCGTGGCGGGCGTCTTGCTCGGCCCAAACGCCCTAGGCCTCGTCTCCGACGTGCATCGCGTGGAAGGGCTCGCCGAAGTGGGCGTGATCCTGCTGCTCTTCACGATCGGGATCGAGTTCTCGCTCAACCGGCTCAGGGAGATGGGCCGGCAGGTCCTGGTAGGCGGCGGGCTTCAGGTGGGATTGACGGTGGTGGTGGCGGCAGCGGTCGCCGCGGCACTCGGCCTCGCCTGGCAGGTGGCCCTGTTTCTCGGATGCCTGATCGCCCTCTCCAGCACCGCCCTCGTCCTCAAGGGGCTCACCGACAACGGCGAGATCGACGCCCCGCACGGTCGCCTCGCCACTGGTGTGCTCATCTTCCAGGACCTGTGCGTCGTCCCGATCATGCTGGCGCTGCCGTTCCTGGCCGGGCGGGCGAGCGGTGGTCCTGCCCAGCTCGCCCTCGCCCTCGGGAAGGCGGCCTTGATCGTCGTCGGCGTGACGATCCTGGCGCGCACGCTGGTCCCGCGCCTGCTCGCCGAGATTCTGAAGACGCGGAGCCGGGAGCTGTTCCTCATCGCCATCATCCTGCTGGGCACGCTGACTGCGCTCGGCACCGCGGAGGCCGGCGCGTCGCTCGCGCTCGGGGCCTTCCTCGCGGGACTCGTCATCTCCGAGTCGGACTACAGTCACCAGGCCCTGGCGGAGCTGCTTCCGTTCCGCGACGTCTTCATTTCGCTGTTCTTCGTGGCGGTAGGGATGCTGGTGCAATTCGACTTCATCCGCGAGCATCCTGTCCTGACGGTGGGGGGTGCGGCCGTCGTGCTGGTCGGCAAGACGCTGGTGGCCGGCGCCGGTCCGGCGTTGCTCGGTTACGCCGGGCGCGTGGCGCTGCTCGCCGGGCTGGTAGTCTCGCAGATCGGGGAGTTCTCCTTCGTTCTGGCCCGGGAAGGCCGCGGGATGGCACTCCTTTCCGAGACCCTCTACCAAACGTTCCTCGCCATCGCGGTGGTCACGATGCTGGTGACGCCGTTCCTGCTACAGAGCGGTCCGACACTGGTGCAAGGCCTGGAACGGCTCGTGGCGCTTGACCGGTTGCTACCCGGGCTCCGGCCGTCGGGCATCGCGGTGGCGGAGCAGCAGCTCACCGACCACGTAATCGTGGCCGGCTACGGGCTGAACGGCCGCAACCTCTCGGCGGCGCTGCGGGCGATCGAGGCGCCCTATTGCATTGTGGAGTTGAACGCCCAAACGGTGCGGCAGGCCCGATCGCGCGGGGAGCCCGCCTTCTACGGCGACGCGACCCGCGAGGAGATCCTGCGGGCGTTGGGCTTGGAGCGGGCGCGCATGCTCGTCGCGGCGATCTCCGACCCCGCGGCGACCCGGCGCATGGTTCGCGTGGCGCGTGGGCTCAGCCCCGCGGTTCACATCATCGCCCGCACCCGTTACGTGGTGGAGGTCCCCGAGCTGCTCCGCTTGGGCGCGAACGACGTGATCCCCGAGGAGTTCGAGACGTCGATCGAGATCTTCGCTCGAGTGCTCGCCTACTACGGCGTCGCGCGCGCCGAGATCGATCGCCTCGTGGACCAGATTCGCGCTTCCAACTACCAGGCGTTTCGGCACGGCACCGAACGCGGCGAGCCGTTGCGCCTCGGCGCGGTCGGGGGCATTCCGCAGATGGCTCTCCGCCGCATCCGCCTTCCCCCCAACTCAGCCTTGGTGGGGCGGAGCCTGGCGCAAACCGGCCTGCGAACCCGAACCGGGGCGCTGGTCCTGTCGATCCAGCGCGGCTCGGCCGATATCGCCACTCCCGACCCTGAGTTCGAGCTCGCCGCAGGCGATGTTCTCCTGGTGGTCGGCCAGCCCCAGCAGCTCCAAGCCGCCGAGCAGCTCGCGATCAGCGGCTGAAGTGGCGAGCGACGTCGCAACGGGCGGGCGCCCGGCGCCTGAACGCGCGCCTTGTGTGCTGCATCACGATTTCTTGGGCGTAGTGCACTCAGGGTCTCGCTTCGGGGTGTCAAGCTGGCCCGACGTACGCCCGAATAAACGCCGAATAACTAGGGAAATTGGGCATTATCTCGCGAGTGCGCGCTCACTTCGGCGTGTAAAGCGTTGCTAGGTATGCTATTACACCTGCACAAGCCCCCTCCAAGACTTGGAAGTCGCGTAGCCGCAACATGTTCCAAAACGCGCTGGACACCGGGTACCGGACCGGGTCTACATTTCCGCCATGCCAATCCCCCCCCTGTACGGCCATGAGGGGATACGCAGCCGGCTGGTAGGCGCCATCGCCTCCGGCCGGTTGCCACAAGGGCTCCTGTTAGAGGGGCCACGCGGTGTCGGGAAACAACGCCTGGGCCTGTGGCTGGCGCAGACGCTGTTGTGTCGAGGTCGGGGAGAAGCCAAGGAGCAGCGGACGGGGGAACCGTGTGGGCAGTGCCAGGCTTGTAAGCTGGTGACGAGCCTGTCGCACCCGGACGTGCATTGGTTCGTGCCGGTCGAGCTCTCGAAGAAGGGCGCCGACGCCGACAAACAGCTTGATCTCGTGGCGGAGGCGCTCGCCGACGAGATGACCGCGCGCCGTGAGCAGCCGTTGTACGAGCCCCCGTCGGGGCTGGCCAGCCACGGGATCGCGTCGGTACGGCTGCTGTTGCGTCGGCTGGCGCTCACGCCCGCGTTGGGGCAGCATAAGGTCTTCATTGTAGGGGACGCGGAGCGCCTAGTGCCCCAGATCGGCGCGGAAGCGGCGGCCAACGCTCTGCTCAAGGCGCTCGAGGAGCCGCCGGCGGACACGGTGATCGTGCTGACTACGTCGGAGCCGGACGCGCTGCTGCCGACCATGCTGTCTCGCGTCGTGCGCGTTCGCCTGGCACGAAATGCCGACAGCATAGTGGCAGTGTTCGCACAGCGAGAGCTGGGGTTGAAGTCAGAACGCGAAGTGGCTCAACGGGTTGCTGCTGCGGACGGGTGCATAGGCAAGCTCCTTGCATCTGGACGGCCCGGTCGAGGACCGGAGGCGGCGGACGCGTTTCGCGCTACGGCGACTCAAGGGGCCGTGCAGCGCTTCGCCTTCGCGCTGAGCCAGGCGCCCTTCCAGGCGCGGGGCGGGTTTACTGAGATGCTGGACGGGCTGCTGGAACGGTTACGAGACCAGGCGCGACGCGGTGGCGAGACTGGCAAAGTGGTGGAAGCGATTGCGCGAGTGCTCGATGCGCGCGAGTTGGCCCAGGGCAACGTGAATCCGCAGCTGCTCGCGGCCGTACTGGCGGATCAGCTGGCGGAGCTGGCATGAAGCTTTCACATGTCGATGCCGCGGGCCGGGCACGCATGGTGGACGTGGGTGACAAGCCGATCACCGTCCGCGCCGCGGTGGCGGAAGGCACCATCCGGATGTCGGCCGAGGCCTACCGGCTGGTGGCCGAGCAGGCGATCGCCAAGGGCGATGTGCTGGCGGTGAGCGAGGTAGCCGGCACCCTGGCCGCGAAGCGCACGGCGGAGCTGATCCCGTTGTGCCATCCGGTGGGCCTGGACCACGTGGAGGTGGATGCGAGCCTGGATGAGACGTTGCCGGGGGTACGGGTGCGGGCTTCCGCGCGGGCGGTGGGGCGAACCGGAGTCGAGATGGAGGCGCTGACGGCCGTTTCGGTCGCCTTGCTCACCGTCTACGACATGGTCAAGGCGGCGGATCGCGGGATGCAGATCGAGCGCGTGCAGCTGCTCGAGAAGACGGGCGGCGTGCACGGCGACTGGCGGCGGGCCGCTGGCGATTGACGAGGAATTGATGGCGCGGCGCTAGCCTGGGCCGCACGGACTTACCTGTGAGGGCTATGTACACGAAGACGCAGAAACTGATGCTACAGGGAACTCTCATCCTGCTTGGCGCCTTGGTAGTCAGCAGCCTCGGCGGGTGGGCGCGGCGTGCCACGGCCGACGATCAGCCGGCGGCAGCGACGATGCCCGCGACGCTGGGCGACCTGCGTTCGCTCGAGCAGTCGCTCGAGGCGACGCGCGGTGAGCTCGCCGTCGCCCGGCTCCAGCTGGAGCGCGCCAACGCCATTATCGACTACTCGACGCACTATCATATCGCCGCCGACCTCTCGGCCGCGATCTACGACGTCGCCTTGGCCGAGGGCGTCGAGCCGGGGCTCGCGTTCCGCCTCGTCAAGACGGAGTCGAACTTCAACGCCAAGGCGAAGAGCAAGGTGGGGGCGCTCGGGTACACCCAGGTGTTGCCGAGCACCGCCCGGCTGTACGAGCCCGGACTGACCGTGCAGCAGCTGTACGACAAGAACACGAACCTCCGGCTCGGCTTCCGGTACCTGCGGGACCTGCTGGAGCGCTACGAGGGGACCCCGGAAGCGAAGCTGCGCCTGGCGCTGCTGGCCTACAACCGCGGCCCCAGCAAGGTCCAGGAGCTGCTGGACGCCGGGCGGGATCCGCAGAACGGGTACGCCACGACGGTCATGAAAGGCTATAGGCGGAAAAGCTAGAAAACGGAACACGAGGTACGTAACACGAAAGGCGTAGGGTCGAGTGGCCCTACGCCTTTGTGCTACGTGTCTGTGCTACGTCTGCGTCTTTGTCGTCATTTTTGCGGGATCTTGATGACATCCCCCGCCCGGATGACCGACGCCAGAGTGAGGCCGTTGTAATTGAGCAACGCCGTCAGGGGCACGCCGTAGCGGCGCGCGATCTCGCTTGCCGTCTCTCCCGTCCGGACGCGGTAGCTCCCGGTGCTCGCTTCCGTACGGCTCACGCGGCGGTACCGGGACTCGGGTGGAATGGACCACGCAGCGGCCGGCACCACCCGCCCGCTCATCGGGATGATGATTCGCTGACCGACGCGTAGCGCGTGGGCCTTGAGGCGGGGGTTGGCACTCTCGATCATGGCGACGTTGACGCGATAGCGCTTGGCGATCTCCGACAGGGTCTGCCCGCGCGACACATAATGATCCACGAACGTGATTCGCTCGGTCACGGGCAGGCTGTCGTACCGCTCGGCGACGTGGGTCCCGCGACCGCGCGGTACCCGCAGCACGACGACGCGTCCGGGCGGCGTGACCCCGCGGACGAACTGCGGGTTGAGCTCGAGGATCGCGGCGACGCTCGTGTCCGCGAGTCGGGCGATCACGTCGAGCCCAGTCGCGTCGGCGATGCTGATCTCATCGAACGCGAGCGGGGGCAGCGGTTTGATCTCGTCGAATCCGTAGCGTCCCGGTTGCTTCGCGATCAGCGACGCGGCGATCAGCTTGGGCACGTAGTCTCGCGTCTCACGGCGCAGGTAGCGACGGTCGGCGAGCTGGAAGAAGGTCAGATCGCTCACGGAGTCGGCTTCGCCGCCGCTGCCGCCGCGGCCCCCCGCTCCAGGCAGGCGACCGATGCCGCGCTCGATCCGCCCCACGCCGGCGTTGTACGCAGCCGCCGCCAGGTAGACACTGCCGAGCCGCTCCCGCAGGTCCGCGAGATAGTTGACGGCCGCCTCGGTCGCCTTGAAGGGATCGCGCCGCTCGTCGACCCACGGATCGACGGTGAGCCCGTACAGCCGGGCCGTGCTCGCCATGAACTGCCACATCCCGACCGCCTTGGCGCGGCTCACGGCGGTATTGGACAGCCCGCTCTCGATCAGCGTGAGATACAGCAGGTCTTCGGGCAGACCCTTGGCCCGGAGCCGCTCGCGGATCATGCCCTCGTAGCGGCCCAGGCGCCCCAGCCAGATCTCGAAGCGGTCGCGTGAGTCCACCTGGAAGAACTCGAGGTACTCGAGCACGCGCCGCTTGGTGGCGAAGCTCGAGACATCGATATCGAAGGTGGGTTCGGGTGAAGGCGCCACGCCGATCACGGCCTTCCCCTCGGCCCCGAACAGTCGCTCCGCCTCCCGCTCGACCTCTTCCCGCTTCACGGCGGGCGGCGCCGAATCCCGGTGGGCGCGCAATGTGTCGGCGCGGGGGGGCCGGTGTAGGCTGTCGAGCACCTGCTGGTCGGCCGCCGAATCCTGCGCCACCTGCGCGATCGCCGCCCCGAGCGAGTCGACCGTGCGCGCGACCGCGCTGTCGTGTGCCGCCGGCGCGAGTGCGCCGGCATGGGGCCCCTGAGCGCCCCCACAAGCGCCAGCCGCCAGGACGAAGCACGCGAGCGCACCTCTCAGGAGCCCACGCTTTAGCGTGGGAACATCAGATGCTAGCAAGCTCGCTGGCATTTCGCCCTCATCGCGTCGCAAAGAAATTCCCCAGTATTCGGTTCGTTGCATTCAACACCGCAAGAGCCGCGCCCCGTGGGGCGTCGGTCTCGGTCAGGTACGCACCCACCAGCCGCGAGGCCCGCGCTTCCTGTCGCGCCGACAACGACACGATGACCACCGTGGCATCGAACGCCCGCACGGCCTTCACCCCCAGCAGCTCGAAACCGAGCTTCGGCTGGACCACCCGTTCGAGCGCCCGAACTGTGGCAGCTGCGCCACACCGCAACTCGCCCGCCTGCGAGATGATCCCTTCGGACTCGCCCGAGAACTCCCGCCCGTCGGACGACGCCAGGACTACCTTCGCCCGGCAGCGCCCGCTCGCCAGGCGCTGGAACTCGAAGTCCTTGAAGCGCAGGCGTTCGTCGCCCGGCGCCCCTCCCCCGCCGATCGGCGCTACCATGGGGCCAGTCAGTCGAACCGCACTTCGATCTGCTGCTTCGCCGAAGCGTCCTGCGGCACGTCGACCACATCCACCTCCAGTTGCGGTCGCCCCTGCGGGTCGCGCTCTGCCGACACCACCAGGATTAGCCCGCTCTCCAGTGCCACCTTGAGCTGGCGGAGGTCGGACCGTACGGTCACCTCGCGCACCAACTCGCCCCGTAACTTCGCTACGGCGCCCACGATGCGGCGCAGGGTCTGCACCCCGAGCGAGCTCACGCCAGCCGCTCGGCCAACAGCTGCGAGAGGGCCGTGTCGGGGATGCGCTCCGCCTGGATGAACAACGACGACTTCGAGGTGGCCTCGAGCGGGTACAGGGTCCAGAACGATCGCCCCGCGCGCTCGGAGGCCGCGCGGAACGACAAGACCAGCTGCCATGCCTCGGTGTTGGCCGGGCGCTCGGCCACCGCGTCCACATGCCAAACTTGATCGCCCAGGGCGATCACTCTCCATGGCATGGATCACCTCAATGCGAGCAAGGGCCCGAGAATATTGGGCTAACCCAAAGTCCTGTCAATAGTTGAGCCTAGATTTGCCGAAATCGCGCAGGACGGCTGCAATCCAGCCGCCCAGGGCCCTGCGGGCTACCGGGACTACGGTGGGGGGGGGAGGTCAGTCCCCTCGTGTGGCGAGTGCCTTGAACCGCTTGGCGAGCTCCTTCGTGACGGGTCCGGGGACCCCTGCGCCAATCACCCGGGCGTCGAGCTTGGTGACGCCGACGATCTCGGCCGCGGTGCCGGTGAAGAACATCTCGTCTGCTGTGTAGAGGTCGTAGCGGTTGAGCGGCACTTCCTCGACCCCATAGGTCGCCTCGCGCGCCAGCTCGATCACTGCGTCGCGCGTGACGCCGCGCAGGATCCCGGCATACACCGGAGGCGTCTTGAGCGTGCCGTTCGTCACGGCGAACACGTTCATGCCGCTCGCCTCGGCGACGTAGCCCGAGGAGTCGAGCATGATCACCTCGTCGACGCCCGCCGCGATCCCCTCGACCTTGGCGAGGATGTGCCCCAGGTAGTTGAGCGACTTGATGCGAGGTGAAACGCTCTCACGGTGGTTGATGGGCGTGGCCGCGGTCAGCGCCGTGAGCCCCTTGTCGTAGCGGTCCGCCGGCCAGAGCCGGATGGAGTCGACGATCAGGATGATCGAGGGCTTGACGCACTTGCGGGGGTCCAGCCCTAGGTCACCGATGCCACGGGTCACGACCAGCCGGATGTAGGCGTCTTCGAGCCCGCTGCGGGTCACGGCTTCTCCCACCAGCCGGCGCAGCTCGGCCTTCGCCATCGGGATCTCGATCCACGCGCCCTTCGCCGAGTCATAGAGGCGATCGAGGTGCTTGTCGAGGCGGAACACGCGCCGGTTGTACACGCGGATTCCCTCGAACACGCCGTCGCCGTACAGCAGGCCGTGGTCGAACACCGAGACCTTGGCGTTCGCCTTGTCGTAGAACTCGCCGTCGATCCAGATCGTGGGTGCCATCGTGGGTGCCGTGGGTGCCGTGGGTGCCGTGGGTGACGGGGCGGAAATATACCGCCATGCACGAGCCGTCGGCTACGTGCGGCGACGCGAGGTGGTTACGCAGTGACCCGGGCGGGGATCGAACCCGCGGCCTGCGGATTAAAAGTCCGCTGCTCTACCAACTGAGCTACCGGGTCGGACCACGCCCAAAGTTCACATCCCTTCCAGGCTGGGACAAGCCAGCTCGCCGTGCGAGTGCTCGACCGGCGTGGCGAGTCCTACGATGGCGCCCACCACCAGGGTTGCGGGCGGCTCGAGCCCAACCTCAGCGACGCGCTCCGCCA
>MNIR01000033.1 GCA_001919865.1 Gemmatimonadetes bacterium 13_1_20CM_4_69_16 | reverse complement strand
GCGAGCGGCGCGAGCCGGCCCGAGAGAAACAGCGACACGCCCGCGTGCAGCTCCATGATCGCACTCGCCCGCGTGGTCCAGAAGGCGAAGAGGCCCGTCGTGAAGCTGATGAAGAAACGCATCGCCGCGGCGAGCAGCACGGCGAGGGCGGTGAGCGCCCAACGGGCGGGCGCGAACGGCAGCCGCACCGCCGGCCACACCAGCGACGTGAGCAGCCACACCACCAGGATCACGCTAGCGGTGCGCGCCTTGTAGGCGATGTTCTCGGCGACCGCCTCGTGCGCCGGGTGCAGCGGCCGCGCCAGTCGGAAGTTCAGCTCGCCCTCGCGGATCCACCCGTCTAGGTACCAGGAGTCCCAGGCGATCGTGAGCTGGTTCACCAGCATCAGGGCGAAGAAGTAGCGGGCAAAGTCGGCGCGCGCGTAGCCGGCGATCTGCCCGTCGCCGGCGATCGCCCACCAGATGCCGAGGGCGACCGCCGGCTCGGTCACGCCCCACAGTAGCCACAGTACGATGGACGCGCGGTACTGGAGATCGACCAGCCACGCGTTGCGGAGCAGCGCGGCGTACTGGCGGATCACTCGCCCTCCTCGACGCCCTGTGCGAACGCCAGCCGGATCACCTCCTCGATCGGCGGGTCCTCGATCGAGAGGTCGGCGACGGGAAGCGCGGCGAGCAGGCGCGCGCTGGTCGCGGCCGCTTGCTCCCGCGGCACCTCCAGCACGGCGTTGGGGAACCGGAAGCTCTTCACCGCGCCGAACGCGGCGAGGGCCTCGGCGGTGACGCCGTCGGCGAGGACGAGCTCGATCCGCTTGGTGCGCGCGATCCGCGCCACGAGCGCAGCCAACGCGCCGTCGTACAACAGCCGCCCGCGGTTGATGATGAGGACGCGCGAGGCCAGGGCCGTCACGTCCTGCATGTAGTGCGACGTGAGGAGCACTGTCGCGCCGTGGCGGTCGCGGTACTCGGCGAGGAACCGGCGGATGGCCTCCTGGGCGGTGACGTCGAGGCCCAGGGTCGGCTCGTCGAGAAACAGGATGGAGGGACGGTGCAGCAGGGCGGCCGTGAGCTCGCACTTCATCCGCTCGCCCAGTGAAAGCTGGCGCACCGGCTTCTGGAGCAGGTCGTCCAGCTCGAGTAGCGCGACCAGCTCCGCCAGCCGCTCCCGGTAGTCCGCCGCGGCGATGCCGTAGATCGCGCGGTTCAACTGGAACGTCTCCTCGGGCGGGAGGTCCCACACGAGCTGCTGGCGGTTGCCGAGGACGAGGGCGATGCGCCGTTTGAACTCGGGTCCCCCGCTCCACGGCCGGAACCCGACCACCTCCACCCGCCCGCCGGTGGGGAAGAGTAAGCCGGCGAGCATCTTCAAGGTCGTGGTCTTGCCGGCACCATTCGGGCCCAGGAACGCCACGATCTCCCCAGCGTCGATGGCGAAGCTCACCTCACGCACCGCGTGGACATCCCGGTAGCGCGGCCGCACCAGCGCGAGCAGCGCGCCCTTGAGGCCGGGGTCCCGCACCTTGACTTGGAAGGTCTTGCTGAGCCGATCGGCCGTGATGGCGGGCGGCATACTGGGAGAATGTAGCGCCCCGCGCGGGCCCTCAGCGCGCCAGGGTTTCGAGGGCGGCCTGGAGACTACTCGCGTCTGTTGATTTGAGCGAGCTCGCGATGGCGCGCTGCGCCTGGGCGAGCGCCCGCATCCCCCTGGCGTAGGCCCGCTCCCCGGCTGGCGTGAGGCCGGCGCGCACGCTCCGACGGTCGTCCGCGTCGGCGCGGCGCCGGACCAGCCCGTCCTTCTCGAGCCGATCCACGATCTGCGTGATGTTGGATCGCACGCAGCGCTGGTGCTGAGCCAGCTCGGAGAGCGGCAGCGGCTGCTTCGCCTCGGCCAGCAGTCGGAGCAACCCCAGCTTGGCCAGGGACAGCCCCAACGGGCTCACGGCCGCTTCGAGCCGCGCCTCGACCGCTCCCGCGGCTCCGAGGAGCGAGAAGACCAGCGCGTCGGGGGCCGGCGGGCGGCGCGGGCGCTTACGCGCACGGTTGTTCATGAATGAAAATAATACCGCGCCGCCCGCTCGGGCACCTACACGCCCGGTGGGGACGCCCGCCGCGCGTCCAGGCTCAGCGGGCCCGCGCCAAAATGCGTGATCAGCAGCGCCGCGCCTAGCATGGACACGTTCTTCATGAACATCGCCATCTGCATCCCGCGCATCATCGGGTCGGGCACCGCCCAGAAGTTGTGCATCGTGAGCGTGACCGGCACCAGGAACAGCACCAACAGCCACGCCCCGAATTTGGCCTTGTAGCCGAGCGTCACGCTCAACCCCCCGAGCGTGGCGATCACGCCCGACAGCGGGACCAGGAACGCCGCGGCCGGCACTCCCTGCTGGGCGGCATATCCGATGTAGGCTGGGGAGAAATGCCCCAACACCGTCGTCAAGAAGATCGCGGAAAAAAGGAATCGACCTACGGGGACGAGGTAGACCACGGAAATCTCCTTTTCGATGGTGGGAGAACGAGTCAGGAAGACAGCGCGCCGAGGGCGTTTTGGAGGCTCGTCGCCTCGCCCGCCTCGAGCGCTCTCACGATGGCGCGTTGCGCGCCGGCCAGCGCGCGTACGCCCTTGGCATGCGCCTGCCGGCCCGCCGGCGTGAGCTCCGCCAGGACACTGCGGCGGTCGTCGAGATCGGCGCGCCGGCGGACCAGACCGTCGTTTTCCAGGCGATCGACCAGCTGGGTGATGTTGGAGCGCACGCAGTGCTGGCGCGCGGCGAGATCGGACAGGGGCAGCGGCTCCTTCGCATCCGCCAGGAGATGCAGCACCGCGAGCTTCGCGAGCGACAACCCGGTCTGGCTCAAGGCCGCTTCGAGGCGTGCCTCCACCGCGTCGGCCGCGCTCAGGAACGAGAACACGAGGGAGTCGGCCGCGGGTCGGCGCGCGCCGTCTCGGGAACGCGTACGCATCGCCCGATTATGGCTCATTGCTTGGCGGCGGGCCACCCGGCGCCGACCGCGCGATACAGCTGCACCGCCGCGACGAGCTGGTCCCGCTCCGCCTGGGTGAGGGCGAGCTCCGCCCCGAACAGGCCACGCTGCGCGTCCAGCACGTCGAGGTAGCTCGACACGCCGTTCTGGTATCGCATGGTGGCGAGCTCGAGCGCCCGGCGCAGCGCGATCACCTGGCGCTCCTGCGCCGCGCTGCGATCCTGGGCGGTGCGCAGTCCCACGAGCGCATCCTCCACTTCGCGCAGCGCCACGAGCACCGTCTGCTCGTAGCGCGACCGCGCCTGCGACGCCCGCGCCTGGGCGATGTTGACCTGCTCGCCCGCCCCGGGCCGGCCCTGGCTGAACAGCGGGATCGAGACGCCGGCGAACGCCTGCCAGATGTTCGTCCCGGAGCCGAACCACTTGGAGAACTCCGTGCTCTGCGTGCCGTACTGCCCGGTGATCGTGAAGGTCGGCAACCAAGCGGCCTGCGCCACACCGATCCGCGCCGTGGCGCCGCGCAGGGCCGCTTCGGCGCTCCGGACATCGGGGCGGTTGCCGAGCAGCGCCGAGGGCACGCCGGCGGGGACCGGGATGCTCGCCGCCATCTCCGTGAGCGCGCGGCCCCGGCGGATGGCGCCGGGGTTGTGGCCGACCAGCACGCTCAGGGCGTTCTCCTGTTGGGCCACCTGCCGCTCCAGGTCGGCGACACTCGCCGCGGGAGTCGCGACATCGGCCTCGAACTGGCGCACATCGAGCTCCGAGATCAACCCGCGGTCGAGCCGCTGCCGGGCGAGCGCGAGCGTTTGCCGCCGCGAGTCGAGCGTGCGGCGGGCGATCGCGAGGTTCAAGTCGGCCGCGCGGAGGTCGAAATACGCGGTCGCCACGTCGCCGATCAGCGACAACTGCAGCGCGCGCCGGTCTTCCTCTCGGGCCACGAGGTCTGAGCGCGCGGCGCTGGTGTTGCGGCGCAGCCGGCCCCAGAGATCGAGCTCCCAGCTCAGGTCGGCCGTCGCCCGGTACGTGTCGTAGGTGAACGACCCGAACGTGCCGAACACCTGCTGGTTGCGGCCGGCCTGCCCGTTGGCCGTCAGCTCGGGCAGCAGCACGCCCCGCGTGGCCCGGTACTGGGCGCGGAACTCGTCGACCACGGCGAGCGCGGTCCGCACGTCGCGGTTCGCCCGTAGGCTTGTGTCCACGAGCTGGCGCAGCACGGAATCCTGGATCAGGTCGAGCCACTGCAGCGCTGCGCCCGAGTCCCGGCGCAGACCCGGCGACGTGGTATCGTACGCGAACGGCACGCGCGCCGTGTCAGCCCCGGCCGGCAGCAGCGTGTCGCGGGCGGTGCGCAGCGAGTCGTAGAACGACCGCAGCGAGTCTTCCGACGCCGCCGGCCGCCGCCAGCCGTCGGGCATGCCGACGGCGGAGCGGCGATAGCGCGGCCCCACCGCGCACGCCTCCACGAGGGCGATCAGCGCGACGGACGCGAGCAAGACGATGCGGCGCATGTCAGTCGCCCTCCACCGCGACCGGCGCGGCCTGCGGGACGACGGCACTCGCACCGCGGCGGAACAGGCCCCGCTCGCTCAAGCCCCGAATCACTGCGAAGAACAAGGGGATGAAGAAGATCCCGACGGCCGTCGCGACCAGCATCCCGAAGAACACGCCGGTGCCGATCGAATGGCGGCTCGCGGCCCCGGCGCCGCTCGACGTGAGCAACGGTGCTACACCCAGGATGAAGGCGAACGACGTCATCAGGATCGGCCGCAGCCGCTCGCGCCCGGCCTCGAGGGCCGCTTCCTTGATGGAGCGACCTTGGGCCCGCAGCTCGTTCGCGAACTCGACGATCAGGATGGCGTTCTTGGCCGCGAGTCCCACGACGACGATCAGGCCGATCTGCACGTACACGTCGTTCGGCATCCCGCGTAGCCAGACACCCAGCAGCGCGCCCAACGTGCCGAACGGCACGGCCAAGAGCACCGCGAACGGAATCGACCAGCTCTCATACTGCGCCGCGAGCACCAGGAACACCATCACCAGGCCGAGCGCGAACACGAGCCCGCCCTGGCCGCCCGAGGCCCGCTCCTGATAGGACTGGCCGCTGAAGGCGTAGCCCACGCCCTGACTGCCGTACTTCTCCTGCACCAGCCGCTCGACCGCGTCGAGCATCTGGCCGGAGCTCTTGCCCGGGGCGGGCGCGCCAATCACGAGCGCCGAGGTAAATCCGTTGAAGCGCGTCAGGACGCTCGGCCCGGTCTGGAACTGCGTGCGCGTGAGCGCGGAGACGGGCACCATGTGCTGATTGGGAGCGCGCACGTACAGGCGGCCGATGTCGTCCGGCGTCTGGCGAAACTTGGACTGCGCCTCCGCCTGCACCCGGTACGTCTTCCCGTACAGGTTGAAGTCGTTGATATAGAGGGTCGAGAGGAACGCCTGGAGCGTCTGGAACAGGTCAGTGAGCGAGATCCCCAGCGCCTTGGCCTTCTCCCGGTCCACCTGGACGTAGAGTTGCGGCGTGTTCACCCGCAGCGTCGAGTACACGCCCCGCAGCTCGGGGCGCCCGTTGGCATCGCGCGTGAAATCATTGACGAGCCCGGCAAACCGCTGCACGTCGTTCACGCCGCGGTCCTGCAGGTTCATCTCGAGGCCGGCGTTCGTGCCCAGACCGATGATCTCCGGCAGATTGAACGCGAACCCGCGCGCGTTCCGCATGCCGAACAGATAGCCGTTCGTGGCGCCGAGCACCGCGTTGATCTGGTCCTTCCGGGACGTGCGCTCGTCCCAAGGCTTCATGTTGACGAAGATGATCGCGGCGTTGGTCTGGTTCGCGTTTTGGATGAAGTCGAGCCCGACGAGCGCCACGACGTGATTCACGGCCGGCTGCTGCTTGAGGAAGCCTTCGATCCCGCCGACGACCTGCTCGGTCCGCTGGCGCGACGCGTCGTCTGGCAACGCGACGAGCATCGCGAAGTAGCCCTTGTCCTCACTTGGGATGAACCCGCTGGGCACGCTGCGGATCAGCACGACGACCAGCGCGACGACGACGCCAAAGGCGGCGAAGAACGTACGCGGCCGGTCGATCACGCGGCCCGCCGCGCCGAGGTAGCGCTCCGTGACAGTCCGGAAGCCACGGTTGAACCGTCCGAAGAATCGCGTCGACAAGCGCCCGAGCGCCGACGCTGTCGCGGCCGGGCCTGCGGTGGCGGGCTTGAGCAGCACGGCACACAGCGCCGGCGTCAGCGTCAGGGCGACAATCCCGGACAGCACCACGGCGACGGCGATCGTGATGGCGAACTGCCGGTACATGAGGCCCGTGATGCCTCCCAGGAAGGCCACGGGGACGAAGACGGAGCACAGCACCAGCACGATCGCGATCAGGGCCCGGCTCACCTGGCGCATCGCCCGGTCCGCGGCCACCGCGGGCGACACGCCCTCGGTTGCCATGATGCGCTCCACGTTCTCGATCACGACGATCGCGTCGTCCACCACGATGCCGATCGCCAGCACCAGGCCGAACAGCGTGAGCAGGTTGATCGAGAAGCCGAGCACCTGCATGCCGAAGAACGCACCGATGACGGAAACGGGCACGGCGAGGACGGGGATGAGCGTCGCCCGCCAGCTCTGCAAGAAGAGGAAGACCACGAGGGTCACGAGCAGCATGGCCTCGAACAGCGTCTTGACGACTTCGTAAATGGAGGCGGTGATGTACGGGGTCGTGTCGAACGGCACCGACCACCGGACGCCGGCGGGAAAGCCCTTGGCCAGCTCGCCCATGCGCTGCAGCACCGCCCGCTTCACCTGGAGCGCGTTCGCTCCCGGTCGCAGGAAGACGAGGAACAGCGCCGTGGGCTTGCCGTCGAGCCGCCCCACGACGTCATAGTTGCGCGCCCCCAGACGGACCTCGCCGATGTCGTTGACGCGCACCAGCGAGCCGTCCGGCCGCCCCCGCACGATGATCTGCCCGAACTGGGCGGGGTCCGTGAGCCGGCCCGCGGTGACCACGGGGATCGTGAGCTGGGTGCCCGGCGGCGAGGGCTCGCGCCCAATGCGCCCGGCTGGGTTCGTGGCGTTCTGCTCTTGAACGGCGCCGGCGACGTCCGACACGGTCAACCCGAGCTGCGCCATGCGGTCGGGGTCGAGACTCAGGAGCATCGAGAACTCGAGCTGTCCCACCGTCTGCGCGTCGCCGACGCCCGGCAGGCGCTTGAGCTCGTCCTGGACGTAGATCTTCGAGTAGTTGCTCAGGTATTCGGCGTCGAAGCGCGGGTCGTCGGCGGTGAGCGCGCCCACCACGAGGATGCTCGTCTGGCGCTTCTGCACCGTGATCCCGTTGCGCACCACCTCCTGCGGCAGCTGCGGCTCGGCGAGCGCGATCTGGTTCTGCACGTCCACCGCCGCGAGGTCGGGGTTGCGCGAGACGTCGAAGTAGACCGACAGGTTCATGACGCCAGCGCTCGAGTTCGACGACTTGAAGTAGAGCAACCCGTCGAGCCCCGACAGCTGCTGCTCGATCGGCGCGGCCACGGCCGCGGCGACGTCCTGTGCGGTCGCGCCCGGGTACACCGCCTGCACCTGGATCTCGGGGGGCGTGAGCGCTGGATAACTGTTCACCGGGAGCGTGCGGAGCGCGAACAGCCCCAACAGCACGATCACGATCGAGATGACGCCCGAGAAGATCGGGCGCCGGATGAAGACGTTGCGGATCTCGGGTGCGTTACTCACGGGACCCTCGCGGCGCTGTCGGCGGCCGGCTGGTAGGCCACCGCCTTGACCGGCGCCCCGGGGGCGGCCGTCTGCACGCCATCCACGATCACGCGGTCTCCCGTCTGCAGCCCTTCCGCGATCAGCCACGACCCGGCATCCCAGGATGTCGCAACCACGTTGCGCACCGCGACCTTGGCGTCAGCCACCACGTACACGAACGCGCCACTCAGCCCCTGCTGCACGGCGCGCTGCGGTACCATAATCGCGTTCGGGATCTTCAAGCCGAGCAGCCGCACCCGCACGAATTGTCCCGGGAGCAGCACGTGCTTCGGGTTCGGCAGCACCGCGCGGAGCTGCTGCGTTCCGGTCTCCGGTTGCAACGCGAGGTCCACGAAATTCAGCTTACCAGCATCGGTCAGGACGGTCCCGTCGGCGAGCACCACCTGCACCGACATGGCGTGTGGCATCAGCAGCTGACCGGTCGCGGCGTCGCGCCGCCAGCGGAGAATGTCCTGGTCCGAGGGGCTGAAGTTCAGGTAGATCGGGTCGACCTGCTCGACCGTCGTGAGCAGATCACCCGGTCCGGTCACGCGGCCGCCCAGCTCGAGCCGGGCGCGTCCGACGCGTCCGGTGATCTCCGAGCGAACGAACGTGTCGTCGTAATCCTTCTTCGTCTGGTCGACCGCCGCTTGCGCCTGATCGAACGCCGTCTGGGCGTCGTCGGCGTCCTTCTGGGCGACGGCGCGCGACGCGAGCAGCGATTTGAGCCGCGCGAGGTTCCGCTCGGCGTTCTCGAGGCGCGCTTGGGCGCTGCGGTAAGCGGCCTCGTAGGTCGTGGGGTCGATCCGGAACAGCAGCGTGCCCTTGGCGACGTCCGTGCCTTCGGCGTAAGGGCGCGCGACGATTACCCCCGTGACCTGGGAGCGGACTTCGACCGAGCGCGACGCTTCGGCCTGGCCGACGTACTCGTAGCGCGCCGCAACGGTCTCGGGAACGACGGTCAGGACGGACACTTCCGAAGGAGGTGGAGCTGCGGGGGCGCTGGGCGCCCGGCGGAACGCGGCGGCGCCGGCCGTGAGGACCAGTACGCCCACTCCAACCAGGACCCATGCCAGCGGTTTGATCGAACGCGTCATTGTGAATCCTCTCCGTGTGGTGCTCCAACTAGACCGAGCAGGGTGATAGTGCAGGAATGAACTATGTGCGGGAAAGGTTCCGCGGAGGTCGTACGGCCGGCGCACTTTCACCCGAACGGGTGGGTCGCTCCCACCCGCTCGGGTGAACGACGTCTAGAAGGACAGCGTGAGGCCGCCCTGCCAGGCGATGTCGTGCTGCGTCTTGTCGAACCCGTAGCGGTCGAACTTGTAGACGAAGTCCCGACCCTCGGCGCGAACGCCGACGCGCCGGAAGCGGTACTCGAGACCCACCCCGTAGTTGCCGGCGAACTTGGACCAGGTGCTGTCCGAGCCCAGTTGGTGGAGGCTGATCGCGCCGAGGCCCCCGAGGAGATAGGGGCTGAACGTGCCGGAGCCGGCGCGCAGCGGATAACGCAGGACGACGTCGGCGTCGTAGGTGAACTTGTTGAGCTTGCCGCGGCCGGTGAGGCTGGCGCCGCGAATGCTGTCCTGGGCCCAGCCACCGCCGGCGCGGACGCCGACGTAGTCGTTGAGCCATCCCGTGGCATCGAACGACGCGGCCCAGCCGAGCCGCCAATCGGCGGTTCCGGCCTGATTCAGGTTGGCCGCGCCGGACAGGCCGCCAAAGGCGCCCGCCACAGTCACGGCGTCATAAATGGGACGGCTGCTCGCGGACAGCGGGGTGCTCGCCTGAGCGTGCAGCGCGGGGGGCGTGACCGCCAGGGCCAGCGCCACGGAGAACAGGGAGATCGTAGGCTTCAGCATAGTACCCTCCAGAACGGGATATAAGGTCGGGGCGTCGGCCCCAGGGAAAACGCCGTGTGTACTGGGCTGCTCGTGCTCGATGCTTCATGAATGAACTATATTCCCCCAAAAGTTCCCGCAGCCTGCGTGTGGGTCACAAGCTCAACCCCAGCCCGAAGCCGAGCGACGACACGCGATCCCGGAAGAATTCCCCGTACGGGGAGGGCCCGCTGTACCCCTTCAGGAGCAGGCTCCACCGCCACCCGGATCCCGGCACGAGCAGCGGGTCGGCCAGCTCGAGGCCGGTGACGAAGCTCCAGCCGATCTGCCAGCCGCGGTCCTGCACCGATCTGCCGTCCAGCGCCGCCACGAGCCGCCCGGCGGCGAGCCGGCCGAGCCGCACCAGCGACCCCGGCTGGCGGTATTCGAGGCCGGCATGGAGCACGCCGGGCTTCAGATCGGGTGGGGAGTGGGTGAACAGGTACTCGCCGCCGCCGTACACTCTCCAATGTGCCAGCTCGCGCGAGAGGAGCAGCTCGGCGGCCTCGAAGCTCAGGTCCACGCGCTGCGCGTGCGCGTGGAGCATGTACTCATCGCCCAAGTGCGAGCTCTGGTGGTAGAGGCCGAATCGCAGCGCCGTGCCGCCGCGCCGGTAGGCCAGCGGGAGGCCGACGAGGTAGTCGGTGTTCATCAAGTCTGCGGTCGAGGACGAGAGGTCGAACTGTGAAAACACCCCGGCGGCGATCGAAAGCTGCCAGTCTCGTGTCCCGAGGACGCCGAACGTCTGGCCGAATCCGACGGCGCCGAGTCTGGACGCGAGCCGCGAGGAGCGCTGCCACAGATAGGTGGCGAAGAATTCCGGCTCCTTGGGGTCGGCGAGCAGCGATGGGAACAGCGCGCCGCTCGGGCCCGGCGCGGGCAGGGGAGCTTGGGCGCGGGCTCCCGTCCGGCCGACGATCAGCGTCGCCGCGACGATGAGTGCCTCGATTCTTCCGCGCAAGTATTCCCGCTCCGGTATGGTTGGTGCCGCCAGCCCCTGCAGTTCATGAATGAACTACATCGCCCGAAAGGTTCCCGCCCCGCCCGCCGCGCCCCTTGCCCACCGGGCGGCCCCGGGCTAGCGTTTTG
>MNIR01000015.1 GCA_001919865.1 Gemmatimonadetes bacterium 13_1_20CM_4_69_16 | reverse complement strand
GATCGCTCACTTACGCCCTCGGCGCGGCCGGTTTGGCCGCGTAGATGAACTCGTAATACTCGCGCATCGTCAGACTCGCCGCGGCAGCCTCGTCCACGATCACGATCGCGTCCCGGTGCAGCTGCAGCGCACTGGCCGTGACCATGCTGGTCACCGGCCCCTCGACCGCCTGCGCCACCGCTTTTGCCTTGGAGCTTCCACTCGCCACCAGCACCAGCTTGTGCGCATCGAGGATCGTGCCCACACCCATGGTGATCGCGTACACCGGCACGTCTGCTCGGCGATCGAAAAACCGCGCGTTGTCGTCGATGGTTTGCTTGGAGAGCGTCTTGAGCCGGGTGCGCGAGCTCAGGGAGCTCCCCGGCTCGTTGAAGGCGATGTGGCCATCTGAGCCGATGCCCAGAATCTGCAGGTCGATACCGCCGCATTCCTCAATACGCTTCTCGTACCATTGGCAGAAGGCGGGGTAGTTGCTGGTCGTGCCCGAGGGAATGTTGATGTTGTTACGCGGGATGTCCACGTGCCGGAAGAAGTGCTCGTGCATGAAGTAGTGGTAGCTCTGCGGGTGATTCACCGGCAGGCCCACGTATTCGTCGAGGTTGAACGTCGTCACACGAGAGAAGTCGAGCTGCTCCTCTGTGTGCAGCCGCACCAACTCCTGATACAAGCCAAGTGGGGTGGATCCGGTGGCCATGCCGAGCACGGCATTCGGTTTGGTGTTGAGCACTTCCACGACGATCTGCGCCGCGGTCTTGCTCATCTGCTGGTAGTCTCGCTGAATGATGACTTCCATGAGCCTCAGCCCGTCTCTTCCCAGCGCCTGGCCCGCTCCAGCGCCTTCCGCCAGCCGGTCTCGAGCTGCTTGCGCTGGGCCGGTTTCATCGCGTGCGTGAAGCGACGGTCCACCTGCCACTGCGCCGCGATCTGCTTCTGGTCCTTCCAGTAGCCGACCGCCAGTCCCGCGAGATAGGCCGCGCCCAGCGCCGTCGTCTCGGTGACTTTCGGCCGCACCACCGGCACGCCCAGCAGGTGCGACTGGAACTGCATCAGGAGGTTGTTCGCGGACGCGCCGCCGTCCACGCGCAGTTCCTTCAGCCTGATTTTCGCATCGGCCTCCATCGCCCGCAGCACGTCCGCCACCTGAAACGCGATTCCTTCCAGCGCCGCGCGCGCGACATGCGCCGCTGTCGTGCCGCGCGTGACGCCCGCGAGCACGCCGCGCGCGTATGGATCCCAATGCGGCGCCCCCAGTCCGGCGAATGCGGGGACCAGATACACCCCGCTGGTATCATCCACTTGCGACGCCAGGGCTTCGACCTCGGACGACGACTTGATGATGCCGAGACCGTCGCGCAGCCACTGCACCACCGCGCCCGCGATGAAAATGCTGCCTTCCAGCGCGTACTCGGTTCGGTTGCCGATGCGCCACGCCACCGTCGTCAGCAGATTGTTCTTGGACGCAATCGGTTTCGTGCCGGTGTTCATGAGCATGAAACAGCCGGTGCCGTAGGTGTTCTTCACCATGCCGGGCTGGGTGCACGCCTGGCCGAACAGCGCGGCCTGCTGATCGCCCGCAATGCCGGCAATCGGCAGCGCACCGCCCAACAGGGTGGTCTCGCCGTACACCTCACTCGACGAGCCGACCGCCGGCAACACCGAGCGCGGCACGCCGAACAGATCGAGCAGCTCGTCGTCCCAATCGCCGGAGCGCAGATTGAACAGCATCGTGCGCGACGCGTTGCTCGGATCGGTCACGTGCACTCGGCCGCCCGTCAGGTTCCACACCAACCACGAATCGACCGTGCCGAAGGCCAGCTTGCCGGCCTTCGCCTTGGCGCGCGCGCCCGGGACGTTGTGGAGCATCCATTCCAGCTTCGTGGCGGAGAAATAGGCGTCCACCACGAGCCCCGTCTTACGCTTGATCAGGGGCGCGAGCCCACGGGCCTTCAGCCGGTCGCACGCGGCGGCCGTGCGGCGATCCTGCCACACGATGGCGTGATGCACCGGCTCGCCCGTCTCGCGGTCCCAGACCACGGTGGTTTCGCGCTGATTCGTTATCCCTACCGCGGCGATGTCGGCGGCGGTCAGTCCGGCCTTGCCGAGCGCCTCCGTCGCCGTGTGCAGCTGCGTGGCCCAAATCTCCGTCGCATCGTGCTCCACCCAGCCGGGCCGGGGGAAAATCTGACGAAACTCCTTCTGCGCCGACGCAACCACGCTCCCGCTGTGGTCGAACACGATGGCGCGCGAACTCGTTGTCCCTTGGTCCAGGGCCAAGATGTGTTTCATGCCGGCCACACCGCCTTGTAAAGGAAGGCCGCGATCAGGCCGCCGAGGATCGGGCCGGCGACCGGGATCCACGCGTACCCCCAGTCCGAATTCCCCTTGCCCGCGATCGGCAACACGGCGTGCGCGAGACGAGGACCCAGGTCGCGCGCCGGGTTGATCGCGTAGCCGGTCGGCCCACCCAACGAAAGGCCGATAGCCCACACCAGGATACCGACCAGGAACGGCCCGAATCCCCCGTCCCAGCCGTATGCGGGGTTCAAGTTCTTGGGTGTCAGGATGGCCAGCACACCCAGCACCAGCACGAAGGTGCCGATGACTTCGGTGAGGAGATTGGCGGTCGTCTTGCGGATGGCGGGCGCGGTGCAAAACACGGCCAGCTTGGCTGCCGGGCTCTCCGTCACGGGCCAGTGTGGCAGATAGGCGAGCCACACGATCGCGGCGCCGAGCAACGCGCCGAGCAGCTGCGCCGCGATATACACAGGCACCTTCGCCCAGGCGAACTTGCCGATGGAGGCGAGGCCGATCGTCACGGCGGGGTTCAAGTGCGCGCCGCTGAAGCTGGCGACGGCATACACCGCGACCGTAACTGCGAATCCCCACCCCGCGGTGATGACAATCCAACCGGCGTTCTGACCTTTGGTCTTGTTGAGCACCACGTTGGCGACCACGCCATCGCCCAGGACGATCAACAGCATGGTGCCGAGCAGTTCTGCAAGAAAAGGTGGCATAGGGTTGAATGGGAAGCGGCGAAGCTACCAGCGCCGGGGCGCCTTGTCTACACATTCGGGGCGAGCCGCTCCGAGTCGGCTAGGAACCGCTCGATGCGCGGCCACTGGGTCAGCCCGTCGGCGTAGCCCAGCTCGATCAACGCGGTCGTATAGGCCGGGTCGAACAGCAGGTAGCTCAGGAAGTCCACGGCGCCAGCCTGGTGGCCGCCCATCCCCCGCACCATCCAGCGGATCGCGGGCGGCAGTTTGGCCCCCGCCCCCGCGGCGAGCGCGCCGAGGTTCCGCGAAGGTCTGAGCATCAGGAGGCTGACCGGTCGCAGTTCGTCGGGCGCCGCCCCCGGCGGCATGCGTGCCAGCGTTCGGTTGATGCGCTCGACGCGCTCGGCGTCCGCTTCGAGGGCATCGAGGAAAATTGCGTGCAGCAACAGCCCGATCACCTCCGCGAGGGTGGGATACTCGCGCAGCGCCACGGGGCGCGAGGCAGCCAGCTCGGGCTCGCTGCGCTGGGTGACCACGAGGATGGCCCGGGCGCCGAGATGGATCGCCGGAGCAAGCGGGGCAGTCTGGCGCACGCTGCCGTCGCCGTAGAAGGCGTCTCCGAGGCGGACCGCGGGAAACAGGATCGGCAGGGCGGCCGACGCCATCACGTGGTCCACCGTGAGCCGCGCCGGCACGGCGGAGCGGTGCGCGCGCCGCCAGGTGGGCACGTCAGGCGGGCCCTGCACGAACGTGACGGTCCCCCCCGATGCGTATGAGGTCGCGCTTACGGCCACCGCGCGCAGGCGGCCGGCGGCGATGTTGGCGTCGATCCCTCGGCAATCGAGTCGTGCAGTGAGAAAATCGTGCAGCGGACTCATATCCACCAGGCCGCGCACGACCGCAGCCTCCTGACGCGTGCCCAGCAGGGTGCCGGCCACGCCGCGCAAGACGGCGCGGCCGAGGCGCCACGGCTGAATGCGGTAGACGCGATCGACTGTCAGGTGCCTCCAGTCCTCGCGCAGCGCCGCAAGCGCGGTGGACAACGCCTGCGCGTGCGCCGCGAGGTACACGGCGTTGATCGCGCCTGCGGACACACCGGTCACGATGGGAAACTCGACGCCGGGCGCCCGCTCGGCGATCGCCGAGAGGACCCCCACCTCGTATGCAGCCCGCGCGCCGCCGCCCGCGAGGACCAGGGCCAGGCTGCGCGAGCCGTCGCGGACCGGTGTGCTCGTCGTCACACGCCCTCCCCGTACGCCCACACTCTCTAGGACGGCACCGTGAGCCGCAACCCCCGGTGACACTGCTTGCAGGTGACCGGCTGCGGTGTGCGCCACCGCGGCGCGAGCTCGAACGTCTGCTCCGTCCCGCAATCGGGACAGGTGCCGCGCGCCTCGGTCGCGAGCTCCGCCGTGCCGAGCCGCTGCCAGAACTGCCACGCGCCGTAGAGGAGGAATGACGGGACGAGCACGAAGTGTGCGACGGGGATCAACACGGACAGGAGCGCCACGCCCCACCACTTGCCGAGTTCCCGCAGCGCCCGCCGCATGCGCTGCTGGCGATTGAACCCCTGGATCGTCAGGGTGCCGCGCGTGGGCTCGCCGTGGTAGCCGCTGAGGGTGAACGGCTGAACGCAAGTACTAGGAGGCCGCATGTATGCGGTTGCCTCCTGAAGCGCGAAGCCGCGCCGTCGGGAACCTTCCCTCCCGCGGTCGTCGTGCTGCGGTAGCGATCAGAGGCTGCAAGCGTGGCCGGCCACCTACACCGAGGCTCAGAGCCTGAACAAGTAGCTCAGCTTGAGGAAGAAGGCGTCGTCCGTCCGCGTGAGACGCCGGAACTGGAAGGCGTCCTCGTCCACCATGTTGCTACCGTACCCCGCGAACACCACCGTCCCCGGTACCGGTTGATAGCTGAGCAGCACATCGGCGTGGAAGAGATTGGTGCGCGCCGCCGCGGAGCGCGTCACGCCCCCTGGTCCCGCAATGAGAATCGGAGCGCCGGTGCGTGAGTCGTCGCGCAGCGAGTCCGTCTTGTCCTGGATGTATTGGCCGACCACCCGGACGAACAGCGGTCGCGAGAGCTGGTATTCGAGCTTGGCCCGGAGAACGCGACCGACATTCACCAAGGTGCCGTCGGTGCGGCGATTCACCTGTTGCCAGAAATAGCTGACGGTATTGCGGAGCCGCTCGGTGGGGCGGTAGGACAGGTCCACGCTCAGTAGCAGCAAATCGGCTGAGGCCCACTCGAAGAAATTCTCGTCGTGGCCCTGCAGGAAGTATCCGCCGCCGCTGAAGTGTTTCCACTGGGGCGTCCCGATCTGGACGATGTATTCGCCGTTCCCGATCGTGGGCTGTCCCGTGAACGGCACGGTGTCGAGACCGCCCCCGGCGCGTGGCACTTCCAGTCGGTATTCGGCATAAAGGGCGGAATCGTAGCCAAACGATTCCACGAAATACCCCGCACCGACGTTCCAGCCACCGCGCAACGCCGCGTTGCCGTTGAAGTGCAGCTTCTTGTCCTGTAGGTGCCGCCCGTGGATGAAGTTCTGATACTGCCAGATGCCGTCCAATACGATGTCGCCCGTGAACCGCTGCAGCACCGCCTCGGGCGGCCCATAGGTCGTGTAGCTCGGATCGACGTATGCGTGCACGATCCCCGCTCGGCCGATGAACCCACTCGCGTCGCGAAACTCGTCCGAGATGCCGGCGAACAGGCTGCGCAGACCCCAGATGCGATGCTGCACCGTGAACTGGCTCAGCCACAGCGGCGCCGTCGTGGTCACGCCTGCGACGCGGGTGCGGCTGCCCGCGAGCTGCAGGTTGAGTCCATAGATCTCCTTGAAAACGAGCCGGCTGTCGACCTCGGCGACGCGGTTGTAATCCCCGCCCTCGACCCGATCGGTATATGCGAGACCGACGCGCGAGCCTCGGCCCAGGCTGTGTTGGGCCCGCAGGATCGTGAACACCGGATTCTCCGTGCCCGTGGCCGACGCAAACTTCTGGTCCACCGCCGAGAGCAGGCCGATGTCGGTGCCGAAGGTCGTACCGGTGAGCTTGACCGCTGCGACCGGCTGGACGATGCGCCGCGTATAGATCAGGTTCTGAGGCACCTGAAACAGCTCGCTTCCTTCCAGGAAGAAGGGCCGCTTCTCCGCAAAGAACAGCGCCTGCCGCGGATCGAACGCGAGCTGACCCGCGTCCGATTCGACCTGCGAAAAGTCCGGCTTGATCGTGCCGTTGAGGGTAAGGTTGTCCGAAACCCCCCAGCGGATGTTGCCGCCCACCTGCGGGTTTCCCAAGTCGTACTGATAGCCGCTGGGAGTGGGCGCACCGCTCGCCTTGCCGGTCGCCTCCGGATTCAGGTCCATGACGAGACCACGATGCATGCCGCTCAGGCCGACCAGGTTGCCCGCTTGCCCGATGAACGTGGCGCTCGCGCGGCGCGCCGGGAACCAGGAGTCCGCGACGCCGGAGTGCTTGACCTCGCGCACGATGTTCAGCCGCCAGTCTTGCGGCTGGCGCGGTTGATACCGGATGCTCTTGAACGGAATCCGCACCTCGACTTCGTATCCCCAATCGGTGACGCGCCCGCGCGACTGAAAGACGAAGTCGGGGCTCAGGTCGGGTTGCTCCCGTCCCACGACCGCGCCGCCGATGAAGCCGCTAGCGGTCACGTTGGCGCCCTCGATCAGGGAGCCATCGCCTTGGACGCCGACGGGATTCACGGCAAACATCAAGGCCTGCTTCCCGTCGTGAAACGTGCCGAGCAGGATCTGCACGTTGTCGTCGTCGAAGATCTGGTCGCGATTCGCCAACGTCATCGTGGGACGGCCGTGCAGCTCGAAGGCGCGAACGCCAAAATAGATGGCCGTGGCGGAGTACCACACCACCACCTGGGTGGAGTCCGCGGCCGGCACGCCGTCGTTGGGGGAATACTGTGAAAAGCCGGTCAGCCGCGCGGCACCCGCCCACACGGCGTCGGCGAGGTCGCCGTCTATGACGGCATCGGTCTCAAAGCGCGGAAGCCGTACGTCGAGCTGATGGTCCCGGCCCGAGTAGGTCCGCGTGGTGTCGGTGCAATGGAGCAGGGCGCACACCGCGAGGAGCATGCCGATAATTATGGCCGCGCCCTGATCGCACGGGCACCGGACGGCGTCAGGAACGTGTCAGGACTGGTCCCTCTCGGGCTTGCATGGAATCGACTCAGTGCGCCGCGCGTTCCCGACCTTGACATGCCCCCGAGCCGACTGTCGTATAGGGGAGGTGACGGAGTACAAGCGAGGAGACGCCCATGGTGCGGCTGGCGCTGGTCCTGCTACTCGGTCGCAGCCGCGTGCTGCGCGTTTTCTTGGCGGCCGCGCTCGGCCCCCTCGTCGCCGGGGCCTGCATCTGGGTCTTTCGCAGCGTGCGGGTCGAGCCGATCGGATCAAGCGCCGACTCCCTCGCCATTCAGACGCCGGTCAAGGCCCACCTCCGGGACGGCTCCACGGTACTGTACCGGGCGGGAGTGCTCCTCGCCCGCGACACGCTCCGGGGGCGAGGGGTGCGGTACGGCCTGACGCTGCGCGATTCGACCGCTCTTTCTGTCGTGCCGCTCGACAGTGTCGTCGCGATGGAGTCGTTCCGCAGGGCCACGAACGGGGCGCCCACGGCCATCGTGTCCACGCTCGCCACCGGGGCCGCGCTGCTGGGGGCCGCAGTAGCCGCCTTCCTGATCGTGTGCTCATCCTCAGATTGCTTCGGGAACTGTCCGACCGTCTACGCCGACAGCGCCGGCACGTGGGCGCTCCAAGCCGAGGGCTTCTCCTACACGCTCGGCCCGGCGTTCGAGACGCGTGACGTCGACCGTCTCGGGATCCACCCGGACCGGGACGGTAAGATACGCCTTGAAGTACGCAACGAGGCGCTCGAGACGGAATACTTCAACCAGCTCGAGCTGTTCGAGGTCCGTAACGCCGCGGACGAGACCGCGCTCCCGGACCGGGACGGCGCCCCGCTGGCCGTGCGCGAACTCGTCCCCGCGACCACGATCGTCGATGCCGCGGGACGTGACCTCCGTCGTCTCCTTGCACTCCCCGACGGTGTGGCGTTCCGGACCGATGTGCGGACCCTGGCAGGCGTGTCGTCAGAGCGCTTGGATGACGCCATCTACCTCGTCGCCCCAGCGCCGCCACGCGGTGACAGCGTTGCGTTGGTCCTCCGGTTGAAGAACAGTCTGCTCGCGACCCTCCTGTACTCGGAAGTGATGCTGGGCGATCGTGGCGCCCGCTCGCTCGACTGGATCGGCCGCGAGCTGGACGGCCGGGCGGCAGCGCTGGCCCGCTGGCAGGGGCAACGGATGGGAATGCGCATCGCCGTCTGGGACGGCCGCCGCTACCACCAGACGGCGCATATTCAGGACGTCGGGCCGCACGCTTGGAAAGACGTCGCCGTCCTCATCCCCGTGGTTCATCGGGACAGCGTTCGCGTTCGGCTGTCCTTTCCGGCGGACAACTGGCGAATCGACCGGATCGCGTTCGCCAGGCGAGCGCGGCGCCCCGTCGTCCGAACGTTTTACTTTGGCCGGCTGCTTGACGCTGGGGGACGCGAAGACCCCTCCGCGCTCGCAAGTGTGCGACTCTCCGACCAGCGATATCTCCGGACCTCACCCGGCGAGCGCTTTACGGTCGTCGCCGAGGTGGGGGCCGCAGCAGCGGAGCCGGCGCGGACTTTCCTGATCGCTACCCAGGGCTACTACGAGCCCTGGATCGGCCGAGCTGGGCTCAGCCTTGCGCGCGATGCGGGCGCCCGGGAGTCCGCAGACGCAGAGCTCCTGAAGGCGCTCCGCAAGTGGGGAACGATACGGGAAGCTCGCGAGCGCGCGTTCGCCACCCAGCCGAGCCCGGGAAAGTGAGGGGCCGATGAGGCGAAGTTGGCTGTGGGGACCTGTGCTCACGACGCTCGGGTGCAGCATTGGTGGGAGGGTCGACCGATTCGCCCCGGCGAAACAGCCCGACGGCGTGGCGGTCGCGCTCGCGCTGCGGGGGGGCAGAAGGGCGCAGGGGGAACTCCTTGCGGTGCAAGACACGGCGCTTGTGGTCCTGGCCCAGGATTCGGTGACGCTGGTTCCTTATAGCGCTGTCGTGAGCGGGCAGTTCTCGCAAGTAGGTGAACTCATCGAGACGCCGCCGGCGCCGGACTTCGCGACCAGGCTGCGACTGGTCAGTCGGTTCCCACAAGGTCTCTCGCCGGATCTCCTCGCCCGGCTGCTCGCGGCACATGGACAATCGGCGCTGAAGGTCGTGGCGAGGTAGAGTCGTCGCCGGCTGACTCCCTTTACGTGCGGGTCCGCCCCGCCGCTGAAACCCTCTCCAGTAGTCCCTATCCGGCTCGTTGCGGGTGGATGGTGGCGCCGCCATTGTAGGGCGGTGAAACGCACACGACTCGCGCTCGTCCTCGCTCTCGCGAGCGGGGCACCGGCCTCCCGCCTTTTCGCCCAATGCTCCGACGGCTCCCCGCCGCCGTGCGCGAGGCAGGTGGCGCGCGCCGCGCCACCGGCGGCGAATAGCGTCGCCGTGCTGTTTTTCGCAGCGCGCGACACCGCCGACGCCTATCTCGCCGACGGCTTGACCGAAGACTTGACGAGCCTGCTCGGCAACGTCGGGAGGGTGCAGGTGAAGGCGCCCGGCGTGGTGCGGCGCGCCCAGCGGGCGGCGCCGGGCGACGCGCCGGCGATCGCGCGTGCGCTCGGGGTGCGCTACCTCGTGGACGGCAATGTGCGGCGGGTCGGCACCCGCGTGCGAGTGTCGACCCAGCTCTTGAACGGGGCGACGGCGGTCGCGGCGTGGGGCGACGTGTTCGATCGGACGCCGGAGGAGTTGCTTGCGTTGCCGTCCGTCATCGCCCGTGAGGTGGCGCTGCGCGTGGGGGGACCGGCCCCGTCATCGGAAGGCGGTGCGCTCGGCACGTTGCGCACACGCAGCCCAGCCGCCTACGACCATTATTTGCGCGGCAATTTCTTGCTGGCCGTCCGGTCAGCGGATGGGACCGCCCGGGCCCTCGCCGAATACCGCGAAGCCGAGCGGCTCGACTCCGGGTTCGCGGCGGCGATCGGGCGGGCGGCCTACGCCCACGCGATCGCCCGCGGCAACACTTATCGGCTGCCTGACGCCCCGATCGAGAGCCTGGCAGTCCGCGGGCTCGTCGTCGCCGACCGCGCGCTGCGCCGGGATTCGACCTCCTCCGACGCCTGGATGGCGCGCGGCTATCTGCTCGCCTTCGTCTACCCCCGCACCATGGAGGGCTCGGTGGAAGCGTTCCGGCGATCCATCGCCCTCGACCCCAAGAACGCGGAGGCGCACCATCAATACGGTGCAATCCTGAGCTGGCTGGGGCGGGACGCCGAGGCGGACCTGGAGCAGCATCTGGCGCTCGCGCTCGATCCGGGGCGCGCGATCACCTTCGTCGATCTGGCCGCTTGGACGCACGTGCGTGATAGCGCGCTCGCGGTGGCTCTGACTGACAGCGCCGTCGCTCTCGATCCCGCCTCGGCCTTCTCGCGCCGCTGGCGGGCGTTGGCCCGCCTGCGGAGGGGCGACGTGTCCGGAGCCCGGGAGGACGCGGAGCTGGCCAACCGGTTGCAGCCCGGGGACATGGTGATGGAAAGCGTG
>MNIR01000009.1 GCA_001919865.1 Gemmatimonadetes bacterium 13_1_20CM_4_69_16 | reverse complement strand
ATTTTCTGTGGCAACAGTGCCGGCTGGCGGTGGAACCGTCGGGCGCTGCGACCACGGCCGCAGTGCGCTCCGGCGCCATCCACCCCGTCTCCCCCACGGTGCTCGTGGTGAGCGGCGGCAACGTCGATCCCTCGTCTCTTGAGGACTGAGCAGATGCCCGACAACGCCGCGGCCCGGATCCTCGTCGCCGACGACGACCAGTCGCTGGTCCGCACCTTGACCTGGATCCTCAAGGAGAACGGCTACGAGGTGATCGTCGCCCCCGGCGGCGAGGGGCTCATGGGGAAGCTCGAGCAGGAGCGCCCGCACCTGCTGCTGCTCGACATTATGATGCCCAAGGTGGACGGCCTGCAGCTGCTCGCGAAGATGAAGGCCGACGAGCGGTTCCGCGACCTGCCCGTGCTGATGATCTCCTCCATGCCTCCCGAAGAGGCGACGGTCAAGTCGCTCGGCCTCGGCGCCGCCGACTTCATCGCCAAGCCGTTCCGCGTGCGCGAGCTGCTCGCCCGCGTGAAGGCCCACATCCGTACCGCGCAAGAGCTGGCGGTCGCGCGGGACGAGGCGCAGAGCCGCGCGGCCATCGTGGACATCCTGCACGAGGTCACCGACTCGCTCAAGCCGGACGAGATTTACCACATCCTGGTGCGGCGCGTCGCCCGGGTGCTGCAGATCTCCAAGTGCTCGATGGTGCTCGCCAAGGCCGGCGACCAGGTCGGGGTGGTGGTGGCGGCGTACGAGAATCCCATGCTGCGCAACCTGCAGATCGAGCTGGCCCGCTACCCCGAGATCCAGCGCGCGCTGGGGAGCGGCCGCGCGGTGCTGGTCGAAGACGTCGCCTCCGACCCGCTGTACGCCGAGGAGCGGGTGCGCTGGCAACGCGACCACATCACGGTGCCGACGCGCTCGGCCGCCGCGCTGCCCTTTTCGATGAAGGACCAGCAGGTCGGCGTGTTCTTCCTCCGCACCACGGGACAGGATCCGCCGCTCACCCGCGCCGACGCCCAGTTCGCCGAGACCGTGATCCGCACGGCGGTGGCGGCGATCGAGAAAGCCTACGACTTCGAGACCGCGGTGTCCGACAAGAAGCGGCTCGAGAAGCTCGCCGCGACCGACGCCCTGACCGGCTGCCTCAACCGTCGCGCACTCTCGGAAGAGCTCGAGCAGGAGCTGGACCGCGCGGGGCGCTACAACCTCGCGCTCACGATCCTGCTCGCGGACATCGACCGCTTCAAGCTCGTGAACGACACCCGCGGCCACATCGCGGGCGATTCGGTGCTCCGCCAAGTCGGCGAGATGCTGCGGCGCGAGGCGCGGTCGGTGGACCTGGTCGCGCGCTATGGCGGCGAGGAGTTCGTCATCGTGATGCCGGAGACCGCGCTGCACGGCGCGGCGCTGTTCGCCGAGCGGCTGCGGCACCGCATGATGCACCAAGACTTCGCCGATCCGGGCGAGGATCCGCTGCACCTCACGATCTCGATCGGCCTCGCGTCGTTCCCCGACGATCGGGTGACCAGCGCCGACGGCTTCGTGGCCCTCGCCGACCAGGCCCTCTATCGCGCGAAGAATGAGGGCCGCAACTTGGTGCGGCAATGAGCGAGCGCCGCTGCCCCAAGTGCGGGGCGGTCTACCCGGAGACCGCACGTTTCTGCCCCCGCGATGGCAACATGCTGGTCGAGGCTCAGTCGAAAGCTCCCTCGCCATCCGCCGCCGCGGCGTCGCCGAGTGGCGGGACCGGCGTGCGCACGCCCCCCCACCCCCACCCCCGCCGCGGCCCCGGTCCCGACCGTGCCTCCACCCTCAGCGGGCAGGTTCTCGACACCGGCTATCAGGTGCTCAAGAAGCTGGGCGAAGGGGGGATGTCGTATGTGTACCTCGCGCGCGAGGTTGCGACCGGCAAGGAGGTCGCCATCAAGGTCTTGGCGCCCAAGCTCGCCACCGACCGCAGCTCGGTCGAGCGCCTGCGCCGCGAGGCGGGACTCGCCATGCGCCTCGACCACCCCAACGTGTGCCGCATCATGCGGCTCGGCGAGTCGGAGGACGGGCTGATCTACCTCGTCATGCCGTTCTTGCCCGGCGAGCTGCTGTCCGACCGCGAAGTGAAGGGCGGGCCGATGGAGCTCGCCAAGGGGATCGACGTGCTGCGCCAGGTCTGCGCGGGGCTGCACCACGCGCACGAGCTGCAGATCGTGCACCGCGACCTGAAGCCCGAGAACATCATGCTGGTGTTGGAGGACGGAGGCCACGACCGCGCGGTCGTCATGGACTTCGGGCTCGCCAAAGAGCGTCGCGCCGATCCCGCCATCGCGAAGCTCACGGCGACCGGCATCATCCTCGGCACCCCCGAGTTCATGAGCCCCGAGCAGATCCGTGGGAAGCCGCTGGACGGCCGCTCGGACATCTACGCGCTCGGCATCGTGGGGTTCGAGATGTTCACCGGCAAGCTACCGTTCCGGGGGCGGAATGCACAGGAGATGATGATCGCGCGGCTGCGCGATCAGCCGGTGCAGCTGCGCCAGCTGCGCCCCGATCTCTCGGAGAAACTCGAACGGGCGCTCGGTCGCGCCCTGGCCGCGAACCCCGACGCACGCTATGCCACGGCGCTCGAGTTCGCCGACGCCCTCACGGCCGCCAACGAAGGCGGCCTGCTCTCGAAGCTCAAGGAGAAGCTGAAATGAGGCTGGCGCCGCTCGTCCTCTCGCTCGTCGCTCCGCTCTCCCTCGCCAGTCAGCAGCCACCATCGATCACCGCGATTCGCGCCGGGACGCTGCTGGACGGCACCGGGGCCGCGCCCGTGAAGAACGCCGTGATCCTGATCCAGGGAGAGCGGATCACGGCGGTCGGCTCGAACGTGCCGATTCCGCGCGGCGCGGCGGTGGTCGATCTCTCGGGCTACACCGTGCTTCCCGGCTTCATCGATGCCCACGTCCATCTCGTGGGGCACACCCTCGGCGACGGCGACTGGTACCACGCCCGCCTGGTGGAGGCCCCGGCCCAGCTCGCGCTGCTCGGCGCTGCGCACGCGCAGCAGACGCTCGAGGCGGGGTTCACGACCGTGCGCGTCGTGGGCACGGCCCAGTTCGGTGACATCGCCCTCCGCAACGCCATCAACGCGGGCTGGGTGGCGGGCCCGCGCATCGTGGGCGCCGGCATCTCCTTCGGCATCCGGGGCGGCCACTGCGACGCAACCGACGGGCTGCGCCCGGGCCTGCTCGGCCCCGAGGCGGGGATCGGCATCGAGGAGGGCGTCGCCAACGGCGTGGACGAAGTGCGCAATGCCGTGCGGTACGTGGTGAAGTACGGCGCGGATGTGATCAAGATTTGCGCGACGGGCGGCGTCCTGTCGCTCACGGACTCGGCGGGTTTGCAGCAATACAGTGAGGAGGAGATGCGGGCCGTGGTCGAGGCCGCCACGCTGCTGCAGCGCCGGGTCGCGGCCCACGCGCATGGCACCGCCGGGATCAAGGCCGCCGTGCGTGCCGGCGTGACGTCGATCGAGCACGGCTCGATCCTCGACGACGAGGCGGTCCAACTCATGAAGCAGCGCGGCACGTGGCTTGTGCCCACCTTGCTCGCGGGCTACACCGCCGAGTCGCTCGCCACGGCCAAGAAGCTGCCGCCACCGGTCGCGGCCAAGGCCCTCGCCATCGCGCCGCGGATGCGAGCGTCCTTCAAATTGGCGCTCGACGCCGGCGTGAAGATCGCGCTCGGCACCGACGCCGGCGTCATGACTCACGGCACCAACGCGCGTGAGTTCGAGCTGATGGTGAAGTACGGCATGACCCCGATGCAGGCGATCCGCGCCGGGACGCTCAGCGGCGCGACGCTGCTCGGCAAGGAAGCCGACCTCGGCTCGCTCGCGACGGGTAAGCTCGCCGACCTCGTCGCCGTGAAAGGCGATCCGTTACAGGACATCACCGTGCTGCAGCACGTGGACTTCGTGATGAAGGATGGAGTCGTGTTCAAGCAGAACGGACAGGTCGTCGGCAGGAGCGCCGTGGGGATTCCGTGAAGCGCTTTCCCGCGTTCGACCCTCCCGAGTACGTCGCCTGGCAACCCGATGCCGCTCTGGTGCGCGCCTTCCGGGCGACGATCGAGCAGAGCCGCGAGCGCGCCGCGATCGTCGCGCGGCTGTCCAACGACGACAAGCTCGAGCTGTATGCCGGCCTGCTGCGCGCCCGGTTGCACGACATCCAGCTGGCGCGCTGGGTGCGCACCGGTGTGATCTCCAAGGCATGGCTCGGCACGGGCGAGGAGGCGGCGACCGTGGGCCCGGTGCACGCCCTCCAGCGCGGGAAGGATGTGGTCGCACCCATGATCCGCAACGCCGCGGCCTGCTGCGAGCTCGGCGTGTCTCTCGCCGACATGCTGCGCGCCTACCTCGCGACCGACGACTCCCCGTCGCGCGGCCGCGACCTGCACCTCGGCGCCTTCTCCCGCGGCGTGCTCCAACCGATCTCCCATGTCGGCGACATGGTCCCGGTGATCACGGGAGTCGCCTTGACGTTCAAGCTGAGAGGTGAGCGGCGGGTGGCGCTCACCTGGGTGGGCGACGGATCGACGAAGACGGCCGCGGCGCATGAAGGGACGAACCTCGCCGCCGTGCAGCGGGTACCGGCCATCTTCATCATCCAGAACAACCAGGTGGCCCTCGGCACCCGGCTCGACCAGCACCACCTTCCGGGCAGCTTCACCGACTGGCCTGCGAGCTACGGCATCTGGGGCGCCGAGTTCGACGGTAATAACGTGCTCGACGCCTACGCGGCCACGCGACTCGCCGCCGAGCGCTGCCGCGCCGGGAACGGCCCGGCGATGCTCGTGGCCCAAACCTTCCGCATGGGTGGTCACGCGACCCATGATGAGCGCGAGGCGCGGGACACCATCCCAGGCGAGCTGTTCCAGCTGTGGGGGAAGCGCGATCCGATCGGGCTGTACGAGGAATACTTGAAGGAAGACGGGGTAGTAGCAGAGCGCCTGGCGGAGGTCGAGGCAGCAGTGACGGCGCAGGTGGAGCAGGCCGCCGACGCGGCGCTGCAGAGCCGCGAGCGGATGCCCCCGGGGGAGTCGGCGCTGGATGGCGTATACGCGAGGAACGGAGGGAGATAGGGACCATGCTTCGCCTTGCATCGCTCCTGCTGATCGTCCTTCAATGCAGCCCGCGGGCCGCCCCGACGGGTGGGGGTGGGGGTGGGGGTGGCGGGGCCGTCGATTCGATTCCGATCGCGGGTCATGTGCTGTACGTCCCGACCGGGTTCAAGGTCAACATCTTCGCGCAAGGCATCGGCGTGCGTTTCCTGGGGCTCGGCCCGGGGGGTGCCGTGTACGCGACGCTGTCGGGATCGGGGCAGATCGCCCGCTTGGTGGATGCCAACGGCGACGGCGTGGCCGAGGCGGTTACCACGGTCCTGTCGGGCTTGACCAACCCCTCCGGAATCGCCTTCCGGGGCGACACCCTGTACTTCGCGGAGGAGACCAGGGTACAGCGGCTCGATCCGGGCGCCGCGGCGCCGGTGACCGTCGTCCCCGGGCTTCCGGCGGGCGGGCACGACACGCGCACCATCGCGTTCGGGCCCGACAACCTGCTGTACGTCGCGGTCGGCTCATCGTGCAATGTGTGCTCCGATCCGCTCCCCCGAGCCGCTGTGACGCGCTACAACCTGAACGGATCCGGCGCGCACACTTTCGCTACCGGGCTGCGCAACTCGGTGGGGCTCGCGTTCCATCCCACCACCGGCGAGCTCTGGGCCAACAACAACGACCGTGACAACATCGATGCGAGTCAGGCGGTGACGGACAACTTGCCACCGGAGCACCTGAACATCCTGAAGGACGGCAAGTGGTACGGCTGGCCGCAATGCTACCTACCCGGGCAGCCTAATTACCGCGAGTATCCGGGCGCCGACTGCTCGCAGGTGGAGCCGCCCGCCCTGACGGTGCAAGCGCACTCGGCGCCGCTCGGGCTCGTGTTCTACACCGGGACGAAGTTCCCCGCCGACTACCAGGGCGATGCCTTCATGACGTATCACGGTTCCTGGAATCGTTCCGTGCCAACGGGCGCGAAGGTCGTGCGCGTCCGCGTGCAGAACGGGCGGCCGACGGCGGTCGAAGACTTCGTCACCGGCTGGCAGCTGGCCAACGGCTCGCGCTGGGGCCGTCCGGTCGGGATCATCGTCGCAGCGGACGGCGCCCTGTTGATCGCTGACGACCAGGGAAATCGGATCTGGAGGGTGAGCTATGGGCCGTAACGGGTGGTATCGGGCGATCGTGGGCGGTACAGCTCTGTGCGTGGTGGCGATTGCGGTGACGGGGGCCGCCTTCGTCCGCCGCGACGTCCACGCCGAGTACGTGAAGTATCTCAGCGGCAAGGACACTATCACGGGCTACCTCGCATACCCGGAGCGCAAGGACCCCGCCCCCGCCGTGGTGGTGATCTTCGAGATCTTCGGGATGTCGGACTTCGTGCGCCAGACAACGGAGCAACTCGCACGGGACGGCTTCGTCGCGCTGGCGCCCGATCTGCTGTCGCGCCGCGGCGGCACGCCGCCTTCCACCGACGATGCGCGCAAGCTGATCGCCGGTCTCAATCCCGACACGCTGACGCTGGATCTCGACGCGACGGTCACCTACTTGAAGACCTTGAAGGCGGTGCGCGGCGACCGGATCGGCGTGATCGGCTTCTGTTGGGGCGGTGGCCAGAGCTTCCGCTACGCGACCAACAACCCGGCGCTGCGGGCGTACGTGGTGTGTTATGGACCCGCTCCCGACGCCGCGGCGATCGCGCGCATCCACGCCAAGGGACTGGGCGTCTACGCGGAGAATGACGCGCGGATCGATGCGGGCCTCACGGATGTGGCGGCGGCGGTGAAGCAGTACGCGAAGGACTATCGCTACACCGTCTACCCGGGCGTGGGCCACGGATTCCTGCGCTCGCGCGAGAGGCCGGAAGTGGCGGATAGCGCGTGGCGGACGGTCGTGCGGTTCTTCAGGGAGGGTCTCGAGCGGTAACGGGCGGTAGATGGCGGTAACAGGCGGTAGCGCTGCCACGCACGCCCATACCGCCCGTTACCGCCCAATCCCGCCCGCTACCGCCCTGTGCCGCCCTTCAGGTACTCGCGCGCCCGCTCCAACACCGGGTCTCTCCCCGCGAGCACGTCGTCGACGGTGCAGGCCACCGGGAACTCCGGCCGGATGCCCACTCCGGCGACCTCCTCCCCGTTTGGGAATGCGTGGCGTGTGACCGAGAGCTGTACCGCCCAGTTCTTGGGGAGCGGCAGCGCGAGGGCCTCGCCCGGGCTGCCCGCCGAGGTCTCACCGATGATCACGCCGCGCGCCGCGTTCCGGAACGCTACCAGAAAGTCCTCCGCAGCGCCCCCCGTCCCGCTCGACGCCAGCACGACGATCGGTCCGGTGTACGCGGGCCGGTCGACACTGGGTGTAACGGTGTCGGGGGGCGGGCCGTACCACGAGAAGGCGGAATCGGGCACGCGTAAGGCGCGGAACACGGGCCGGTACTGCGGCGTTCTCCAGCGCGCCGTGGGGAAGGCTCGCCGGGTGAGCCGCGCCAGGATCGCGTAGCCGTACCGGCTGTCGCCCCCCGCGGCGCGGCGCAGATCCAGAATCAGTCCGCTCACACCCGCGAAGTCGGTGAACGAGCGGTCGAAGCGCCGGACGACGTCTTCTTCCGCCAGCGCGTTCACCCGCGCCACGATCACGCCGTCGGGGAGGGAGTCGATTTGCAGCTCGGGCGGATCGAGCGGCCAGCGGTCATTGAGTGACACGCTGCGCGTGACGCTGATACCGCGCTGGTTGCCGCCGGGGACTCGCAGCAGGAGGTGCAGCGTGGTGCCTTTTTCCCCTTGGAGCATCCACTGAACCGCGCGCTGCCAGCGGTCCGCCGGCGTGGCGGCCGAGATCTCCGGGAGCACCGAGTCGCGGATCCAACTCTCCGCCGGGACTCCCTGCACCGCGAGGATCTCCGCCAGCCGATCGGGGCGCGCCACCCGCATCTCGTCGTTCTCGGCGTACTCCAGGACGAGCGGCCGGCGCTCGACACTGGTGACGAGCAGCGGCGGGCGCGCGATGCGGGAGCGCAAGTTGGCCGGCGGGATCACGGCGGCCTGGCCGTCCCCCAGCAGGGCGACGAGACGTCGCAGCCGGCGATAGAACAAGACGTCCGACTGGGGCTGCGCCGCCTGCTTCAGGTTCGCGGCGAGCGCGGAATCCCAGTCGGCGCGCACGCGTTCCCAGGAAGCGAAATTGTAGCGGGCTTCGGCCCAGATCGTCGCGACCGCCTCCGCCCGCTCCGTGGCGGTGAGCTGCTGGCCGGCGAGCGGCCCAAGCGGCACGGCGAGGCCCAGACCGAGGACGGCGACTGAGCGCATGGTCACGCGCCTAATCTATCTGCTTCTCTTCATATCGCCGCAGGTATTGCTCTACCTGTACCTGCGCGAGCGTCTGCCGGACCCGACCCAGCCGCGGCGAGCGCGCCTCGTGCGCACCGCCCTGGCGGCGGTGTTCGCGATCTTCAACCTCCCCTGGCTGTTTGTCGCCAGCCGGGCGCTCTCCGGCAGCATGTGGGGAGTGGGACGGATCCCGTACCTCGGGCCCTGGATCGCCTGGCAGATCCTTGGGTGGATCTTCTGTGCGCTGCTGGCGGCGTACATCATCGGGAAGGCGGTGGTGCGCGGCGGCAGGGAGCTGGGAGCAGTACTGCTCGGCGCGGGGAGCACTGCGCAGCGCCAGCACGAACCGCTCCCTGCTCCAGGCTCGCCTTTGTCCCGCCGCCGCTTCCTCGCCCGCGCTACCTATGCGTACGCCGGCGCCAGCGCCACGCTCGCCACCTACGGCATCTGGAGCGCGTCCCGTCTGCCGGACCTCACCCGCCGCCCGCTCGAGTTCCCGACCCTCCCGCTCGGACTCGACGGCCTCACCCTGTTGCACCTCTCCGACCTGCACGCCGGCATTCACCTCGGGGAAGACCGGATGCAGGAGATCGTGCGGCGGGTCAACGCACTTCAGCCCGATCTGATCGTGCAAACGGGCGACATGATCGATATCTCGCCCTCGTACATTCCGGCCTACGTGCGCGCGTTCCGCGAGCTGCGCGCGCCGCTCGGCGTGGTGACCGTGCTCGGGAACCACGACCGCTATACCGGCGAGCGGGAGGTGATCCGCGGCTGCCGGGAGGCGGGGCAGGTGTTCGTCCAGAACGAGTGCCATCTGGTCGAGCGCGGCGGGGCGACCCTTGCGCTGCTCGGCATCGACGACCCGCACAACTGGAGCGCGGACGACCCCCAGCCGGCCGACGTCGCGGCCGCGCTCCGAGCGGCGCCGACCGAGGCCTTCAAGATCCTGCTGGCGCACCGGCCGGGCGCGTGGGACACGGCCGTGCCGCGCGGCATTCCGCTCACGCTCGCCGGGCACATCCACGGCGGCCAGCTCTACATCCCCGGGATCGGTTGGTCGCCCGGCCGACTGATCACCAAGTACGTGATGGGCCACTTCCAGCGGGGGAACAGCCAGCTGTACGTAAGCCGTGGGATCGGCGTGGTGGGCGTGCCGATTCGGGTGTTCGCGCCGCCGGAGATCGAGCTGTTCACGTTGCGGCGCGCGTGATGCTCGCCGATCGGGGCCCTGTTCCGCGACAAAAATACGCAGTCGCTTCGCAGGGCCCCGACCGGCTCGCGTCGCGGCCTCATCCACGGCCTCACGCGCGTGCCGCGGCGATCGCGTCCCAGGCGGCGTCGAGCGCGAGCGTCACGCCGGCGTGGTTCCCCGGCCATTCCTTGCTCGCCGCCCGATCGACGACGAGCGTTACCACGCCGAGCCACACGGCCGCCCAGACTTCGGCCGCTCCGGGCTTCACGGTGCCGTCCGCCTTGCCCTGTGCGATGAGGCTCTCGAGCCCGAGCCGGAAATCCCGGGCGACCTTGTGGCTCTCCTCGTCCAGCAGGTCGGCGTGCCGCTGCAGGAAAAACAGCCGCGCGACGGCCGGCTCGCGCTCCGCTCCGGCCACCAGCCCACGCGCGAGCTCGGCGAGTTTCTCCCGCGGGCCCACCTTCAGGGCGTCTGCCTCTTTCACGACCTTGCCCGCCCAGCGTCCCGCCGCGCGATACAGCTCATTCAACAGGTGCTGCTTCGAGTCGAAGTGCCGGTAGATCGTGCCTTCGGCGACGCCCGCCTTCTTGGCGATGAGCGGCGTGGTCGTCAGGTGATAGCCGACGGAAGTGAACAGCTCGAGCGCAGCGCGGACGAGCCGTTGGCGCGTGAGATCGGCCTGGGCCATCGCGCGCGAATCTAACCTGGCGCCGCGCAGGGCGCCGGGGTTCCGTGGGCCAAGGCGCCCCGCTAGCTTTCCGCGCTCGTCGTTCCCCCTCACGCACGTTCGGAGGCAATTGCGCGATGCGCATGCTGGTTTTGGGCGCTGGGCTCCAGGGGTCCGCCTGTGCCTACGATCTGTTGCAGCAGCCCGGCGTCGAGCAGGTGACCGTGGCCGACCTGAAGCCGGACCGCGTCTCCCGGTTGCTGAAGTCGCCCGGCGGCAAGCGCCTCGCGCTCAGCAAGCTCGACCTGCAGGATGGCGCGGCCCTGCGCGCGGCGCTGCGGGGGCAGGACGCCGTCCTGAACGCGGCGCCGTACTACTTCAACCTGGACGTCACGCGAGCGGCGGTGGAGCTGGGCGTCCACTGCGCCGATCTGGGCGGCAACACCGAGATCGTGTTCCAGCAGCGCGAGCTGGACGCGGAGGCGCAGCGGCGCGGTGTCTCCGTCATCCCGGACTGCGGGCTCGCGCCGGGGATGGTGAACATCCTCGCCGCCGAGGGCATCCGGCGCGTCGGCGAGGCGGACGCGGTGAAGATCTACGTCGGCGGCCTGCCGCAGCATCCGGAGCCACCGCTCAATTATCAGATCGTGTACTCGCTCGAAGGGGCGCTCGACTACTACACGACCCCCTCGTGGGTGCTGCGAGACGGCAAGCCGACCCGGCTGGACGCGCTCTCCGAGCTCGAGGAAGTGGCCTTCCCGCCGCCGGTCGGCGTGCTCGAAGCGTTCCACACCGGGGGCGGCATCTCCATTCTGCCGTGGGTGTACGCGGGCAAGGTTCGGACCATGGAGTACAAGACGCTCCGCTACCCGGGGCACGTTGCGATCATGCGGCCGATCCGTGACCTCGGCCTGCTCGACCTCACGCCCGTGAAGGTCAAAGGCCAAGAAGTGGTGCCGCGCGATGCCTTCATCGCCACCGTGTCCCCCAAGCTCACGCAGTCCGAGGGGCGGGACTTCGTGGCGTTGCGCGTGGACGTGCGCGGGCGCAACGGCGAGCGGGCCGCGTGGCAGCTGCTCGACTATTACGACGAGGCGCACGGCATCAGCGCGATGATGCGCACCACCGGCTACTCGCTCGCCATCACCGGCCTGATGCAGGTGGACGGTCGCATCAGCGCGAAGGGTGTGCGCACGCCGGACGAAGCCGTGCCGTTTGAAGAGTACGTGAAGGAATTGGCGAGGCGCGGCGTGGAAATCCGGGAGGTCTGAACTGCGCGTCGTGTTTCAGTAACTCCAGCTCGTCCCGACCAGCAGCTGCCCGCCCTCGCTCCCGCGGCCGTAGCCGACTCGTAGAACGCGACCAGCTTGAGCTCCACGATCTTCAGTTTCGCCTCGCTCGGCGCCGCGAAGACCACGTAGCGCGCCTCGACCCCGCCCAGCAACTTGCCGCGCCCGGTGAACCGCCCGTCGTGGTAGCCGCGGAGCGAGCGGTACCCCCCAACGGCAACGAACGGCCGCTCGCTCGACTCCATTTCCTGTTGTGCGGCAAGCGGCGGATTGCCGCCGGTCCCTTCCGCGGCCAGCCGTCCCGCCAGAACGAGCCGCTCCAGCGGATGGAGCTGCGCCCGCCCATCGGCGGTGGTGCGGGTATAGCCCGTGCCGCTTGCGAACAACGCTTCCAGGATTACGCCGCTGTGCGGATCGAGCTCGTTGTCCCGTGTGTCGAAGACGAGCCCGGCGCGGAGCACTTTGTCCGTGAAAGGGACGGTCGCGGGGTCCACCGCGCCGGACGCGAGGTCGCGGCGGAACACGCTGGGCCCCGGCAGCGGCCGGAAGTCCGAGTGCTCGAGGGCCGCGCCCGCCAGCACCCGCAGCGGGCCGACCACCCGCCGCTGCACGGTGGCGCGCCCTGCGAGGGAGGTGCGGCTCACCCGGTAGTAGAACGGTCCCGCGGCCGCGATGCTGTCGCTCGAATACGACGTCGCGTTCCCTAGTCCGTAGTAGCCGAGCCGGTTCGCGCGCGCCGCCACGAACGTCAGGCTCGCCCGCCAGCCTTCCCACCAGGCTGGCGCCTGCGCGTTCGCGATGACGCGATAGCTTCCCTGCGTGCTCGCGGCCGCGTCGAAGCCCAGCGACGCCAGGTGCTCTTCGGGGCGCTCCAGCGCGCCGACGGGACTGTAGCGGCCGTAGTGGAACGCGCCCCAGAACCCGTCGATCGTGCTGTAAAACACGAACGGGTACAGCTTGGCCTGCCAATAGCGTTGCGCGACGAGCCCCGGAGCGACGCCCGCCAGCAGCGCGACGGCGGCGCTAACGGCTCGCAGCGGGGCGGTCGTAGAGGTACGCCGTGTCCCGCAGCTTCGCCTCCGCGCCGTCGTGCGCGGCGTAATGGCTCGGGTAGAGCGAGGCGGCGCCGAACTCGCCGCGCTTGTTCACGGCGTAGAAATTGAGGCCGAACTTGGGTTTGCCGTCGGGGCCGAGCAGCCGCTTCTCGGTCAGCTGCACGACCCGTTTGAGGGTCTCGAGACAGGCGTCGGTGGGCTTCATGCCGCGCCGCATGAACTCGACCGTGAGGAACCCGCCGCACACCTTGATGTTGGACTCCCCCCGACCGGTCGAGCCAGCGGCCCCGACGTCGTTGTCGGTGTACTCACCGGCGCCGATGATCGGGCTGTCCCCCACGCGGCCCGGGATCTTGAAGGCGAGCCCGCTCGTCGTCGTCACCGACGAGAGGTCGCCCTGCGGCGTCACGGCGTCGCAGTTGATGGTCCCGGTGGGGCGCGCGGCCACGTGCTCCGCCTCGGGCACGTCGAGGTAGTCGTCGTCCGGGTTCAGATTCGCACGCCAATGCAACCACACCTCGCGCGAGTGCTCGGTCAGCAGGTCCTCCTCTTTGAAGCCGTACTGGAGCGCGAACCGTTTCGCGCCTTCCCCCACGAGGAAGATGTGGTTCGTGTACTTGAGCACGAGCTTCGCGACCTCGGACGGCGTCTTGATGCCTTCCAGCGCGCCCACCGCACCGGCCCGCTTGGTGGGCCCGTGCATGCAGGATGCGTCGAGCTGCACGACCCCTTCGGCGTTCGGCAGACCGCCGTACCCGACGGAGTCGTCCTTCGGATCGAGCTCCTGGATCTTCACACCCTCGATCGCCGCATCCAGCGTGTCCGCACCCTGCATCAGCATGTCGAATGCCTTCTGCACCGCGCGGAGCCCGTTCGCGCTGGAGACTGCCACCGGCTTCGCCGCCCAGCGGCTCGGGGCCGGGAGCGGCCGCGGCGGTCGCATGGGATAGGGGATGTCCGGCGCCGTGGCGGCGGCGACGCCGACAGCGCTGGAAGCGACGAACTCGCGACGGGACAGGAGGTCGGACACACGGCACTCCGGGGCAAGGTGATGGTCTGGTTCTACCCGCTCGGGCGACGGCTGTCAACTTGCTCCACCAGGGGTGCGGCGATACCGTTCCGACCGTGGACGAGCAAGACCCGCCAGGCCCCGCCACGGTGGTCCGCGGCGTTCTCGGCACGGCGCTCGCCGTTGCCGCGGCGTTGCTGCTGATCGAGCTGGTCGCCGAGCGGAGCCTCAACTGGGAGCTGCTGGCCCTGGGGCTCGCGCTGTGGGGCGCATGGAGCTTTTTTGGCTCGTTGTCCGGGGCGCTGCTTCCGCTCGGCCGCATCTTCGGGAGCGCCTTGACGGGTGGGGAGATGCCGCCGGGCACCCGCATCACGATCGAGCAGGAGACCGCGACGCTGGAGCGTCTAGTTGGCGCCGTGCCGCCCCCCTCCCCCCACCGGCTTATGATCGCGGGGATCCGGCTCGCCGAGATCTATCGCACGCACCAGAAAGACGCCGCCAAAGCCGACGCCCTGATCGCTCGCCTTGCCGCGGAGCATCCCGATGCGCCCGAGCTGAAGTATGTCCGGTCGATCTCCGGTTGACGTCTCGCTCGTCGTCCCGGTGTATGACGAGCGTGAGAGCCTGCCGCTCCTGGTCGAAGAGATCGGGCGCGCGCTCGGCGCCCGGGGGAGGTGGACATATGAGATCGTCGCGGTGGACGACGGCTCGACGGACGGGTCGCTCGACGTGCTGAAGGCGCTGAAGCGCGACCACCCCGAGCTGCACGTCGTCGCCTTTGCGCACAATGCGGGGCAGACGGCGGCGTTCGCGGCCGGGTTCCAGGCCGCGCGCGGCCGGGTGATCGTGACGCTCGACGCCGATCTGCAGAACGACCCGGCCGATGTCCCGGCCCTCGTCGCCGAGCTCGAGCGGAGCGGCGCCACCGCCGTCGTGGGATACCGCACGAACCGCCACGATAGCGGATGGAAGCGGCTGCAGAGCCGCATCGCCAACGGCGTGCGCAACCGGCTGAACCGCGAAACCATCCGGGACACCGGCTGCTCGCTGAAGGCGTTCCGCGCCGACGCGGTACGCGCGCTGCCGCTGTTTCACGGCATGCACCGCTTCTTGCCCACGCTCATCAAGTTGCACGGCGGGACCGTGGTGGAGACCCCCGTCCAGCACCGGCCGCGGCGGTTCGGGCGGACGAAGTACGGCATGTGGAACCGCGCGTTCCGCTCCCTCGCCGACGCGCTCGCGGTGCGCTGGATGCAGCGCCGCGCGCTGCGCTACCAGGTGCGGGAGGAGCTTCCCTGAGGCACGACGACTGGGTGCGGCAGATCGAGCAGGAGGTCGACGGCGAGCTCAGCCTGCCCGAGCGGGCGGCGCTGGCGCGCCACCTCGCCGGCTGCCGGCACTGTGCCGAGGCGCGCATCAGCCATCTCGAGATGCGCGTCGCGTTCGCCCGCTCGGCGGGGGAGCCGCACGCCCGGACGGTGCCCCGACCGGCCATCCGGGGGCGGATCCTGGGGCTCTGGATGGCCATCAGCCTGATCGCCGGCGTCGCCGCGGGGTGGTTCGCCCACGTGCGCTGGGGCGGGCCGGGTCCCGCTTCGCTCGAGGCCACCCGTGCCACGTTCGTGGCGCCGTAGCGCGCTGGCGGCGGCGCTCCTCGTCGGCGGCCCCGGCTCCCCGACCTCCGCCCAGGCGCCAACCTACCGGGTGACCTACCGCCTGCGCGTGGTCGAGCGCACGGGGATCGACACCCGGCTGCTCGCGACCGCCGTCGTGAGCGGGCCGCCCGAGACGAATCTGCGACTGTCGTTACAGGCCGGGACGGCCGAGCTGCAGGGGCTGCTCGCCACCCTCCCCGAGCCCGACACCGTCAACCTGGCGGGGCTGTTCTTCGGCCGGCGGCCGTCGGGTCGGTCGCGTCGTGGGCTCCCCCTGTGGGAGGAGGACAGCTATCGGCGGTGGGCCCGGATCGCCTGGGGTGGGAGCGCCCGGCTCCACCCGTTCGGCCCAGAGCGCCCAGGCCAGCGCCGCGCGCTGTGGGTAGAGATCGCGGTGGACCGCGAGTCGGCGGCCGGCCAGACCAGACCCAGCGAGGAGGTCAGCATCATAGACCCGGCCGTCGCCTTCAACGCCCAAGCGGTCGTGCCGCCGCGACGGGTGACGGTGCGGCTCAGCCTGGTGCGTGGGGACACCGCGAGCAGCCCGCACGCCCTCGACCTGGTTCCCGAGTCGGCCGGTCGCCGGGTCAGCTTCACGTTGGGTCGCCAGCGGTCGGAGTTCGACGTCACCCTCGAGCGGCCCGAGCCGCCCCGCACAGGGCGGGACAGCGCGCTCGCCGTGGACGCTGACGTCGTCTGCCTGCGGCTCCTCGTGCCGGGCGCGGCGGAGCCGGCCCGCGTCCGCTGCGGACGGCTCGACAACGTGGCTCGCCGTCTCGCCCTCACGGGTGGGGACACACTCGTGGCCACGTTCGGGTGGCCGGGCGCGCGCTGAGCGCGATATTTTCAGCCATGTCCAGGACGCGACTCGATCCCTCGATCTTCCACCTCCCCGTCGACCGAATGCGGGAGGGTTACTACTCCGATAAATACTTCGTGCGTGCGCGCGACCTGCTGCTCAAGGACAAGCACCGGCCGTGCGTGACGATGCAGGTGTTCGGCAAGGCGCACGCCTTCCTCGGAGGCATCGACGAGGCGATCGCCATCCTCAAGCTGTGCAGCATGGATTGGTCCGAGGTGCAGGTCACCGCCCTGTACGATGGGGACGAGATCGAGCCGTGGGAGACGGTGCTCCTGATCGAAGGACCGTACGACGCCTTCGCCCATCTCGAGACGCTGTATCTCGGCGTGCTGGCGCGGCGCACCAAGGTTGGAACCAATACGCGGCGCGTGGTGGAAGCCGCCAAGCCCAAGCAGGTGATGTTCTTCCCGGCGCGACACGACCACTGGCTCGTGCAGACCGGGGACGGCTACGCCGCCCACATCGCCGGTGCGATCGGCGTCTCGACCGATGCTCAGGCGTCGTGGTGGGGCTCGGAGGGCATCGGCACCGTGCCGCACGCGCTCATCGCGGCGTACCACGGGGACACGGTGCTCGCCTCTCGCAAGTTCGCCGAGCTGTCGGACCCGAACGTACGGCTCATCACCCTCGTGGACTTCGAGAACGACTGCGTCGGCACTTCGCTCCAGGTGGCACGGGCGCTGGGCCAGCGACTGTACGGGGTGCGCATCGACACCGCCGAGACGCTGGTGGACAAGTCGGTGATCCCCGAGATGGGCACATTCAAGCCCACCGGAGTGAACCCGCAGCTCGTGTGGAACGTGCGACGGGCCCTCGATCGGGAGGGCTTTCGACACGTGAAGATCGTCGTCTCGGGCGGCTTCACCGTGGAGAAGATCCGCGACTTCGAGGAGCAGGACGTCCCCGTGGACATGTACGGCGTCGGCTCGAGTCTCTTTCAGGGTCGTTTCGACTTCACGGCCGATGTCGTACGCGTGGAAGGGAAGCCGTGCGCGAAGGTCGGCCGGAGCTACCGGCCGAACCCGCGCCTGGAGCGGGTCGAATGACTTGTGGGGGCGCAGCAGGCTGCGCCCCTACGCCTGCCATCAAGGCTTCACGTACTTGTCATACCACGCGAGATACCGCTCCAGCCGGTCCCGCCGGAAGCTGAGCCGCCGGATGTCGTGGTACTGGTCGGGGTAGATGACGAGCTGGGTCGCCACGCCGAGGCTCCGCAGCGCCTGGTACATCTGCTCCGAGTTGAGGAGCGGCACGTTGAAGTCCTTGTCGCCGCACAGGAACAGCGTGGGTGTGGCGATGCGATCGGCGTGCAGGAAAGGAGACGAGAGCTTGACCCACGTGGCCGGGCTCCGCCAGGGGAGTCCCAGCTCCGCTTCGTATTCGCGCACGTACTGGTCGGTGCCGAAGCCCGCGAGGATGTTCGACGCACTCGCGCCGCTGACCGCGGCTTTGAAGCGGCGGTCTTGTCCGATCACGTAGTTCGTGAGGATGCCGCCGTAGCTCCAGCCCCCGACGCCGAGCCGGCCCGGATCGGCCCACCCCTGCGCCACCGCGTAGTCGATCGCGGCCAACACGTCCTGCGCATCCTTGTTGCCCCAGTCCGCGAAGATCGCGGACGAGAACTGCTCGCCGCGCCCCGAGCTGCCACGGGGGTTCGCGGCGACGACCAGGTACCCACGGGCCGCGAACAACTGGAACGAGAAGTCGAAGCGGTACGCGAACTGTGACACGGGGCCGCCGTGGATGCGGAGCAGCGCCGGGTGGCGGCCGCCCGGGGGAGACCGATCGTCGGGCGGCTTCACGACAAAGCCGTTGACGGGCGTTCCATCGCGGCTGCGAAAACTGACCGGCTCCACGGCGCCCAGCCGTAGCTCGCCGAGCCAGGCGTCGTTCTGCCGCGACAGCGATCGCAGCCCGTTCTGCTCGACGGCGAAGACCTCGGGCGGCGCCTCGGTCGTGGCCGCCAGGGCGGCGATCCTCCCGTCGGGTCCGGTCGAAAACGCGAGGACGACCCGCGCTCCGTCCAGCACGCGCTCGATCGCTCCCCCGCCCGCCGGCACGCGGGCCAGCTGCGCCGCGCGATCGTCCTCGAGCAGGAACAGGACCGACGACCCGTCGGCCGACCACACGGGGTTCGAGACGTTGCGGTCGAGCGCGGCCGTCAGGATGCGGGGAGTCCCGCCCGCCGCCGGGATCACCGCGAGCTTCTGCACGGCGTAGTAGATGAGCTGCAGCGGGCCGCCCTGGAGGTAAGCGATGGAGCGGCCGTCGGGGCTCCACGCCGGCCGGCTCTCGCTGTCCGGATCGTTGTCCGGACCGGCGAAGCTGGTGAGCTGCCGCGGCGCGGCGCCCGGGAGGGGGGCGGCGTCGATCACGTACAGATCCCAGTTGTTGTCGCGATCGAAGTCGGGCCGGCGCTTGCTCACGAAGACGAGCCGTTTGCCATCGGGCGACCACGCCGGCAGCAGCTCATCGTATTCGCCGGGCGTGATGAGCGCGCTCTGGCCGCTCTCCACGTCCAGCACGTAGAGGTGTCGCCGCCGCTTCCCGAGGTAGCCGATCTCGTCCTGCTTGAACTGGAACCGATCGATCACGATCGGCGCCGGCGTCTTCGGCTTCGCCGTGTCGGCATCCTCCACCACGAGCGCGATCCGCTTCCCGTCCGGGGCCCACACGTAGTCGTCCACGTCGCCCTTGAACGCGGTCGTCTTGCGCCCTTCGCCCCCCGACCGGTTCAACAGCCAGAGCTGCGCGTGCTCGTCCTCGCGGCTCGACAGGAATCCGAGGTAGCGCCCGTCCGGGCTCCAGCGGGGCGTGTTCTCGCCTGGTTTGGAGGTCGTGAGCCGCACCGTGCGAGCGCCATCCCAGCTCGTCATCCAGACGGCGCTGCGGTTCTTGTCTTCGGCGGTGTCCGGGGTCGCGACCGTGTAGGCGACCCAGGCACCGTCGGGAGAGACCTGCGGGTCGCTCACGTCGCGGAGCCGGTAGAGGTCGTCCAGGGTGAGGATGCGGCGGGGCTGGCCCTGCGCCGCGAGCCCAGGGCCCAGCGCGATGAGACACAGCGCTGTCCGCAGGGCGTGGCAGGTCGTGCGCATCGGGGACGCTACGCCGGCCCGTCCGGCGGCGCCAGCGCCGCGGCGCCCTTGCGTTCCCGCCGGGTCTGTATATTTTTCCGTCAAAATGAATATTCATGCATCCGTCCCGGTGGGCGTGCTCGGGGCCTCCGGGTACGTGGGCCAGGAGTTGTTGCGACTGCTCGCCCGCCATCCTGGGGCCTCGGTTGTCTTCGCCACCGCGGAGTCGGCGGCCGGCGAAGTCGTCGAAGGCCACCGGCTCTTGCGGACCGACGATGCCCCCCTCGGCTCCGCGGAGATCGTGCTGTCGGCGCTGCCGCACGGCGTGTCGGCGCGCCACGTGCACGAGGCGCGGGCCGCCGGCAAGCGGGCCGTGGATCTCTCGGCCGACTTCCGACTGTCGCCCGAGGCCGTGTACGGCTTGACCGAGGTGACGCGGCGCCGCGTGGCGGCGGCGGAGCTCGTAGCGAATCCCGGCTGCTATCCGACCGCCGCGTTGCTCGCGTTGATCCCGCTCGCGCAACAGGGGCTGATCGACGCGTCGCGTGAGGTGGTGATCGACGCCGCATCCGGGGTGACCGGTGCGGGCCGGACGCCGCAGCGCGAGCTGCTGTTCGGGGAGGTGGCCGAGGACTTCCGGGCATATGCGGTGGGAAACGGCCACCGGCATCTCCCGGAGCTGCGAGCGACGCTGGCACGCGAGGGCGGCTTCACCGGGGATCTCGTGTTCACGCCGCATCTCCTGCCCGTGAAGCGGGGGATTCTCGAAACGATCCACGTCCCGCTCACGCAAGCGCTCGATCAGGGGGCGGCGGAGGCGTTGTACCAGGCGGCGTACTCGGGCGAGCGGTGCGTCGTGATCACGCCCGGGGCGCTGCCGTCCCTCAAGGACGTCGTATACCGCAATCGCGTGGCCATCGGTGTCGCGCCGGTTGCGAACGTGCGCCGGCCGCGGCTCACCGTGATCGCCGCGATCGACAACCTCGTGAAGGGGGCCGCGGGACAGGCGATCCAGAACATGAACGTGATGCTGGGGCTGCCGGAGACGGCGGGGCTCGTGTGCTGAGCGTCCGCGTCGTCAAATTGGGCGGGAACGAGCTCGATCGCCCCGAGTGGCTCGCCGCGTGCGCGGACGCCCTCAAGGCGGTCGGGCCGGTGGTCCTCGTGCACGGGGGCGGCGAGGCGGTGAGCGCGGTGTCGCGGCGTCTGGACATTCCGGTCGAGAAGCACGCGGGCCGCCGCGTCACGAGCCCCGAGGTGGCGGAGGTGGTGGAAATGGTGCTGGCGGGGCCGGTGAATCGCCTGCTGGTCGCGGCGCTGCGCGCCGCCGGCCTCGACGCCCTCGGCCTCTCGGGCGTGGACGGCGGCCTGCTGACGGCACGGCCCGCGGCCGGCGGCCTCGGACACGTGGGCGAGATCGTTGAGGTCCGGACCTCGCTGCTGCACAGCTTGCTACTGGCCGGGCTGACGCCCGTGATCGCGCCTATGGCGCCCGGTGCGGAGGGCGGCCTTCCGTTCAACGTCAACGCGGACGACGCCGCGGCGGCCGTGGCCGGGGCGCTCCACGCCACGGAGCTGCTCTTCGTCTCCGACGTGCCGGGCGTGAGCGTGGACGGCGCCGTTCAACCATCGCTCGCGGCCGACGAAATCGAGACGCTCATCGAGCTCGGCGCAGCGACTGACGGCATGGCCGCCAAGCTGCGCGCCGCCGCGACCGCTATCCGCCTCGGCGCCCGCGCCGTCCGGATCGGCGACTTGCACGTGCTCGGGCACGCCTCCGCCGGCACTCGTATCCTCTCGGCCGCCGTCCAGGCCGCGTGAACGCCACCCCCTCCGCCACCCGGGCCACGCCGGCCGTCTCGGCCGCGCCTGCGGCGCTGCTCGCCGTGTACAGCCGCGTCGGCCCCCGGTTCGTCCGCGGGGACGGCGCGGAGCTCATCGCGGAGGACGGCGCGCGCTTCCTCGATTTCACGGCCGGGCTCGCGGTGAACGCGCTCGGCTACAACCACCGGGTGGTGCGAGAGACGATGGAGCAGGCCCTGAGCACGGGGCTGATCCACGTTTCCAATCTCTATTGCACCGAGCCGGGCGAGCGGCTCGCCGAGGAGCTGGTGGCGCGGTCGTTCGCCGATCGAGTGTTCTTGTGCAACTCGGGCGCCGAGGCGAACGAGGCCGCGTTCAAATTCGCCCGCAAGTGGTCGGGCAAGACGGAGATCGTCGCCTTCAGCGGAAGCTTCCACGGCAGGCTGTTCGCCACGCTCGCCGCCACCGATCGCCCCGAGTACCGCAAACCGTTCGAGCCGTTGGTGCCCAGTATCCGGATCGTCCCGCGGGAGGATTGGGCCGCGGTGGATCACGCGGTATCGGCGTCCCGCACGGCGGCCGTGATCGTGGAGCCGGTCCAGGGCGAGGGGGGCGTGCGCCCGGTCGACCCGGAGTGGCTCGGGTTCGTGCGGGAGCTGTGTGATTCCCGGGGCGTGGCCGTCATCTTCGACGAAGTGCAGTGCGGCCTGGGGCGCACGGGCACGCTGTTCGCCTACGAGCAGACCGGCATCGTCCCCGACCTCCTCACGCTCGCCAAGCCGCTCGCCGGAGGACTGCCGATGGGGGCGGTGCTCCTGCGGGACGCGATCGCGACGGCCCTCAAGCCCGGCGACCACGCGACCACATTCGGCGGGGGCCCGCTGGTCTCGAGCGTCGCGCTGGCGGTGGTGCAGACCATCGCGGACCCCGATTTCCTCGCCCAAGTCCGCAGCAAGGGCGAGTGGCTCGGCGCCCGGCTCGCGGCCCTGGCGGCGCGCCGTCCCCGGGTGCGCGAGGCGCGCGGGCGCGGGCTGATGTGGGGCCTCGAGCTCACCGAGCCGGCGGCGCCCTTCGTGACCGCCGCGCGCGAGCGGGGACTGCTGATCCTGACCGCGGGGACGAACGTGCTCCGGCTTGTACCACCGCTCGTCATCACGCCCGAGGAGCTGGAGCGGGGGACGGTCGTGCTCGAAGCGGTGCTTGCGTGAGCGCGCTGCCGATCCTGGGGGAGCAGGGCGCCGGGAGCAGTTCCCTCCGTCGCAAGCCGGACCTTCACATCGCCCCGGAAGGTACTGCTCCCGGCTCCCTGCTCCGTCAGGTGCGCCCGGCCACCCTGGCCGACGTCCCGGCCCTCGAGTCGCTCATGGCGCCCTACGTCGCGACCGGCGACCTGCTGCCCCGCAGCAACTACGACCTGTGCCGGCACATCAAGGAATACGTCGTGGCCGAGCAGCCCGGTGGCGGCATCGTGGGGTGCGGCTCGCTGAAGATCTACTCGCTCGCGCTGGCGGAGGTCGCGGGGCTCGCCGTGGCCGCGAGCTACCAGGGCGGCGGCGTGGGCCGGGCGCTGACGGAGGCGCTCATCACGGAAGCGCGCGCCCACGGGATCGCCGAAGTGCTGGCGCTGACGCGCAAGCCGACGTTCTTCCTCAAGCTCGGTTTCGTCCTGGCCGAGAAGGAGCACTTCCCGCTCAAGGTGTGGGCGGATTGCGCCAGGTGTCCGCGCCAAAACTGTTGTGATGAGGTTGCGGTGGTGCTGCGGCTGTAGGACAGGCCTGTAGCCTTGGCCTTTCCTCCCTCCTGTTGACACGTTCCTACATCCTCGGAGAGATTCCCCACGCTGTCCTGCGGCAAGGAGCCCGGCATGCCCCGCGTCATCTTCTGGGACGTCGACACCCAATACGACTTCATGCGCGCCGACGGCAAGCTGTATGTGCCCGAGGCCGAGCAGATCATTCCCAACCTCAAGAAGCTCGCCGACTACGCCCACGCCCACGGGATCCGGGTCATCGCCAGCGCCGACGATCACGTGGTCGGCCACGCCGAGATCTCGGCCACGCCGGACTGGAAGACCACGTTCCCGGCACACTGTTTGCGGGGGACGCCCGGGCAGAAGAAGATCCCGGAGACGACACTGCGCGACCCGCTCGTGATCGAGCCGGCCCGGATTGATCCCAAGACGCTGGGCGACCGCGTCCGCGCGCACCGCGGCGACATTCTGTTCCACAAGCACCGCTTCGACGTGTTCACGAACGAGAACGTGATGACCGTCGTCGACGTGCTGGACCCGGAGGACATCGTGGTGTACGGCGTAGCGACCGACGTGTGCGACAAGGCGGCGGTCGAAGGCTTGCTCGAGCACCGGCCTCACACGCGGTTGTTCGTCGTCACCGACGCGGTCCGCGGTATCGACCGGGACGCGTCCGAGCACCTGCTGCGGGAGTGGGGTGATGAAGGGGTGCGGCTCGTCACAACGAAGGAAGTCGTGGAGGAAGGGCTGGTCGCAGCGCTCGCCCGCGCCACCGCATGACCGCGCCCGCCTTCGGGCGTTTTTTTCTTCCCGGCCCCACCGACGTGCATCCCGAGGTGCTGGCGGCGCTCGTGCGGCCCATGATCGGGCACCGCTCGGGCGCCATGGAGCGGCTGCTCCAGGGGATGCAGCTGCCGCTCGCCCGTCTGTTCCGCACGTCGCGCACTGTTCTGGTGGGTACCACGTCGGCCACGGGGTTCATGGAGCTGGCCGCGCGCAACGGCGTCCGCCGGCGTGCGCTCTCGCTCGTCAACGGGTCCTTCAGCGAGCGATTCGCCAAGCTGGTGCAGGCCTGCGGTAAGGAGTGCCTCCGGCTCGACGTGCCGCCGGGCTGCGCCGTCGAGCCCGACATGCTGCGCGATGCGCTGCGCCGCTCTCCTGTGGACGCCGTCACCGTGGTCCACTCCGAGACGTCCACCGGCGTATTGCAGGACCTCGAGGCCCTGGCCGCGGTGGTGCGCGAATTCGACGACGTGCTGCTGCTGGCTGACGCCGTGACGTCGGTCGCCGGCTCACCCGTCGAGACCGATCGGTGGCAGCTCGACTTCGCGCTGACCGGATCCCAGAAGGCACTCGCGCTCCCGCCTGGACTGGCTCTGGGTGTGGCGTCCGAGCGCATGCTCGAGCGCGCCAAGACCCTCCCCAACCGCGGGCTCTACTTCGACCTCGTGAGCTTCACGGAGGCGACGGTCAAGCACCAGCCCACCAACACGCCCGCGATCTCGCTCCTGTACGCGCTCGAGACCCAGCTCGCACGCATCGAGCGCGACGGAGGGGTCGAAGCCCGCTGGCGGCGGCACGACGCGATGCGCTCGCGCGTGGAAGCGTGGAGCGAGCAGCGCGGCGTGCCGTATCTGCCGCGCGAGGGGCGGCGCAGCTGGACCGTCTCGTGCCTCAAAGTCCCCGAGGGAAAGAGCGCGAAGGCCATCGTGGGCGGGCTCAAGGAAGCCGGCTGGACGATCGGCGCGGGATACGGGCCTCTCAAAGAGACGACGATCCGGATCGGCCACATGGGCGACCACACCGTGGGCGCGCTCGAGGAGCTGCTGGCGCTGCTCGACGGGCTGATGACGTGACACACCACGTGGTCGTCGCCGACCGTGTAGCGGAGGGAGGGCTCGCCCTCCTCGCCGCGACCCCCGACGTGGAAGTCGCGAGCTTCGCGGGGAAGCCGCGCGAAGAGCTGGAGCGGGCGCTCGCCGGGGCGGACGCGCTGATCGTGCGTAGCGAGACGCGCGTCACCGCCGACCTGCTCACCCGCGCGCCGCACCTCAAGGTGATCGCCCGCGCCGGGACGGGCGTCGACAACATCGACGTCCCGGCCGCGACGCGCCGCGGGATCGCCGTGATGAACGCGCCGGGGGCGAATACGGTGAGCGCGGCCGAGCACGCCATGGGGTTGCTGCTCGGCCTGGTGCGGCACATCCCCTGGGCGGCCGAGGCGATGCGGCGCGGGGAGTGGGACCGCAAGCGGTTCGAAGGAACGGAGCTCCGGGGCAAGACGATCGGGATCGTGGGGCTGGGGCGAATCGGCGGCCACGTGGCCGGGATCGCGCGGGCGTTCGGTATGCAGGTGGTGGGACACGATCCCTATCTCGCCCCCGAGCGCGCCGCCGAGCTCCAGATCAAGCTCCTTCCACTCGATCAGTTGCTGCGCCAGGCCGACGTCGTCACGCTGCACGTGGCGCATACCGAGCAGACGCACCATCTGATCAATGCCGCGCGCTTGCAGCTGATGAAGCCGACGGCGGTGCTGATCAACACCGCGCGCGGCGAGCTCGTGGACGAAGCGGCGCTGGCGGAGGCGGTGCAGGCCAAGCGCATCCGCGGTGCGGCGATCGACGTGTTCGCCGTCGAGCCGCTGCCCAAGGACGCGCCGCTGCGGCAACTCGAGCGGGTGATCCTCACCCCCCACCTCGCCGCGTCGACGGCGGAAGCCCAGGAGCGGGTGAGCCTCGAGGTCTGCACCGCCGTGCGCGAGGCGCTCGTCGCCGGGGACCTGTCGTTTGCGCTCAACGTCCCCGGCATCTCGGCCGACCTGTTGCGGCGGCTCGGGCCGCTGCTCGACCTGGCGCGCCGGCTGGCGCGCCTGGCGCTCGCGCTGGTGGACGGTCCGGTCACCGCAGTCGAAGTGGACTACGGCGGCAAAGACGAGGCGGCGCCCCGGCCCGTGCTGATCGCCGCCGTCGAGGGATTGCTCTCGGCAATGAACGTGGAGCCGGTGAGCCTCGTGAACGCGCTGCTCATCGCCGAGGAGCGCGGCATCCGCCACGCGCGCAAGACCGGGACCCCCGAGCCGGGGTTCGAGACCACGCTGGGCGTGACGCTCGAGACCGGGCGTGGCCGGGTGCACGTCGCCGGGGCGCTCGTGGGGAACAGCCACGGCCGGGTGATCCGGGTGGACGACTACCATATCGACGTGGCCCCCGAGGGATGGATGCTCGTGATCAAGAACCGCGACGTGCCCGGCGTCATCGGGCGGGTGGGGACGCTGCTGGGTCAGGCGGGGATCAACATCGGCAGTTACCACCAGGCCCGGCGCGCCACGCCGGGCACGGACGCGCTGGCGGCGATCACCGTCGACCAGCCACTGACTAACGGCGTGCTGGAGCACCTCGGGCGCGCGCCGGACGTGCTGGACGTGAGGCTGGCGTATTTCGGGGACTAAGCCACTCCAAGGAGGCAACCGTGACCCAACGACTCGCTCTCCTCCTCCTCACGGGCGCCGTGGTCGCCACCGCGGTCCCCGCTCAGCAAGCCGCCAAGTCCCAGCTCAAGGCCGTCGCCCATAACCTGGTGACGAGCACCGGGCTGAAAGAAGGACAGACGGTGCTCATCAGCGGCAGCGTGCGCGACGCCGCGCTGATGGAAGATCTCGCCATCGAAGCCCAAAAGCTGGGCCTCCAGCCGGTGTTGTCGATCTGGAGCGAGCGCCTCATCCGGCGGTCCTACGATGAGGTCCCCGCCAAATACGACGCTCAGGAACAGACGCTCGGCATGGGGATGGCCAAGTTGTTCGACGGGCAGATCGCCATCGACTTCGGCGAGACCGAGGGCTTGCTCAAGGGCGTTCCGCCGGAGCGAATCGCCGCCCGGTCCAAGGCCAACGCCCCGGTGTTTGAGGCGTTTCTCAAGCGCAATACCCACTTCGTCAATCTCGGGAACGGCTTGTATCCCACCCGCACCCTCGCCAAGCGGCTGGGAATCTCGCAAGCACGGCTCGCGGCTGGGTTCTGGAAAGCCGTCGCAGTCCCGCCGGAGCAGACCGCCGCCGCGGGGGAGCGGCTGCGCGCCGCGTTCGCCGGTGGCAAGATGGTCCGTCTCACACATCCGAACGGCACCAGCCTGACGTTCGAAGTGACCGACCGTACGCCGAACATCAGCGCCGGGGCGTTGACGGAGCAGCAAGCCCAACAAGGTGGAGCGGCGCTGCTGACCTGGCTGCCTGCCGGCGAGTTCCAAATCGCGGGCGTTCCCGGCAGTGCCGAAGGCAAGGTGGTGATCGACAAGACCCTGTGGCGCGGGCAGATCGTCAGGGCTCTGGCGCTGGTCTTCAGCCGCGGCAAGCTGACCAGCATGACCGCCGCGTCGGGGCTTGCGCCCCTCAAGGCTGACTATGACGCGGGCGGCTCGGGCAAAGACCTGTTCGGCTTGATCGACATCGGACTAAATCCCGGCATCAACGTCCCGCTTGCGACCGGAGCGGTCGTGTGGCCGCAAGCCGGAGCCGTGACGGTCGTCCTCGGCAACGATCTGTTTGCCGGCGGGAGCAACAACTCGGACTTCGCCTACGCCGGTCAGCTGGGCGGCGCTTCCGTCACGGTCGACGACAAGGTGGTGGTGGAGAACGGGCGACTGAAGTAACCCGAGGGCGGGCCCACCGGTATGTTGGAGCGAGCCGCGCGCCCGCGCGGCTCGCTCGCCTCCACTAGCGTCGAAAGCTAAGTTGGCCCCATGGCCGACGTCCTCGACGCCTTACGCGAAAGCCTCGCCCCGCACTACGACATCGAGCGCCTGATCGGCGCCGGCGGTATGGCACGCGTCTTCCTGGCCGTCGAGCAGCACCCGCACCGCCGGGTGGCGATCAAGGTCATCGACCCGGAGTTGAGCAACCGTCTGCTGCGCGAGCGCTTCATCCGCGAAGTGGATCTCTCGTCGAAGCTCAGCCACCCTCACATCGTACCGATCTTCGCCGCCGGCGAAGCCGCTGGGCTGTTCTACTATGTGATGCCGTACGTCGAAGGCGAGTCGCTGCGGCACCGCCTGCTGCGCGAGCACAGGCTCCCGCTCGAGGCCGCGCTCCACATCACCCGCGACGTGGCAGACGCGCTCGCCTTCGCGCACGCGCAAGGGATCATCCACCGCGACATCAAGCCTGAGAACATCCTGCTACCGGGGGACCACGCGATCGTCGCCGATTTCGGCATCGCGCGCGCGATCAGCGCCGCCGGCGCGCTGACCATCACGCAGACCGGCCAGGCGATCGGGTCACCCGGCTACATGAGCCCGGAGCAGGCGCTGGGCAGTGGCGATCTGGACGCCCGCACCGACGTGTACAGCCTCGGGTGTGTGCTGTTCGAAATGCTGGCAGGGGAGCCGCCGCTGCCGAGTTTCGCCGAGCGACTCATCCGCAATTGGGGAGCCCTCGAATCGTCAGAGGGGCTGCGTCGAGTGGAGGGGCGCGTCGCGCGCGGTGTCAAGCACGCGATCTCCCAGGCGCTCGCGCCGCTCGCCGACGACCGGTTCGCCACGGCGGCGGAGTTCGCCGAGGCGCTCGGGGGGCGGGCCCATCGCACCAGCGTGCCGAGGCGAGGGATCCTCGCCAGCCGGCGGGGGCGCCGCATCGGGCTGGCGGCGGGAACGGTCGCGGCGGCGGCCGCCGCGGTGGTCCTGGCCGTGCGCCACCCGGCTGCCGGTCTCAACGACCGGCGCGTGGTGGTCGCGGTGATCGAAAACCACACGGGCGACTCGTCGCTGGACAACCTCGGCCACATGGCGTCCGATTGGGTGACGCAGGGGCTCGCGCAGACGGGGCTCGTGGAGGTCGTCCCGTCCGTGTCGGTCATGACCTCCTCGCGTGGACCCGGCGCGCGGGACGCGGGCCACCTCGACGCCGCCGCGCTGCGCACGCTGGGGCGCGAGACGGGCGCCGGCACGGTGGTCTCCGGCGCCTACTACCGCCAGGGCGACAGCGTCCGGTTTCAGGTCCAGATCTCCGCTGCGAAGGACGGGACTGTGTTACGCGCGCTCGAGCCGGTCGCGGGGCCGATCTCGCAGCCGCTCGCCGCCGTGGAAGCGGTACGGCAGCGGGTGATGGCCGCGCTCGCGATCCTGTTCGACTCGCGCCTCAGCTTCTGGGCCAAGTCCGCCGGCCAGCCGCCGAGCTTCCCGTCGTACCAGGAATTCATCCAGGGCCTCGACCGCATGGTGCAGTCTGACCCACACGGTGCCATCGACCATTTCCGGCGCGCTGCGCTGGAGGACACGACCTTCCGGCTACCGTTGATCTTTGCGGCGCACGAGTACCTGGACCTGGATGAGTTCGCCACGGCGGATTCGGTCGCCCAGGCGGTCGAGCGCGCTCCCGGGCGCCTCGCTCCGCTCGACCAGCGCTACCTGACGTGGGTGCTCGCCGAGGCTCGGGGTGACCGGCAACGAGCGCTCGAGACGGCGCGCGAGATGGCCGCCATGGCGCCGAATTCGGAGACGCTGTGGCTGGTGGCGCAGGGCGCGCTCGCGCTCAATCGCCCGCGCGAGATGTTGGCGGCGTTGACCACGCTCGGGCCCGATCGCGGCCTGTTCCGCGGCTGGTCGGTCTACTGGTTCTATCTGTCGTTCTCCCATCACCTGTTGGGTGATTATCGCCGCGAGCTGAAGGAGGCGCTCGAAGGGCGGCGGCGCCACCCCGCCGAGCTCACCGTGCTCGCGGCCGAAGTACGGGCGCTCGCCGCCCTGGGGCGCGCCGCCGACATCACCGCCCGGCTCAGCGAGGCGCCGAGCCTCCCCCCACAGCCGGGCTGGTCCCCTGCCGACATCGGCCTTCTCGCGGCATTCGAGCTGGCGGCGCACGATCACGGGGGCGACGCACCGGCCGCGAGTATGTGGGCGTTGCGGTGGCTGGCAGGCCGGCCCCCTGCCGAGGTGCGCTCAGTCGCCAACCGGTTCCGTCTCGCGATCGCGTACTACCAGACCGGGCAGCTGGACACCACACGCCGCCTGCTGGAGGACCTCGCGGCGGAGCGGGTGCTCGGCGCGCGCGACTCCAGTATGCGGTGGTTCTCCGCCATCACGGGTGACCCGCCCGATCACTTGACCTTCCTGGGCTTTCTCGGGGTGGTGGCGGCGCGCGAGGGGAAGCGCGACGAGGCGCTTCGCTTCGACCGGACGCTGCAGGCGATGAGCCCGCGTTATCTCTACGGGAGGCACACGATGTGGCGGGCGCGGATCCACGCCGTGGTCGGCGAGCGGGACGCCGCGGTCGCGCTGGTGCAGGAGGCGTACGCTCAGGGGTATCCGCGCGGCGGGGTGATGCACCTCTACCCGTCGCTCATGGCATTGCGCGACTACCCGCCGTTTCGAGAGCTACTCACGGCGCAGGAGTAAGCGTATGTCACTGACGTGACTGGCAAGCACGTGAATCGTCTTACAGCGACAGCATCTCTCAATCCGGAGTGGTCACCGTGACCACTCGGGCTGCTTTCGTACTCCTCGCCGTAGCACCGCTTCCCTCACGAGCGATCGCGGCGCAGGTCCCGGACACGGCTGTGCGCGTGGTGATCGGATTTGGCGTCGACACTGTGGAAGTTCCGAACCGCGAGATTTTTGCCCTGTGGCGGAGCTACCTCGCCAGTCGGCCCAGCTGCAGGCAGCAGAGCCCGCTGTGGTCGTCGTCGGAACGGGCACGCTGGCCTGTCGCCGATCTGCTCTGTACCTACGTGTACCAAGGCTTCTCGAAGTTCACGGTGCTGCACTTAGCTCCGGCGGTCGGCTTCGACAGTACGTACCTGATCCGGACCATGGTGGCTCAGGTGTCTGGCCCTGAGCAGGATATACAGCCACTCGCCGTCTATCGGGTGTTCGCGACGCGTGAGGGAGGGCGCTGGGTGCTCGCGAATGCTCTCCCTCGACTCACCCAGCGCTGGCAACGGGAGACTATCGGGCGCATCACGTTCGTATTTCCACCGACCCACCGCTTCGTGCGTGCCCGCGCGGAGGCGACGGCAGCGTTTGTCGATTCACTGGCCCACGCGTTTGCCGTACCGCCTCCGCCGCCCATTGGTTACTACTTCACGGATGACCTCGGTGAGACCCTGGCCGCGGCCGGTCTCGAGTTCTTCCCTCTCGGGTCCGACACGGTCGGCGGCAGGAGCGACGCGCTCGATCACCTCGTGTTCATCGGTTCCTCGAGTAACGGCGAGGGCTATCGCCATGAGCTCGCCCACGTCGTGCTGTGGCCCTTTCTCGCGTCCCTCAACGCCGCCGGGCTCGTGCAGGAAGGCCTGATGACCTGGGTCGGAGGGTCCGCGGGGCTCGATTTCAAGGATCTCCTGCCAGGGCTGAAGCAATACCTCGACGCGCACCCCGATCTCACGCTCGAGGGTGTGCTCGCCAATCCGCCATTGCGAAAGGGAGCGCTCGACGTCGGGTACGACGGTTTCGCTGTCCTGTGCAAGATGGTGTACGATGTCGGCGGCATCGCCGGCGTTCGCAGTTGGGCGAGTGCCGGACGGGACCCGCGCGCGGTCCTCACCACCGCCGCCCGCCTGCTCAACGTCCCCGAGACTCAACTCAACCGCCTCTGGCGGCAGCGGGTCTCGGATCTTGGGAGCGAGCACTAGCAGCGGCCCGCAGCTTGAGCGCGGTGCGTTAGGCGGCCAGCCATGCTACGAGCCGTGACGACCCGAGCAGCACGAGGAGAGGAAAGCGCGATGGTCACGAACCGCCAGTCCATCAAGAGCACGCCGCTGGGCTTTCGAGGGCTCATTGTGCCGAGGGGCGATTACAAGCCAGGCAGGTTACTGGTGTGATCAAGGCGGCTCAGATGAACGAACGCCTCGGCGGCGACCACACCGACCTCACGGCCGCGCCACTGCGCCATGATCTCGTGGTGCTGCCGCCAGATGCCCTGGCCGTCCTGGCTGACGTGTGCGAACAGGGCGGCCTTTTTCTGGTCGACCACTGACGAGACGTCCACGTAGGTGTTCGGCAGGAAGCCTTCCGTTTGACTGCCGCTGTTGACTTCAAAGAAGTAGAGGCGCGACGTCGGCAGCCCCATCCAGGCGCGAATCGTGAGCACGCTCGCGACCTGATGGTCCAGATGCGTGTCCACTGGCCAGTGGGTGAACACCAGGTCGGGCTTGCTGGCGGCGAGCAGTCGCCGCATCGCGTCCACCTGCGCGTGGGTCACCTCGGTGGCGCCGTCGATCTGGCCGAAGAACAGCGGCTTCGCGCCCATGATCTTGCAGGCGGCCTCGCCTTCGGCGGAACGAATCGTCGCCGCTTCCTCCAAAGATTTGCCGGAGATGCCGCGCTCCCCACGCGTGAGGTAGACGACCGTCACCGCGTGCCCGAGTGCCGCGTAACGCGCCAGCGTCCCGCCGCACCCCGACTCCGGATCGTCCGGATGCGCGCCGACACAAACGACTGTGAAGCGCGCCGGTCCGGACTCGGCGTGCGCTGGCACCAACGGCAGCGCGCTCGCAGTCAGCGTGGCTGGACTGACGGCAGCCAGTGACTGCTTTACAAAGCGGCGACGTGTGACGTCTCGTTCGTTCATGGATGTCGTCCAGGAGCATGTGCCGCCATGAATATGGGTCCGGATGCGCGGCCGCGGTGCCACGTCTCCTCGGCGTCGCTGGTGGCGCGTACATTAGGGAATGACTACTGTTTCGCCAGCGGCGCTGCTTAGGCGCACGTCGTTAGGCAGCGACCAGTGCAGGCGCGATGACCACTATCCCGCTGATTGACATCCCCGAGGAGCGCAAGCAACAAGAGTTGCGCCGCGCCACGAACCACGCCGGTGCTGCACCCCTGCTTGGCCGCCGCGCCCGTCTGCTGGCCCTCGTGTGCTGCGCTTGGTTGCTCCTCGGGTTTGGACTGCTCGGCCTCGCTTTCCACCTGACCGACTCCGACCAAGCACAGGCCGCCTTCTTGGCTGCTATTCTCGTCGGCAACGGTGGGCCCGCTTGGACCTTGGTGCTCGCTCATTGGTCCGCAAACCAAACCTAGACTGGGAGCCACGGCGGATGGTACGCCACCCGCACGACCCTACCTCGAGATGACATGGAGCTCCAATGCGGCGTCTGCCTGTTGCGCACCTGGCGAAAGTCGGACGCCGGTCCCATCGCACGCCACGCCAACGACCGTGAGGTCTGGCTCAACCTCCGGGATCTGTTTCCTCATCCCTACAATACCGCGCACGCTGTTGCCTACATTCGATCGGTGACCGCACAAACGCCAACCAGGAGCTTCGTGATCGTGGTGGCGGATGAGCCGGTCGGCGGGATCGCGCTCCGGCTTGGCGAGGATATCGAGCGGTACTCGGCGGAGATCGGCTACTGGATCGGTCGCGCCTACTGGGGCCGCGGCATCATGACCGCGGCGGTCGGCGCCGTCACGGCGTACGCCTTCGCATCACTGGGCCTGCTGCGGGTCTTCGCGCTCCCGTTCAGCGACAACGCCGCGTCGGTGCGAGTCCTTGAGAAGGCGGGCTACGTGCGGGAAGGGCTGTTACGGTGCAGCGCCATCAAGGCGGGGCGAATCCACGACCAGTATCTCTACGCGGCGGTGCGTCCGAATGCGTCCCATGACCTTGCGCCGGCGGGTGAGTCGCCCGCAGCTTAAGCGCGGTCTCTCGAGGCACCGATCAACCTCACATGACAAGGAGTCTCACATGGCAGAGAGCGTCTACAAAGTCATCGAGTTGGTCGGGACGAGCCCGGAGTCGTGGGAGAAAGCCGCCGCCGCGGCCATCAAGCGAGCGGCCAAGACGCTGCGCGACCTACGGGTGGCGGAGGTCTCGCAACTCGATATGCAGCTGAAAGACGGCAGGGTCGAGAGCTATCGCGCCAAGGTCAAGGTTTCGTTCAAGTACGAAGGCGAGTCGTGATCTCGTAGCCCCTCGTCCTCACTCGTAGCGCAGCGACTCGACCGGATCCACCGCCGCCGCGCGGCGCGCGGGCAGGATACCGGCCGTGAGCCCCACAGCCAGCAGGATCCCGACGCAGATGAAGGCGATGGGCCATGACAGCCTCGGGTTCAGGATGTATTGCATCGCCGGGTTGTCTTGCGTCGGGATCGCGTCGACCCCGAACACGATGAGCGCCGCCGTCGCGAGGCCCACCAGCCCCCCCGAGACGGCGATCGTCATGGCCTCGAACAGGAATTGCGCCATGATGTGCCCGCGCCGGGCGCCGAGCGCGCGCTTGATACCGATCTCCTGGGTCCGCTCCTTCACCACGACGTACATGATGTTCGCGACCCCGACGCCGGCGATGAGCAGCGTGAAGACCCCGACGAGTCCCATGAAGATCTGGATGCCGAGCCCGACGGCGAGGTTCTCCTTTTCGCTTTCGATGAAGTCCCACATGCCCAGGGCCCGCTCGTCGTGCGGGTCGAAGCGGTACTTCTGCCCCAGTACTCGGTAGAGCTCCCCTTTCACCAGGGGGCCCCGGGACGCATCGCGCGGCTGCACCACGAGATGGTTCACGAACCGGTTGCCATAGATGGTGCGAAAGGTCGAGTAGGCGATGACGCCGCGGTCGGCGTCCGGCCCGTTGTTGCTCGAATCCTGGAACTTCTTCTTCAGCACCCCGACCACCGTGAAGGGCAAGCCGTCTACCACGACGCTCTTGCCCATCGGATCCACGCCTTTCCCGAAGATCCGCTCCGCCAGCTCGTTGCCCAGGAACAGCACGCGCCGCTTCTGTGCGATGTCGACCGCGTTGATGAACCGCCCGCCCTCCGCCGGCTCCATGTGTCGCATGGGCTCGTGATCGGGACCGACGCCCTCGAGGAATGCGTTGGTGCGGGTCTTGCCGAGCTGGAACGCGGTGCCCCAGCGCCCGTACGAGACACTCCCCCGGTCGATATCCGGGATCGCGCTCTTGAGGAGGTCGAGGTCTTCTTCCACGAGGCGGATGCGCCGGCCTTGCCCCAACCCGGCGAACGACTTGCTGGTCTCACCGCCGTACACCATGAAGATTCGCTCACCGGCACCCAGCAGGCCGTCGCGGATGGTGCGCTTCAAGCCCTCGCCGAACGCCAGCAGCAACACGACCGCGAGTGTTCCCCAGGTCACCGCGAAAAAGGTGAGGAAGGCCCGGGTACGCTGTGCCCTTAAGTCGCCGATGAATCCTTGGAGCAGGATGTAGAACATGGCTAGGTTCGCAGCGCCTCCACCGGATCCAGCGCCGCCGCGCGCCGCGCCGGCATCAGGCCTGCGGCAAACGCAACCGCCGCGAGTAAAGCGAGCGTCGCCGCCAGGACCTTCGGGGATATGGTCGGGACGCCGACGAACTCCTTGATCGGCAACCCGCCCAGCGCGGCCACGAGCCCGAGCGAGAGCAGCAGGCCGAGCGTCGCTCCCATGGTCACGATCATCAGCGCCTCGGCGAAGAACTGGCGCAGGATGTCGGCCCGCGTGGCGCCGACGGCGCGGCGGACGCCAATTTCACGCGTCCGCTCCCGCACCACGATATACATGATGTTCGCCACCCCGATGCCGCCGACCAGCAGCGTGAAGCTCCCGACGATCGCGAAGAAAATGTTGAACGCGACGAACATCTTGCCGAAGCGGGTCTCCCACTCGCTCGTGTCCCAGAAGGCGAGTGCGTCCTTGTCTTGCGGATCGAACTTGTACGCGCGCGCCATCGTCTCATACACCCGGCGCTCGGCCAGCTTGGTGACCTCCGAGCTGCGCGCGCGATACACGATGTTGTTCAAGAAGCGGTTGCCGAACAGGGCGTAGTGCGTCGTCGCCGGAACGAAGATCCGGTCCTTGTCCCGCTGCTGATAGGAGGAGTTCTGTAGCTTGGGGCGCATCACTCCCACGACGGTGAACGGGGTGTCGCCCAAGAATATCTGCCGGCCTACCGGCGCTTCGTCACCAAACAGCAGCTTGGCGAGCTCGTCGCCCAGCACGGCCACCCGCCGCCGCTCAGCGACGTCGCGATCGTTGATGAAGCGGCCGCCTGCCTCGGGGATGATGTTGCGCATGTAGCCGTACACGGGCAGGATGCCCGTGACGGCCGGCGAGGCGGCCTTGACGCCGCGCCGCACGCGGGCACTCTGCGTGATGAACTCGGGACTGATGTACTCGATCTCGGCGACCTCGTGGGCGAGCAGCTGCACGTCATCGGGCCGCAGGCGGATCGGACGGCCATCACCGAAGCCGGCGAACGGCCGCGTGGTCCGTCCGCCCCAGAGGATGACGATGCGGTCCCCCAATCCGTGAAACCGCTTGCGCGTTTGCCGCTCCAGACCGACGCCGAAGGCCAGCAGCACCACCACCGCCACAGTGCCCCAGGCGATCCCGAGTACGGTGAGCGACGTGCGGAGCTTCTGCGCGCGCAGGTCGGCGAAGAACTCGCGCCACACGTCAGGTGATCTCGCGCGGCGGCGGCTCGACAATCGAGTCGGTCGCCTGCAGGCCCTCCAGCACCTCGATGTTGATGGCGTCGGAGAGGCCGGTCTTGATCCGCCGCTCCGCCGTCTTGCCGGGGCTGGTGCGGACCGTGACGAAGCTCGAGTCGTTGCGATGGGTGATGAGCCGCTCCGGGATGTAGAGCACGCTGTCCCGGCGAGAGATGATCACCTCCGCATTGGCCGAGTAGCCGGCGCGGAGCGTGGCACCCGCCACCTCGGTGAGGACGATCTCGATCGGGAAGACCGTCGCCTGCTCCTGCTTGTGCGCTTTGAGCCAGATCTTGTCGAGCCGGCCCTTCACGCTCGCGCTGGGCAGGGCGCCGATCTTGATCGTTACGGGCATGCCTTCCTTGAGCCGACCCACGTCGATCTCGTCCACGGTTCCTCGGAAGATCAGGTCCCGCATGGCCGCCATGCGCATCAGCACCGTGCCTGCCTGGTACGGCGTCAACGGCACCACGGGATCACCGATCTCGATGGAGTCCTCCAGGATGTAGCCGTCGATCGGGGCGCGCACCACGGTCTCCACCGGCTTGCCGCCCGTCAGCACCTTGCCGCCTTCCTGTAACGCCAGCCGCTCCTGCGCCAGTGAGAACTGCGTGCGTGACTCGTCTACTTGCCGTTGCGCCGTCTCCAAGTCCGCGGGGGAAATCAGATTCTGATTGCGCAGTTGCTGCTGGCGTGACAGCTCGCGCTCCACGTTCTTGAGATCGATCTCGCGCAGCTCCACGTTGCGCCGCAGCTCCACCATTTCCAGCGGGGTCGGGTTGGGTGAGATCTCCAGGAGCGGCTGGCCCCGCTTGACGAAGTCACCGACTCCGGCGAAGCGCTGCCGCACCACGCCGGCCAGGATCGATTTGACGCTGACCTCGACGCGGGGCTCGATGGTGCCGACGGCGAGGGCCTTATCGACCAGGGACCCGCGAGCCACCCCTACCGCTTTCGGCCCTTCCTTCTTTTTGCCCCCGAGCCTCCCGGTGGCGGCCATCGCGCCTAGGCCCAGGACGGCGACGACGGCGAGGATCATAATGGGACGGCGCTTCATCTCAGGGCGGCTCCGGGCTGGTGCGGGTTGGTGCGCAGGACGGGATGTGCCTACTCCTACGGGACTTGAG
>MNIR01000019.1:8828-15861 GCA_001919865.1 Gemmatimonadetes bacterium 13_1_20CM_4_69_16 | reverse complement strand
CCACACGCTCGACCATCAGTTCTCAAAGAGCCGGCGCACGAAAAAACTTCGTGTGCAGACGGCAATGCTAACCCGTCTGGCGGACCTGAGTCAAGGGGGTCTCCCGCTTGAAGATACAGGCTCCCGCCGCGAGTCACAGCGTGAGCTGCAGCCGCCCGTAGTAGAACCCCCCGTTGATGCCGAACTGCGTCACGCGGCGGCTGTAAATGAAGCGGCCGAAGCTGATGTTCGCGGCCTTGCTTTGCTGGTCCGGGAAGGTGTTGAAGATGTTGCTCCCGCCCACGGCGAGTCGCACACCACCGCCCACCTGGTAGCCCAGGTCCAGGTCAAACAGCGTCCTCGCGCCGAAGTGCTCGTCGTTAGCCGGGTTGGTCGGATGGTGATACTCGATCGGGCCAAAATAGGTCGCTCGTCCGAGCGCGCCGAACCGGCCGCGCTGCCACCGCACTTGGAGCGAACCCTTCTGGCGCGGGAGCGCGTCTTCCAGTCGGTTGCGATCTTCCGGGTTGAGAATGCGCACCCGGACGGTGTCGAGATTGCCGCTCGTGAAGCTGTCGGCCATGGCCTGGGGCACGTTCACGCGCTCGACGTCCGTCTTGGTGAAGGTCGCCGACCCGGTCACGTTGAGCGTCCCTCCGCCGAGCGCGGTAGCATACGACGCCACCAGGTCCACCCCCAAAGTTTTCGTGTCCACCGAGTTGGTGAAGAACTGCGCCGTGGTCACGCCCTGAGCTTGGAACGGTGAGAGGATCTGCGCGATCCGGGCGCGGATCGCCGCGTTGGGCTCGGTCGCCGCGAGCGAGGAGAACTGACTGGTGAGCACGATGCGATTGTCGATCGTGACGCGATAGAAGTCCGCCGTGAGCGACACATTGGAACGCGGCTGCGCGGTGATCCCGGCGCTCAGGTTCACGGACGTCTCCTCGGCCAGGTCCGGGATCCCAAACGCCTTCGTCACCCGGCTCTGGTTGTTGCTCGTGAGAACCCGATTGAGGATCAGGTTGCCGCTCGCGTCGATGGCGAACTGATTGCTCACGTTGTTGAACCACACCTGCGCGAGCGAGGGAGCGCGGAACCCGGTGCTCACGGCGGCGCGCACGGCGACGCGCGGCGCGACCTCCAGCCGGGAGGCGACTTTCCAGTTGAACCTGCGGCCGAAGTCGCTGTAGCTCTCGAGCCGGCCGCCGACGTCCACCAGGAAGCGCTCGCTCACCTGACTTTCGATGCCGCCGTAGGCGCTCACACTGTTGCGGCTGCGGTCGAGGGCGTTGGCGGGTTGGAAGCCCGGGAACACCTGGGCGCCCGATTCCTTCGGCTTGCCAGCGGACGTCGTGTCGAAATCGATGCCCCGCCGGCTGCCGCCGTTGCCCAGCTGCCAGGATGCGTCCTCGCCGGGCGAGATGTGGTACTCCTCACGTCGGAACTCGCCGCCCGCCACGAGCGAGAGCGAGCGGAACCCGCCCTGGGCACCCAGCGCCCGCACCAGATCGAGGTTGCCGACAGTCTGGCCGAACGCGAGGATACCCGCGTCGAAGGTCGTCGGGCTCGCCGTGCCCATCGAGGCGTTGTCCGAATGCTCCACGAAGTAATGGAGGGCGTTGGTGCCGTGCGTGACGCTGAAGTCCACGTCCCAGCCGTTGAGCGCGCCGCGTACACCAGCGGCGCCAGAGTTGTCGTCGAGGATGGTGCGGATCTCGGGGAGGAACCCGAACGGGTAGAGCTGGGGCACGACGCGCGCTTCCTGACTCGGTAACCGGTAGAAGCCGGCCGCCACGCCGTTACGGTGGGACACGCCGCCGAAGCTGTAGAACTCGGCGTTCTCGCTGAGCGGTACGACCGTGTTGTAGAAGGCCATCCCTTCCGTCGCGGCCGCCTGGCCGAGGCGGATGGTGAAGTCCTGGCGCGTGAGGCCGTGGGCGGCGAGCGCCGAATCCGTGCTCGCCTGGGTCGTCACGCCAAGAAAGATATCGTTGCCCGTGTAGGGAGCTGCTCGGCTAGTGGCCCCCCGGTCCAGGTACTCGGCGGCGACGTTGAAGAAGCCGCGGTCACCGACTTTGAACCCGTAGTCGACCTCGGTCCTAATCTGGTCACCGTCGTGCTGGCTCGCGATGTCGGACACGCTCTTGCCGCCGGCCGTCGTGCCGGCCGTGGTCGTGAGGTCGAGGTGCTCGGCCTGCTGCTTCAACACGATGTTGATCACGCCGGCGATGGCGTCCGACCCGTACTGCGCGGATGCGCCGTCCCGCAGCACCTCGATCCGGTCGATGGCCGCCGTCGGGATCGCGTTCAGGTCCACTCCGACCGTGCCGCGGCCGAAGGTGCCGTTCACATGTACCAGCGCGCTCGCGTGCCGCCGCTTGCCGTTCACCAGGACGAGCACTTGATCGGGGCCGAGGCCCCGCAGGCTCGCCGGGTTGATGTGATCCGACCCGTCGGCGATGGTCTGGTGCGAGGCGTTAAACGAGGGGGCGAGCGTCGCGAGGATCTGGTTGACCTCGGTCTGACCGTTGTCCGCGATCTCCTGTGTGGAAATCACGTCTACGGGCACCGGCGTCTCGACGGCGGTGCGCGATGTGCGCGCGCCGACCACCACCACCTCGTTCAACGACAGGGGGGTCGCGGCAAGCTTGAAGTCGGCCGTCACGGTCTGCCCCGCCGCTACGGTGACCCGCTGCTCCGCCGCCTCGTACCCGATAAGCCGCGCGCGCACGGTACGCACCCCGGCGGGGACGCTCAGGCGGTACTGCCCCTTGTCGTTGGTGAGGACGCTGCGCACGGTTCCGACGATCACGACGCTGGCGCCGACGAGCGGCGTCCCGGATTCCGCCGCCGCGACGGTCCCCGAGACCGAGCCGGTCTGCTGAGCGGCAACCGTGCGCGCCACGAGGAGCGCTGCGAGCAACGGAACGATGCGGTGCGATTCCACGGGCCACCTCCGGAAGAATGGCGGTCTCGATGGTCCAGGTGTGGGCCTAGTAATACGCCGTGGCGCGCGAGGGCGCTACCCGGGCGGGCGCCCGCACGGCGCGTGGTGGCAGGAAATCGGCGCCGGAGGCAGATTCGAGCGTGCTCTTCTCCCACGACAAAGCCAGCTCGCTCGCGGACCGGCGCGCCGCGTCGGAGCGCCGCAATGGCACAGAGCGGCGCGGCGGCGAGCGGCGCCAGGGGCTGGCACTCGTCCCCGTCGAGCGTCGCGCGAGGAAGGAGCGGCGCGGCAAGGGCGAGCGTCGCGCCGCGCAACGCCGCAGCCGGGCCGAGCGCCGCGCCGAAGAATCGGCGGCAGAGCACATCCGCAACGCCCTGCAATTGATCGCGCAGGTAGCCGACGCGGACGAACTGGACGACGAGCACCGGCGTGATCTGGACGCGGCGCTGTTCCGGCTGCGGTTCGCGCTCGACCGGCTGGAGCCGAAGACCAAGGGGACGGGCGGGACCGCTCGCTGATGCGACGCGGCTCCCGGTGGGAATGCGCCCGGGAGGATTCGAACCTCCGACCAACAGCTTAGAAGGCTGCTGCTCTATCCACCTGAGCTACGGGCGCGGCAGTCGTCCGAACAACTTAACGCGTAACGGCAGTCGGTCTATCCCGCCCCACCGTCACTGCCCCACCAGTCCACCGACCGAACCCCGGCTGCCCGCCCGCGGCTCGTACACGACGAACGGGTGCTCCACGAAGCTCAGCACGTAGCTGCGGTCGAGTCGCTCGAGGAATCCCGGAGGAAACAGCACGTCGCCATAGCAGCGCTCCCCATCGCTCGCGGTGCAGGCGCGCAGTGCACTGGCGATGTGCGTCGGGTCCGACCCGGTGAAGTCGACCAGCACCACCGCCCCGAACTCCCGATGCGCCAGCCGCGCGTTGAAGTCCGCCCCGGCTGCCGGCTGCTGCCGCGCGACGAGCCGCAGCGTGAACGGGTCGAGTACGCGGGGCCGCTCGCCCAGCAGCACCGGGAGGATCGGATTCTCACTCAGCAAGTCGTGCGCCTCGGGCCCGAGTCGCGCCGCCAGCGCAGCGACCGCTCGGCGCTCGGGCTTTCCACCCTTCTCGATCAGCGACCTGATGGAAATCATGCCGGGAAGCCAGGTGACCGCGCTCAAGACGGCGAGCACGAGGGGAACGGCCAGGGCGAGCCGGGCGCGCTCGGACTCGCGCGTGAGCCGCTCGCCGAGCACGAGGACCGACGCAGCCAAGAGATCCAGGAAATGGTTCGTGTCGGCCCCCGGAGACGTGAAGATGACGACCGTCATCGCGGCGGTGAGCAGGAAATACGCGACCGGGAGACTCCACACCCGCGCACGCATCGCGCCGATCGCGTACACCGCCGCCGCCGCGACGACGATCAGAAACACAGGATCCTGCACGGCCACGAGGAGCAGCCACAGCGGCGCGCCCAGTGCGTACCCCGAATGCATTCCCCCCGTGGCCGCCGCGCCGAATGCCGGCAGCACCCGCTCGTCGCTCGCCCAGTAGATGCCGGCGAGCGACGCGCCCGCCAGCAGTGCCAGCAAGCCACCGAGCGCGAGCGCCGCGCGCCGGTCGCGACGCGACCAGAGCCAGCCGCAGACGAGCGCCGCGCCCGCCAGCGCAGTGAACTTGGTGAGGAAGGCGCCGAGCAACGCGAGCGCACAGGCGACGAGCCAGGGCGTGGCGCGGTGTCGCGCGTACCTGAGCCCGCACCACATCCCCCACAGGGTCAAGGCCGCGGCGAGAAAGTCACCTTTCACCTGCAGGGAGAGCAGCTGAAACGACACAGCAGCGTGCGGCAGGAGCGCGAGTGGTAAGGCAACGGTCCAATCCACCCCCAGCTCGCACAAGACGAGCCACAGACCGACGTCGCACAACAGCATCGTGAGCACCGTCAGGACGATCCCCGCCGTCACGGGGTCGAACGCCAGGCGGATCAGGGCGCCGTGCAGCACGAAGAACAGCGGCATATAGCGCGTGCCGCCGAACCCAAACGCGCTGACGGTGGCCCGGTAGAACACGCCCTTGGCGAAGTCTTGCGCCAGAGCGGTCCAGACACCGCTCGAGCTGTCCTGCGGCAGGGCCCCGGGCCAGTACCACGCCATGAGCGCGATGGAGCCGAGGAATGGAACCAGGCAGCCGATCCACAACAGCCGCCGCCGGGTAGGTGAAAGAGAGGCCATCTGAAGATGACCACGCTAGACCCCGGACGGTCACGCGGTCACCCCCCGGCCGGGCCGGGTCCCTTAGCGGAGCCCCCGTCACCAGGGTCCCCCCTATGAAACGCCATTTGGCCGTGGGGGACCGGGGCCTTATCGTAGGCGGGCTACATCGCGAGGAGACGATCATGCGCACTGCAGGCTCGCTCACTGCACTCTTGCTGTTTGGCGCTTTTCCCGCCTTCCAGGGAACTGATCGTCCCCAGGCCGACCCCCCGAGTCGGGTAGGGCGGCTGAGCTACCTCGCCGGATCGGTCTCCTTCCGTCCGGGCGACGTGGACGACTGGGCCGCCGCGACGGTCAACTACCCGTTGCACAGCGGGGATCATCTTTGGACCGACGCGGATGGCAGGGCGGAGATCACGGTCGGCTCCACCGCCTTCCGGGTCGCCCCACAGAGCGCGTTCGGGTTCCTGGCGCTGGACGATGGCACCGTGCAAGTACGCCTGTCACAGGGGTCGCTCAACGTGCGCGTGCGCGACCTGAGCGAGAACGAGAGCCTCGAGATCGATACACCAAACGGCGCGATAGCCCTGCTGCGCCCTGGCGTGTATCGCGTGGACGTCGATTCCAGCGGCGACCCGACGTCGGTCACCGTGCGACGCGGCGAAGCCGAGGTCACCGCCGCGGCCTCCGCCTTCTCGGTGCACCCGGAGCAGACAGCCGTGGTATCGGGCGGCGCCTCTCCGAGCTACGACGTGCGCGACGCGATCCGCTCGGACGAGTGGGAGGACTGGTGCGCCGCTCGCGACCGCCGCTGGGACGACTCGCGCTCGGCGCGCTACGTCTCCCGCCGCGTGATCGGCTACGAGGACCTGGATGACAACGGCGACTGGCGTGAAACCCCGGATTACGGGGTGGTGTGGGTGCCCCGTACCGTGGCCACGGGCTGGGCGCCGTACCGCTACGGCCACTGGGCCTGGGTGGAACCGTGGGGCTGGACGTGGATCGACGATGCCGCGTGGGGCTTCGCGCCGTTCCACTATGGCCGTTGGGTGTACGTGGGCGGCGGCTGGGCGTGGGTGCCGGGCCACGTGGTGGCGCGGCCGGTGTACGCGCCAGCGCTCGTGGTATTCGTCGGCGGGCATAACTGGAGCATCGCCATCGGGGCGGGCGGCGGAGGCGGCGTGGCCTGGTTCCCGCTCGCCCCGGAGGAGCCCTACGTGCCAGCGTATCACGTGAGCAACACCTATATCCGCAACGTGAACGTGACCAACGTCAACGTCACGAATATCAACGTGACGAACGTCAACGTCACGAACATCAACTATCGCAACCGCGGGGCCCCGGACGGGGTGACGGTCGTGTCGCACGAGACGTTCGTCCGGTCGCGGCCGGTGAACCGGAGCGTGATCGTCGTTCCGCGCGACCGACTCGAGCAGGCGCCCGTCGTCGGCAGCACCGCGCGGATCGTGCCGGACCGCCAGAGCGTTCTGGGGCAGCCGGCGATCGTCGAGGTGCGACGGCCGCCGGCGGCCGTCACCACACGCGAAGTGGTGGTGCACCGGCAGCCGCCCCCGCCCCCGCTGCCGTTCGCGAATCGCGAGCAGGCGCTGCGCGCCCGTCCCGGCCGGCCGCTCGACGACGCGACCCTCACCAGCTTGCGCGCTCGCTCGCCGGACGCGAGCGCGAGACCGCTGGTGCGACCGGCGGTTCCCGCGACACGCTCGCAGGGCCCGGCACAAGCGCTGCGGCCCGCTCGCGAAGGGCTCCCGCCCTCGCGCGCGGCCATGCCCACCGTCACTACACCCCCGGGGGACCGGAGTCTCCCGGCACGACGTGATGCCGCACGGCCCGCCCCTGCCCACGCCCCCGCCCCCGCCCCCGCGGCCCCAGTGCCTGCGGTCAGCCC
>MNIR01000019.1:0-8784 GCA_001919865.1 Gemmatimonadetes bacterium 13_1_20CM_4_69_16 | reverse complement strand
AGCCGGAACGGCGACGCCCGGCGGAGCGGCCAGCCAAGGATCGGAAGGCCGAGCGGGACACGACGAAGGAGCGGAAGCCGTCGTAGAGTAGAGCCGGGCCCGCCGTCTCGACCGGCTTCGCCGCTAGCGCGGGCGACCATGCTCTGGCTCGCGATCGTGGGCGCAAAGCAGCAGCGCTTGACCACGGCAACATCCTAAGGACAGGGCGACGATAGCTGGGGCGTGCAGGCGAGGAGGAATTTGTGGTTGCTCGTGCCGGTAGCGCCCGCAAGGTCCTGCGTCGCGCGTTACTCTTGATCAGGCGGTCCTCAGTTCGATTCAGAGTCGGTGATAGCGCGATCAACCCAGTGCCGGCGCTTGGTTCACTGCGCTACGCGCGTGGGGACCAGGGCGGGGCCGCCGATCGAGCCGGTGCCGAGCTGACCGTCCGTGTTCGCACCCCAGCAATAGGCGACACCACTGGTCGTGACCCCGCACGCGAAGCCCGCGAAGCCCGGCCCCGCGAAGCCACCGCCCGCACTCACCGCGGTGATCCCGAGGCCGCCGAGGGTCCCCAGAGGCGTGGAGCTGCTCGTCCGCGTGCCAGTGCCCAGCTGGCCCGAAGACCCGTTGCCCCAGCAGTACGCGGCGCCGCTCGTCGTGACACCGCACGCAGACCCGTCCCCGGCACTTACCTCTGAGAAGCTCAGGCCGCCCGCGACGGCTGCCGGCGTTGCGGTGCCAGTGCTCGTGCCGGTCCCGAGGTTACCGTTCACGTTCACGCCCCAGCAGTACGCGGCGCCGCTCGTCGCAACGCCGCACGCGAACCCGTTCCCCGTACTCGCCGACCCGAAGCTCAACCCGCCTCCGACCGCGACTGGCATCATGCTACAAGCGGCCCCGCCACACGACTGGGGTCCAATCGACGTGCCGGTGCCGAGCTCACCGTAAAGGTTGTCACCCCAGCAGTAGGCGGCGCCGCTGGTCGTGACGCCGCACGCGAATTCCTGTCCCCCAACGCTCACCGCTTTGAAGCTGAGGCCGCCCACGACGGCGGCGGGCGTCGCGCTGCCGTTCGTCGTGCCGGTGCCGAGCTCACCCCGAAAATTCGCCCCCCAGCAGTACGCGGCGCCGCTCGTCGTGACGCCGCAGGCGGAGGCATCGCTGGCACTCACCGTCGTGAAGGTAAGCCCACCCGCGACCGTCGCCGGTGTTGCACTGCTGGTAGTGGTGCCGGTCCCGAGCTGGCCGAACGTGTTCACGCCCCAGCATTGCGCCGTGCCGCTCGTCGTGACACCACACGCGAAGGCATGCCCGGCACTCACCGTTGTGAAGGCAAGCCCTCCCGCGACCGCCACGGGCGTCGCACTCCCGGCGGTCGTGCCGGTACCGAGCTGACCGTCCGAATTCATGCCCCAGCAGTAGGCCGTGCTGCTCGGCGTGACGCCGCACGCGGCGCCCCCACCGACACTCAGCGCCGTGAAGGTGTGCCCTCCCGTCACCGGCGCGGGGGTCGCATCGAACCCCGCGAAGCCATCGCCTATCTGACCTGCAGTGTTCGCACCCCAGCAGTACGCGGATCCGCTGGTCGCGACGCCGCAGACAAACGCGTCCCCTGCACTCACCCCAGAGAAGGTGAGCCCGCCCACGACCGCAGCGGGCGTCGTACTCGCGGTCGTCGAGCCGGTGCCGAGCTGACCGTCCGAGTTCACGCCCCAGCACTCCGCGACGCCGCTCGTCGTGACGCCGCACGCGGCGCTCGCGCCGGCACTCACCGCGCGAAAGCTGAGCCCGCCCGCGACCGTCACGGGCGTCGCACTCCCGGTAGTGGTGCCCGTCCCGAGCTGACCGTACGGATTCGCGCCCCAGCAGTACGCGGCGCCGCTCGTCGTGACGCCGCACGCGAAGCCCGACCCGGCGCTGATTGCCCTGAAGGTGAGCCCGCCCGCCACCGCAACAGGCGTCGTGCTGCACGCTTGGGGGTGCGAGACGCTGAAACAGTTTTGGGGTCCCGTCGTCGTGCCGATGCCGAGCTCACCAGCAATGTTGTCGCCCCAGCAGTACGCGGCGCCGACGGTGGTAATGCCGCACGCGAAACCTCCCCCACCGAGGCCCCCCCCGACGCTCACCGTCGTGAAGGCGAGCCCACCCGCGACCGGTACAGGGGTCAGGCTGCCAGTCTGCGTGCCAGTGCCGAGCTGTCCGGCACCGTTCCCGCCCCAGCAATAGGCCGCGCCGCTCGTCGTGACGCCGCACGCAAAGAACGGCCCAGCACTCACTGTCGTGAAAGCAAGCCCGCCCGCCACCGCCACGGGCGTGGCACTACCGGCGGTCGAGCCATTGCCCAGCTGACCCCCGCCCCAACAGTACGCGGTGCCGCTCGGTGTGACAGCACACGCGAAGTTGGATCCGGCAGTCAGCGCCGTGAAGGTGAGCCCGCCGGCCACCGGCACTGGCGTCGTGCTGTTCGTCTGCGTCGCGCCGGTGCCGAGCTGACCGTACCAGCCGTCGCCCCAGCAGTACGCCACGCCGCTCGGCGTGGCACCGCAGGCGAAGCCCGCACCGGCAGCCACCGCGGCGAAGCCCGCCAGCGGAGGCCCGCCCAGCGTCTCGCCGCCGTTGCACGCGCCGAGCCCCCACCCGATTAGAACGACCACACCCCACCGCGCTCGCCTTCGTGCCGCCGGGGATCGCCCCTGCATCGCGCAACCCGCGGACCCTCTGCGCTCCAGACTGCTCCGTGGCGTGGGAGCTGGGAAGGCATGCATCGGACACCTCCACAGGGCCGGTGCGGGGGGGAGATTCCCGCGCGCGGCGCGCTGATTTCACGGTGACGTCGCCCTACTGTAAGTACTACACCCCTGAGGGCGGCTGACGCCACGGTGGCGTGTGCGCGACACCGGGCCGGGCGCTTGCTCAGGTGTCATGCAGGCAGGGGCCTGAAGGCGACCCCGGTCCGGCGCCGACATCTTAGATTGAAGGCAAGATCATGGAAACGAAACGCAAGTACGAGCCGGCTGTTGCACCGGTAGTCGCCCCCGCCGTCACGCCCGAGCGAGCGCTCCGCGTGGTCACGCGGTCGGAGCGCAACCCGGGGACGGCGCTCGACCTCGACCTCGTACGCGCGCTACGCGTGAACCGGAGCGCGGTGGAGCGCCGCGCCGCGACGATTCCCACGCGCCGCACCGTAAAGAAGGAGTGGCAGGCCGCCTGGCTGCTGCGGGCCATCAGCTGCATGGACCTCACTACCCTGCAGGGTGACGACACGCCCAGCAACGTGCTGCGGCTCTGCGCCAAGGCACAACACCCGGTGCGCCAAGAGGTCCTCGATGCGTTGGGCGCGAGCCCCCTCGGCATCAAGGTCGGCGCGGTGTGCGTCTATCACGCGTTCGTGCCCCTGGCGGTCGAGGCGCTGCAGGACTCGGGAATCCCGGTCGCCGCGGTCTCGACCGGCTTCCCGGCGGGGCTCAATCCCCTGCCCCAGCGCATCGAGGAGATCAAGGCCTCGGCCGCGGCCGGCGCGAGCGAGATCGACGTGGTCATCACCCGCGCCCACGCCCTCGCTGGCGACTGGGAAGCGCTGTACGACGAGGTCAAAAGCTTCCGCGAGGCCTGCGGCAGCGCGCACATGAAGGTGATCCTGGGGACGGGCGACCTGGCGACGCTCGCGAACGTCGCGCGCGCGAGCATGGTCGCGATGATGGCGGGGGCCGACTTCGTCAAGACCTCCACCGGCAAGGAAGCGGTGAACGCCACCCTGCCGGTCGGCGTCGTCATGACGCGAATGATCCGCGACTACCACGAGCGCACCGGCCACGCGGTGGGCTTCAAGCCGGCGGGCGGGATCCGCGTCGCCAAGACAGCGCTGCAGTGGCTCATCCTCATGAAGGAAGAGCTGGGCGACCGGTGGCTGCGATCCGACCTGTTCCGGCTCGGCGCTTCGAGCCTGCTCACCGACATCGAGCGCCAGCTCGAGCATTTCGTGACGGGCCGCTACTCGGCCGCATATCGCCAACCGATGGTCTAGGGAACCGCATGACGACGGTATCCGAGATTTTCGAAACGATGGCCTACGGGCCCGCGCCCGAGAGCGACAAACAGGCGCTCGAATGGATCACGCGGCACGGCGGCGAATTCGGTCTGTTCATCGGTGGCGGCTGGACGAACGGCAAGGGCGGCGAGCTGTTCGACGTCGTCAACCCCGCGACGACCGTGAAGCTCGCGCGTGTGACCCAGGCCGGCCCGGCGGACCTGGACGCAGCCGTCGCCGCGGCCCGCCAGGCCTTCCCCTCCTGGTCGGCGCTCTCAGGCCACGCGCGGGCCCGCCACCTGTACGCGCTCGCGCGGGCGGTGCAGAAGCAGGCGCGCCTGCTTGCCGTGCTCGAGAGCCTCGACAACGGCAAGTCGATCCGCGAGACGCGCGATCTCGATATCCCGCTTGTCGCGCGCCACTTCTATCATCACGCGGGCTGGGCGCAGTTGCTCGAGTCCGAGTTTCCGGGCTACGGCCCCGTCGGCGTCGTGGGGCAGATCATCCCCTGGAATTTCCCTCTGCTGATGGTCGCCTGGAAGGTCGCGCCCGCGCTCGCCGCGGGGAACACGGTGGTGCTCAAGCCGGCCGAGTTTACGCCGCTCACGGCACTGTGCTTCGCCGAGCTCGCGCACCAGGCGGGACTCCCGCCCGGCGTGTTGAACGTCGTCACCGGAGACGGCCGGACCGGCCAGCTGCTGGTGATGCATCCCGACGTCGACAAGATCGCCTTCACCGGCTCGACCGAAGTGGGGCGGGTCATCCGCAAGGCGACCGCGGGCTCCGGCAAGAAGCTGTCGCTCGAGCTGGGCGGGAAGAGCCCCTTCATCGTGTTTGACGACGCCGATCTGGACAGCGTGGTGGAGGGTGTGGTGGATGCGATCTGGTTCAACCAGGGGCAGGTGTGCTGCGCGGGGTCCCGCCTGCTGGTGCACGAGGGAGTCGCCGAGCCGCTGGTCACCAAGTTACGGGCGCGGATGGAGAAGCTGCGGGTCGGCCCGCCGCTCGACAAGGCGATCGACATGGGGGCGATCGTGGCGCCGGTGCAGCTCGAGCGTATCCGCAAGCTGGTGGGCCAGGGCGTAGCGGAAGGCGCCACCATGTGGCAACCGACGTGGGCGTGCCCCACCGAAGGCTACTTCTACCCGCCGACGCTGTTCACCAATGTCGCTCCCGCGGCGACGATCGCGCAGGTCGAGATCTTCGGCCCGGTGCTGGTCTCGATGACGTTCCGCACACCGGCCGAGGCGGTCGAGCTCGCGAACAACACGCCGTACGGGCTCGCGGCGAGCGTGTGGACCGAGAATATCAACCTGGCCCTGGACGTCGCCCCGAAGATCAAGGCCGGCGTGGTGTGGGTGAACTGCACAAACCTGTTCGACGCGGCAGCGGGGTTCGGGGGCTATCGGGAGTCAGGGTTCGGACGAGAGGGCGGGAAAGAGGGGATGTGGGAGTACCTGAAGCCGGAGCGGGATTCGGGGTTCGGGGTTGGGGGCTCGGGATCATCCGGAAAGCGAGCGAAGGGGAACGCCCGGGCCCACGGACCCCGAGCCCCCAGTCCCGAGCCCCGAGTCCCTCCCATCGACCGCACCTACAAGATGTTCATCGGGGGCAAGCAAGCGCGCCCCGACGCACCCTACGCTCGTAAGATTCTCGGGGTCGGCGGTCGCCTACTCGGCGAGGTCGGTGAGGGCAACCGCAAGGACATCCGCGACGCCGTCGAGGCGGCGCACGCGGCGGCGGGATGGGCCCACACCACCGGCCACAACCGGGGCCAGGTTCTCTACTACATGGCCGAGAACCTGGCTGTGCGCGCGGAGGAATTCGCCGGCCAGCTCGAGGCGTTGACGGGCCGCAGTCGCGAGGACACGCGGCGCGAGGTGGACGCGTCCCTGGCGCGCCTGTTTACCTACGCCGCCTGGGCCGACAAGTACGACGGCGCGGTGCACCACGTCCCGATCCGCGGCGTGACGCTGGCGATGAACGAGCCGATCGGCGTGATCGGCCTCGCCTCCGCTGAGGAGTATCCGCTGCTCGGCTTCGTGTCGCTCATCGCGCCCGCCATCGCGATCGGCAACACGGTGGTGGCGATCCCCTCAGAGCTTCACCCGCTCGCCGCGACGGAGCTGTACACGGTGCTGGAGGCCTCCGACCTGCCGAACGGGGTGGTCAACATCGTCACAGGGGCGAAGGACACGCTGGCGCAGGTGCTGGCCGAGCACGACGACGTGGATGCGGTGTGGTACTTCGGGAATCAGCCGGCCGCCGCGCAACTCGAGCGCGCGTCGGCCGGCAACATGAAGCGGACGTGGGTGGAGTGGCAGCCGCGGAACTGGATGGACTGTACCCAAGGAGAAGGCAGGGAGTTTCTGCGGAAGGCGACACAGGTCAAGAACATCTGGATACCGTACGGCGACTAGCAGGGGCGGCAGAAAAGACAGAGGCCAGGAAGCTACTTCCTGGCCTCTGTCGTCTCACGCCGCGCGCCGCCGCGGATCGGCGGGAGCGGGTCTGGTCTTGAGGAGCTTCCAGCGGCCGCACACCGGGCAGCCGAGTAGGGTTCGTCCCAACCAATCGGTTTCGTATTGCACCGGGTGCCGGCACGGTCGGCGGCGCGGCCCCGGACTCCGGGGAATCTTGGTACGCATGGCGCCACTCCCAGTTCAGCTCTGCGCTCACAAAACGACGCCGGCCCCGCTTCGGTTCCCTGGACTACTTCTTCGCCGGCGTGATATCTGTCACCGGCAGATCCCAGTGTGCCAGCAGAATCTCAAAGCGGCGCTGTTCCTCGCGTTTGTACGTCTCCTGGTCGGGCCAGAGCTGCGGGATCCAGGATTCCTCCTGAGGGTTGGCGGTCGTCGCCACGGTGGAGTTCTTGAATCTGATGGTAACCCGGTAGTCCCAGCGCGCATCCTCGGTCATATGGTTCGCGGGGGTCTCGATCTTTACGGAAACCATGCGGCCACTTTCTACGCCCTTCTTAAGGAGCGGGTAGTGGTTCTTTAGGAAGAGTTGCAGGAACTCCTGCTGGTGGCCCCAGTGCACTTTGTAGTAGTACTCCATCGTATAAGGCTGGTCGGCCGCAACCTGTGGCGGGGCGCCCTGGGCGAGCAGCGGCTGTGTCAACGCGGCGAGCAACAGCGCCGTCACTGCGTGCTTCATGAATCCTCCTCGGCTGAGTCGAGACGCGTGCTCCGTCGTAAGAAATCTCACCGAGGAACTCACAGCGCGGGAGGGCGCTCCTCCCTACCAGCTCAACCAGTAGGATGCCTTGACGAGGAAGGTGTTGTCGGGGTGCGTGTCGAACAGGTCGTGGAAGTCGCCGGCGAACGAGCGCGTCCCCATCGCCGAGAGAAAGTCCTGCCGGCCCTGGGTCCACACCACGAACAAGACCGATCCGGGCCGGTACTCCCAGCGCACTACGAGATTGGAGTTGAACTGCTTGAAGTTGAAGCCGCCGGGATTGGCGAACGCGTAGGGAGCGTAGCGAGCGTCGTAATCCACGGCGCGGGAAGCGGCGAGCTGCCGCACGCTGCTGTACGTCCCCTTGCTCACGAACGGCTGCGCGTACAGCTGCACGGTGAGGGTGGTGTTCAGGGTGTAGTCGATGCGCCCGGTGAGCGACACGGTCTTCTGATCGAGGTGCGCGAAGGTGTAGTGCGTCGTGCCGGTCGAGTCGGTGAAGTTGCCGAACCACTGCGTGTCATTGAGGTTATGAGTGACGTTGAACCCGAGCGACGGGTGGAACCGCGACGATACCCTGATATCGACGGTGCCGTTCAGGTTGACGGATTGCGAGTGCCCCACATCACCCCTCCAGAAGTTGAAGAAGAGGTTCGGCACGAACACGCGGCGGTCGTCCCCCTGGAGCCCGAACCACGGCGCGATGTAGGGATCCTGGCGCACCGCGGGTCCGCCTCGGGCGCAGCGATCGCAGAACGTGGCGCCGAGCTGACCGATCGTGCCGCCGGCGTGCACCCACCAGCGGTTGTTCAACTGGATGTGCGTGTTGGTGTTCGCGGCCCGCTCCTGCGGCAGGCCGGCAGCGGTCCAGTACTGCCACCAGTTGAAGTTCCAGTTGGCGCGCTGAAAGAAGCGCGTCGGGTTGTTGAAGCGCCAGCCGAACCAGTTGTTCCAGCTCTGCTGGTCCGCGCGCAGCAAGAAGCCGAGATCGTTGACCTCGAAGGCCGGCGACCGGCGCAGATAGCTCGTCTCGAAATTCGTGTGCTTCCCGGCGACCTTCCCGAAGTGCACCTCTTCGGCGTCGCCGGTGAGCGACGTACGCGTCGAGTCGAAGCGGAGCCCGGCATCGGGGCGCTGGTAATAGTGTACCGCGTCGCGCTGCGTTGCCGCGATCGCCTGTGCCGTCCCCGCCACGCGGCTCACGTCCAGCGAGGCGGAGACCTCGTAAGTCCCGTGGGCGAATCGATGGCGCGTGTCGAGCGCTCCGACATAGGCGTTGCGGCGCATGAAGGGCTCGCTCGCCGGATCGAGCGCCCGGTTCACCGCCGTGAACAGCAGCCCGACGCCGCTCTCGCTGCCCCGCAGGTCCTGCTGCAGCCGCAGCACCGAATAGTTCGTCTGGGGCTCGATGGTCGTGTCGGCCCGCCCGGCGGCCCGTTCCGTCAGGGCCTCGAGGACACCGACCGACAGTCCCCCCGCCAGCCGACCGGTCAACTTGCCGGCGCCGAGAATGGTGGTCGCCTTGGCGGAGCTCGCGTCGCCGTACAGCCCACCCAGCTGCGGCGCACGACCGATGCGACGGGAGTAGAACA
>MNIR01000077.1 GCA_001919865.1 Gemmatimonadetes bacterium 13_1_20CM_4_69_16 | reverse complement strand
CGTCACGGCTTGGCAGGTCGATCTTGTCGTTGACGAGATCGCCCTTGAGCGTGCGCGCGGTGTACTGAAAGACCGTCATGGCTCACTCCCTCCGCGGGTGGCGCCTAGCGGCGGGCCGCAACCTTGGCCTGGGCCGCCTGGGGCTGGCCGGCGGCGGGCTCGCGGTCGTCCTGCGGCGGCTCGCCGATCATGCGCAGGAACTCGTTGGGGTTTGCGGAGACGCGCAGGCATTCGTCCTTGGCGACTTCGCGACCCAGGTAGAGCTGGTAGAGGGCGTCGTTCAGCGTCTGCATGCCGTATTTCTTCCCGGCCTGCATCGCCGACTCGATCTGGTGCACTTTGTTGTCGCGGATGAGCGCCCGGATCGCCGGGGTGCAAATCATGATCTCGGCCGCCATCACCCGTCCCCGCCCCTTGGCCTTCTGCAACAGCGTCTGGGTGATCACGCCCTCGAGCACGAACGCGAGCTGGGCCCGGATCTGCGCCTGTTGGTGCGACGGGAAGACGTCGATGATCCGGTTGATGCTCTCCATCGCCGAGTTGGTGTGCAGGGTCGCGAAGGCGAGGTGGCCGGTCTCGGCGATGGTGAGCGCCGCCGCGATCGTCTCGAGATCACGCATCTCGCCGATCAGCACGACGTCGGGGTCCTGCCGCAGCGCGTACTTGAGCGCGGCCGCGAAGCTGTTGGTGTCCGTGCCGATCTCGCGCTGGTTCACGATGCAGGCCTGATGGCGGTGGATGAACTCGATCGGGTCCTCCACCGTGATGATGTGTCCCTTCAGCTCCTTGTTGATCTTGTCGATCATCGCCGCGAGGGTGGTGCTCTTCCCCGAGCCGGTGGGCCCCGTGACCAGGACCAACCCGCGGGGCTTCTCAGCGAGCTTCGCCACCACGGACGGCAGGCCGAGATCCTCGAACGTGCGCACGTTGAAGGGGATCTGCCGGATCACCAGCGACACGCAGCCCCGCTGCTTGAAGCAGTTGCCGCGGAAGCGCGCGAGGTTCTGGATGCCGAAGGAGAAGTCCAGCTCGTTCTCCGTCTCGAAGCGCTTCTTCTGGTTCTCGGTGAGCACCGAGTAGGCGATCGACACCGTGTCCTTGGGCGTCAACACGTGCTCCACCGACGAGTTCACGATGTCGCCGTCGACGCGTACCTTGGGACGCTCCCCCGCCACGATGTGGAGGTCGGAGGCGTCCTTCTCGATCATCTCCTCGAGCAACGAGCGGAGATTCACGACCTGCGGGCCGCCCGCCGTCATGCCGCCGTCTCTTTCACGACTTCCTCCAGGCTGGTGATCCCGCGCTTCACTTTGACCATGCCGTCCGAGCGCAGCGTGAGCATTCCCTCCTTGACCGCTTCCTCCCGCAGCTCCTCAGTCGAGCCGCCCTTCAGCACCATACGCCGCAACGCGCTCGACATCGCCATCACCTCGTACAGCCCCTGCCGCCCCTTGTACCCGGTGCCGCCGCAATTGTCGCAGCCCGCGCCCTTGTAGAAGGTGAGCTTCGCCGCCTCCGCGGCCGGGATGCCGAGGGCCTTGAGCTCCTCGTCGGTGTACTTGTGCTCCTGCTTGCAGTCCTTGCAGATGCGCCGCACCAGGCGCTGCGCCACGATCAGATTCACCGCGCTCGCGACGTTGAACGGCTCGATGCCCATGTCCACCATGCGCGTGACGGTGGACGGTGCATCGTTCGTGTGCAGCGTCGAGAGCACCAAGTGGCCCGTGAGCGACGCCTTGATGGCGATCGAGCCGGTCTCCAGGTCGCGGATCTCGCCCACCATGATGATGTTCGGGTCCTGACGCAGGAACGCCTTCAGCGCCGCCGCGAACGTCATCCCCACTTCGTTGCGGACCAGCACCTGGTTGATGCCCAGCAGGTTGTACTCGACCGGGTCCTCGGCCGTCAGGATGTTCACTTCCGGCTGGTTGATGCGCGACAGCGCCGAGTACAGCGTCGTGGTCTTTCCCGACCCCGTCGGGCCGGTCACCAGCACCATCCCGTACGGGTTGAGGATCGCGCGCATCAAGTCCTGCTCGGCCTTCGGCTCGAAGCCGAACTTGGTGAGGTCGAGCGTCAGGTTGCCCTTGTCGAGAATCCGGAGCACGATCTTTTCGCCGAACAACACGGGGAGGGTCGACACACGGAAGTCGATGACCTTGCTCCCCATCTTCAGCTTGATGCGCCCATCCTGCGGCACCCGCCGCTCGGCGATGTTCAACTGGGCCATGATCTTTACGCGCGAGCAGAGCGCCGCGCGCATCTTGATCGGTGGCTTCATCACCTCCTGCAGCGCGCCGTCCACCCGATAGCGCACCCGCAACTCGTGCTCGAACGGCTCGATGTGGATGTCCGACGCCCCCCGCTTCACCGCGTCGGTTAGTAACCCGTTGATCAGCTTCACGACCGGGGCGTCGTCCGCCAAGTCCTGGGCCTTGACGTCCTCGTCCACCGACTCCTCGACCACCTCGAGGTCCTCGGCGGCCTCGATGTCCTTGAGGAGCGTCTGCAGCTGGGCGTCCGACTGCTGGTAATACCGCTCGATCGCGTTCCGGAGGGTGTACTCCCCCGCGATCACCGGGAACACATCGCAGCGGGTGACGAACTTGATGTCCTCGATCGCCGTGACGTTGTTGGGGTCCGCGATGGCGACCGTGAGCGTCCTCCCCTCACGCTTCAGAGGCAGCACCGTGTGCTTCACGGCGATGTCCGGCGGCATGAGCTTGATGATCTTGGGATCGACCTCGAACCGGGACAGGTCGACGGCCGGCATGCGGTACTGCCGGGCTAGCATCTTGGAGATCTCGGTCTCCTCGATGAAGCCCAGCTTGACCAGGGTGTAGCCCAGGCGCATCCCGGTGTTCTTTTGCTCCAGCAAGCCCTTCTTCAGCTGATCAAGGGTGATCAGCCCTTCGCGGAGGAGAAGTTCCCCCAGCTTGTCGGTAGCGGCAGCTGCGGTGGCCGTATGCAACTCGTTGGAAATGAACAGGCTAACATAGAAGGCGGCGGAGGGAAGTCAAGGCAGCGACGGTATCTGACCGGAAAACAACACGTAAGGACGCAGACTCTCGACGAGGTGCGGGCCGACCCCGGGGACGCTGTCGAACCGCGCGAGACTGCCAAACGGGCCGTGTTGGTCGCGCCACGCTACGATCCGCTGCGCGAGCGCCGGACCCACCCGCGGCAGCCGCGTGATCTCCGTCACGTCGGCGCGATCGAGGTCGATGCGCTCGCCCGGGAGCAACGGGCGGGCGAGGCGCGCCGCCGTACGCGCCGTCTCGCGCAGCCGGCTGGGCGGCGGCGTGTCTCGGGCAGCGAGCCGCACATCGCCCGGCGCGGCCGCAGGCGTCGGAGCGAGCGCGTAGCGCACCCCGGCGCCGGTGAGTGCGAGACCGGCGAGCAGCAGCGCGGCGCGGCGGTCGTCCATGGTGGCACGCTAACCGTGCGCCGGCTGGCGAACGGCATCCGTTTCATGCGCGGAGCGCCGGAAAAACGCCTTCTCAGCGTACCAGCGCCACCGCAACATCCCCGACCACCTGCAGGGACGCCGCGCCGACCTTGTCGATCGTGTCCTCGGGTGTGTGCCAGTAGGGATAGTCGAAGTCCACCAGGTCGATCGCGTGGATCCCGGCCTTCTGCAGCGCGACGTGATCGTCCGTCAGGGTGTGCTTGACGCCGGGGATGAAGATACGACCGTAGCCCAACTCGGCGGCCGTGCGCCAGACGCGGTCGACTACTTCGGGCGCGAACGCCTGGGAGTTGCCTTCATAGTAGAACTGCTGGTCTTTGTCCCCCACCATGTCGAACAGCACTGCGAAGAGCGGTGGGTACCCGGGCGGCTGGTGCGCCGCGAAGTAGCGCGATCCGATGAGCACATCGTTGGTATCGCGCACGAAGTCGCCGTAGTCCTCGCCGTCCACGAACAGCAGGTCCACACCGACGCTGGGCGGTTTAGCCTTGAGCGCGTCGACGACGCCGAGCAGCACGGCGACGCCCGAGGCTCCGTCGTTCGCGCCCGGGACGGGCAGCCGCTGCTGGCCGAGGTTGGGGCTCTGATCGGCGTGGGGGCGGGTGTCCCAGTGCGCCAGGAACAGGACGCGCTCCGCGGCCTGGGGCCGGAAGCGGGCGAAGAAGTTGCGCAGGCGCAGCGTGTCGCCGTGGTGCGTGACGTGGTTGAACGCCTGCACGATCACCGTGTCGGCGCGGGCGCGCAGCTGCGCGAGGATCCAGTCGCCCGTCCGCTCGTGCCCGGCCGTGTTCGGGATGCGTGGCCCGAACTGCATCTGCTGCTCGAGGTAGCCAAAGGCGTGGCCACCGTCGAACTCGCGCGGCCGGCGGGGGTTGCCCCGGGCCTGGCAGGCGACGAGGAGCACGAGAAGCAGGGTCTGGAGGTTGTGGAGGATGGTGGAGGCCGGTGGAGGCACGGTCGCGAACCTCCACAACCTCCACAACCTCCACCATCCTCCGGGACGCCTCATTGGAGCTGCCCCACACTGGTGTGGAGTTCGACGAACGCGGTAATCACGAGCTGCGAGGTCTTGCGGTTGGCCTGCCGTTCATCGTTCACCAGGTATGCCATCTGGAAGCCCGCGCTGAGGGTGGGCGGCAAGTCGGTATCGAGGGAAAGCTGCATCTGCGTCTGGCGACTGTCCACGTACGCCACGCAATCCGCCTGCCCCGCGGCCTGCAGGCAGGTCTTGTTGGCACTGGCGCTGTAGCGGCCGGCGACGCGGATGTCGTGCTTCGTGCGGACGATGCTGGCCGGCGGCCGGAAGGCGAACGCGAGGGTGGCGCTCTGCTGGGTCCGCTCCGTGTGGAACAGGTTTCCCGCGTTCACCTGGTCGCTCGTGGCGGTGGAGGCGTCGAAGCTGGTCGAGATGCCGTGCCGCCAGGTGAGCGCGAGCGCGGGCCGGACCGAGCGCTCCGTGCCCTGCGCCGTGGCAGGAGCCGCATCGCTGCCGCCGAACGACGGCTGCTCGCTCGACGTCTGCAGCTCGCGGTAGCCGAACTGCGCCGACACGCTCGTCAGCACGCGACCGAGCGGCGTCGCACTCGGGGAGAAGCTCCAGCTCAGGTTCGCCGAGGGCCACTCCCGGCTGGCGGACCGGATCGGCACTTGCTGGTCGAGGCGGAGCGCCCACGTCACGCCGCGAGTGCGGCGGTAGTTCACGTTCACGCGCATCCCCTCCGGGAGCGCGAGGTTGCCGGCGGCATTGAGATTCGTGTTGTCGCCCGCCGCGAGCGCGAGTCGCCCAGCCTGGCTCCTGAAGCCGTCGAAGCCGGTCGCCCCGAACTGGTAGGCGAGCGAGGGCCCGCCGGGGACCCGGTCGTAGCTCGACGTAAGGGCGCGCCCATACGAGACGTCCAGGTTGGTGAGGCGGCCGAGCAGCTTCCCGAGGGCCGCGCTGTCACCGAACAGCTCGCGGCCCAGTCGCGTCGGATCCAGGCCAAGGGCGAGGTCGAGCCGACGCTGGTTGCTGAACGCCGCCGGCAGATGGAAGCCGCCGGCGGTGTCCCCCACGTCGCGCACCGGCGTCCGCCCGTTGGGGTCGCGGGTGAAGCTGAAGGATGAGGAGAGACCGGCGCGCGGGCGCAGCCACGCGGCGAGCCGGGGCGTCGCACTGACGGCGGTGGTCACCGTGCGCTGCGTTTCGACGCCCACGTCCCGGCCCAGCAAGGTGCGGCGCTCCTGACGCATGAGGCGGCCCACCGTGGTGGAGTCTCCGTAGTCGCGCAGGTCCCGCAGCGAGGCCGCGTCGACGCGCAGTTGGATTCCCGAGAGCGGCAGGAAGTCGAGACCGCCGCTGTTGCGCCACACCTGGGTGCGGGAGAGTACCGGGGCGAGCCCGGAGTCCGCGGAGCGCGCGACGGGAACGGCGTACGTGAGGCGGGATCCCTGCTCTCCCGCCAGCCCCGAGTGGAGCCGCACGGCGGTCGGCGCGAGACGCAGCCGGCCCGGCTTGCCGATCCCCGACGTGAACGCATAGTCGACATTGAACGTGTAGCTCGAGGCGGTGGCGAGGGCGAGATCGCCCCGCGCGGTCCCCTCGGTGTAGGCGCCGGAGACAGCGAGCGGGTCCACGAGGTAGCGCATCACGGGGCTTTGCGAGCGGCCGATGCGCCGCAGCGTGAGGGCGTAGCTCGCGGCGGTCGCGCGCGGCGTACGCAGGCCGGTGAGCGCGTCCGCCCGGATGTCGGTCCCGCCGAGATAGAATGGCGTGCTCGACGTGGCGGCGTAGCGCACGGTCAACGGCGCGGTGATGCCCCAGCGATCGGGCAGGAAGCGCTCCAGGCGCACGGTGCCCGCCACGCTGGCGGCGTTGTCGGCCACATAGCGCGGATCCTCCCCGAGCTGGCGGAACTGGGCGCCGCGCCGCGACAGGCTGACGGCCACGTCGGCCACGTTCGCGGCCGTGAGCGTGACGTCCACCGCCGCCGCGGTGCCCACGTCCTGCACCACATCGCTCAAGCGGATGTCGTCCACCCACAGCTCCGCCTGATCGACGAAGACCCGGCTGTCCACGCGCAGGATGCCCGCGGCGATCTCCTGCACGGCAGCGAGGTTCGGCGGAGCGGTGGCGGGGTCGCGCACGTGGGCGATGTAGGGACCGTCGCACATCACGTAGGCGGAATCGAACGGCACGATCGAGCTGTCGGGACAGCCGGCGTAGACCTGCGCGACGTCGCCGCGCAGCCACGCCTGCTCGATCTTGGCGCGCAACAGGAGCCAACGATCCAGCTCCACCACCATCTCCGGCTCCCACGAGGTGGTGCGCGCGGGAGCGTGGTACAGATAGAAATTGTTCTGGTCCTTCCCCGCTTTGACGTACGCTTGGAGGTCGCCGTCCTCCCACCCCGGGCCGCGGCCGCGCATCCAGACGCGCAGCTTCCGGTACTTGAGGAAGTTCTTGTCCCCCTCCCCGGTGAATCGAAGGAACGCCTCGGCGCGCTGTCCGGTTTGGAGGCCGCTCGCCAGCACGCGCATCGAGCGTTCGTTGATCTGGGCGGTCGCGAGCTGCAGGTTCGCGTCGCGGCGCCCCGCTTCATCGAACACGCCGGGCGGGGGTGTGTACCCGAGGTCGCGGTTCTCCGTGCTCACGACCGACGCGATCACCTGGCCCGACCCTACGCCGCGCTCGCCGGCGATCCCCCGGATGGGCGTCTCCGCGCGCTTCAGCCACGATGCGCCGACCAATCGCACGCGCGCGAGGCCGAAGTAGACTTGCGGATCGGGCTGGCCCGGCCCGGCGGTGTGCGGCGCGACCAGCGTGATCCGCACGCTCTGGACCTGACGCAAGTTCGCAGGACCGACCTGGATCGTGTCGCTGCGGAACGGGATGCGGTACAAGCGCCAGCCGGAGGTGCCGTCGGGAAGCCCGTTCGTGAACGCGGGGAGCATGGCGCCATCACGCACGTAGAAGCGCTCGTCGCCGATCGGAAACACGAAGCGCACGAAGTTTTCCGCCGTCCGTACGCCGGCGACCGAGTCCAGCCGGAAGTCGCCGTCCAGGTCCTCGGTGTCGACGAAGCCGTTATGCCGCCCGCAGCGCGAGCGCAGGTCGCCAAAGAAGTAGGCCTGGAGCGCGCCGTGCTGGGTGGCGCTGCAGAGCGGCAGCGTGTCCTTCACCGCCCCCGTGCTCGAATCGACGATGCCATCGGTAACCCGGTCCGACAGGATGCCTTCGTCGTTGATCACCGCGTTCCACGAGTGGGTGATGGGATCGCGCTCGGTGTCGAGTCGCCCCAGTCCCACGTAGCGCTGGCCGTAGTAGGTCGTATCGCCCGCAGGCGACGGCTTGAAGGCTTGCGGTACCCAAGCGAGCGCGTCCTCGAACACCGATCCGAAGTCGACGATCAGGGCCGCCCGGTTGGCCTTGGCAACCCGGTGATTGTCCTCCCACACCCACAGCTCGAGGTACTCGGTGCGCGAGAGGTCGATGCCCGTCGCCGACAGCGGCTGGGTGATGGAGCGCCAGCGCGGCCCGTCTTGATGCGGGCGCACCCAGTTGGGGTTGCCGGTGTTCACGTCCGCGAGCCCGAGCACCGTGTCGGGCTTCAGCATGAGCCACAGGATCTGCTCGGCGGACTGGGCCTGGCCGACGAGCCGGATCGTCGGATCGATCTGCTGTGGGAAGAACTGGATGGCCCGCCCGTCGGCACTGAGCGGGAGGTTCTGCCACGTGAGGGCCGCCGCGTTCGCCGGCTCAAACCCCGTGGACGCGACGCCGAACGGCTCGGCGCCGCGCACGCTGGTCGGAATGCTGCCCCAGTGCCAGCCGTTCTCGGCCAAGGAGAGGCTTCGCCCAGCTTCCCCTTCGAACTCCTCCAGGTACGCTTGGCCCACCTGGTTCGGTCTGGGACGCGACGTCGCGAGCTCCGCCGAGATGTTGAGCAGCGACGGGGCATCCGTGTGGATCCCGGGGAGCGCGTTGAGCGCCCGGGTGACGAACCCAGGCTCGAAATGCAGCTCGGTGCTCACGCCGCCGATGAAGCTCGACGACGGCTCGAAGCCGAGTGGCGGCCGCGTGAACGCGCTCTGCTCCTTTTGGAACAGACCGGTGAAGTTCACCGTGCCGCGCGATCCCAGGTCGTAGCGGGCCGCCAGGCCGTAGATCGAGGTGGGCGCCACGGCGAACGCCGCGCGCTCTTCGAACTGGGCGCGCACCTGGGCCGCGCCGCCCTGGAACAGCGCGTCCGGGTTCTTGAAGGTGATCTGACCCGTGGCGTAGTCGATACTGTAGTCGGCGTCGCGGGTCAGGAGCCGGCTCCCCACGTAGATCTTTTCCGAGCCGTCCCGGATCTGGAAACTGTTGAGCGACAGCTGGCTGCGGTCGCTCGAGGCGGACACGCTGGCGTGCACTCCGAGGGCAAACACCGACGGCGGCGCCTGGGTCACGAGCAGGAGCCGCGGCGTGCGGTACAGGGAGTCGTTGCGCTCTGTGGCGGCGAGCCGGGCCGAGTCGGCGAACGGGGCGAGGTGCGGGAACACCGCGAAGTAGTCGCGCAGCGGCGTCCCCTGGTTGGGGTCGCGCGCGCGGGGAAACAACCGGTTGTACTGATCGAACCGCGTCGGATCGGATTGGAGCGCCATCCCGAGGTGGGCGAGGTAGGTGTCGCCGCCGAGCACGGTGCGCTCGCGCTGGTTGACGGTGAGCGCGAGCGCGACCGTCGTCCGGTCGACTTCGCTGCCGCCGACGCGGTACGCGCTCCGGATCTCGAAGCGGAACGAGGGCGTGCGAGCCGTGACCCCGGGCCGCGGGTCGTACACGAGGCGCAGCGTGTCGACCACCGCGGTGTCGCGGCTGGCGGCGGCCGGGAAAGTGCCGACGCACCGTCCGCCGGTGGCGCATCCGACCGCGCCCACCGGGATGTAGGAGATCGCGAGGTAGTCGCTCTGATCGAGGCGCGCGGCGAGCGCGAACCACACGCCGCTCGGATCGACGTAGTAGTCCTTCCCCTCGAGCAACAGCTCCCACTGAAACGGGCCGGCACGCTGCGCGTCGCAGTCGATCGCGCGGACCGGTCCCGGGCCGCACGCGACCGCGCGCACCCCGCCGATATTCTGGTTCGTGGTGGCGGTCGGGGAGACGGCGCGCACGCGGTACACGCGCACGCTGCCCACGCGGAGGGAATCAGGGAGTGAGGCGCGGTCGATGTTCAGCACGTCGACCGCGGGATACCCCGGGACGAGGGCCGGGTCCGCGGCGAAGAAGAACCGGCCCGACTCGTAGTCCAAGTCCCGGGCGACCCGGTCGATCGGCTGCGTCGTCGTCTCCCCGACCGAGTAGACCCGATCCCGGACCACGTTCCCCTTTTGCTGGGCGTAGATGCCACGAAACTCCAGGGCGCCCAGCTGCGCGATCGCCTGGACGCCGAAGTTGTTTGCGGGAATGGCGGCGCTGATGAAACGAGATGGGGGCGCCTGGAAGGTCACGTTGCCGGCTTCGACCCGTCTCAGGATTTCGTCTTCCAGGCCCTCGTACCAGACCTGCAGGTTGTTGTTCGCGTCGAACTCGCGCTGGCTGTCGAAGTCGACGTTTACGTGCAGCCGCTTTCCCACGATGCCCGCCGTGCGCACGGCGTATTGGGGCACCGGACTGATGGTCGGGAACCGCGCCTGGCAGCCCGAGAGGGCCTGTTGCTGCTCGAACGCCGTGCACTTCAAGTTGCGGAACCGATCGGCCTTGAGCTCGAACCGCACGCGCAGCTCCATCCCGATGTCGGCGTAAGTGCCGAGGATGCCGCGCAGGCCCGTGGCCTGTACCGGTGCGGCGGGGGGCTCGCGCGCCACGGCAGACGACTCGGCGGCCGCCGCCGGGGCGGGCAGCCCCACGTGCCGCGCCGCGCGCACGCGGCGCTCCCATTCGCGGGCGACGACCACGGGGCTGGTGCGGGGGCCCAGCCGACCGCCCGGGAGCAGCGCCGCCAGCCGCGGCGACACGAGCGGCGTCCACACGAACGTGGCGACGAACCCCGGCGGGCGTGACGCGGAGGAGCGGGCGACGCTGCCCGTATCCTGCGCATAAGCCTGGGGTATGACGAACGAGAAGGCGACGAGACCGACCAGGGCGGGGCGCCGCATCCCTTGTAGAGACTTGGAGTTCCGAATATAATGGCGCCACCGACCGTGCGCACGCTCAGTCGTTACCTGTTGCGACAGCATCTCGCGCCGCTCGGCTTCGCGCTGGCGGCCCTCACCGCGCTGATGCTCCTCAATCAGATCGCGAAGCAATTCGGGAGCCTCGTGGGCAAGGGGCTGCCGTGGGGCGTCATCGTCGAGGTGTTCGTCCTGTCGATCCCGTTCATCGTGGCGGTGACATTGCCGATGGCGGTGCTCGTCGCGGTGCTGCACGTGTTCACGCACCTCGCGGGCGACAACGAGATCACGGCGATGCAAGCGAGCGGCGTGAGCGTCGGGCGCGTGATCGCGCCGGTGCTGGGCGGCGCCACGGTCGTCGCGCTGCTGTCGTTCTTATGGAACGATCAGGTGCTGCCGCGCTCGAATCACCGACTCCGCACGCTGCAGGTGGACATCCAGCGCAAGAAACCGTCGTTCACGCTGAAGGAGCAAGTCATCAACGAGGTCGTGCCCGGGCAGTTCTTCCTGCGCGCTGCGCGTATCGACCCCAACTCGAACAAGCTCAAGGATGTGACGATTTACGACCTGGGAGACGCCGAGCGCCGGCGCATCATCGGTGCCGACTCGGGTCGCATGGCATATACCCCGGGCGGCCGCGATTTGTACCTCACGCTCGAGGACGGGGACATCCAGGCGGTCAACCGCACCGATCCCACGCAGTTCGACCGCACGTTCTTCCGTGTCAACCGCATGAAAGTCGCGGGGATCGGCAACACGCTGGAGCGCACCGAGCACGACACCTACAAGAGCGACCGCGAGATGTCGATCTGCGAAATGCGGAGTGTGGTTGAGCAGGCCCGACGCGAGGCGGAGCAGGCGCGCGAGGACACGCGCTTCGCCGTGCAGAACGACCTGCGGCGCCTCGCCGGCCTCGCGCCGATCTTCGGGGCGCCACCCGCCACGCTCGACACGCTGCCGGTGGGCTGGTATTGCCGGGCGCTGCGGCGCGTGACGGGATGGCTCGTCCCAGCGCAGGCGGTCGCGCAGACGCCACGGACGCCCCCCCACCCGCAGGCCACGCGGCCGCCCGCTGCGGTGCCCGTGCCCGCGACGACGACCCAGCAGCGCCCCCAAACGGCGCCGCCGGTGCTCATCACGTCGGGCGCCACGGCGGGCGAGGAGCAGCGCGTCCGCTCCGCGCGCCAGCGGGCCGCGTCGTACGAAGTCGAGATTCAGAAGAAGTACGCGATCGCTGCGGCGTGCGTGATCTTCGCCCTGGTGGGCGCGCCGGCGGGGCTGCGTTTCTACAAGGGCGGCGTGGGACTGGTGATCGGCGCCAGCGTCGCGGTCTTCACCGTCTATTACTTCGGCCTCATCAAGGGCGAGGATCTCGGCGACCGCCTCGTGGTATCCCCCTTCGTCGCGATGTGGGTGCCCAACGTGCTGTTCGCGATCGCGGGGACCGCCTGGCTGTGGCGGCTGCGCCGGCCGGGAGACACCCGGTGAACACGCTCGACCGCTACCTGTCACGGGAGTGGCTCAAGGTGTTCCTGCTAGCGACGCTGGGCTTCCCCCTGCTCGTGTTCGTTATTGACTACGCCGACAACTCCGACAAGTACCTGAGCCGGAGCGTCACGACCGGCCACCTGTTCCTGTCCTACATCTTCTACCTGCCGGAAACCGTCACGCTCGTGCTGCCGGTCGCGGTGTTGTTCGCCGTCGTATTCACGGTGGGCGCGCTGGGCCGCCACTCGGAGCTGACGGCCGCGAAGGCCTCGGGGACCTCGTTTCACCGGCTCGTGCGACCGCTGCTGGTCGCATCGTTCGCGGCGGTGGTAGCGGACCTCGGGCTCACGGAGCTCGCGCCGGTCACCTCCAGCCGGCGTGCCGAACTGCTGGGCGAGAAGCAGATCCGCTCGACTGCGTCGCGCTACAATTTCGTGTACCGCGCCGACGGCGGCTGGGTGTACGCGATCCGCTCACTCGAGATCGTGACCCGGGACATGCGCGATCTCATCATGGAGCGTGAAGGGACCGGTCCGGAGTATCCCACCATCGTGATCGCGGCCCAGCGGGCGATCTACGACACGACGCGGCACAGCGGCGGCTGGACGCTCAACAGCGGCGCGGTACGCTACCTGCTGGGCCCGGGCCGCGAGACCACGTTCCGGTTCGACACGCTGCGCACCCGCGATCTGCGGGAATCGCCGGCGGACCTGCTGGCGGAGCCCAAGGCGCCCGACGAGATGCGCTACGCCGAGCTGGGCCGCTACATCGACGCGCTGGCGCGCTCGGGCTCGGACACCAAGAAGCTGCGGGTGGAGCGCGCCCTGAAGCTGTCGGTCCCTTTCGCCTGCATCATCATCGCGCTGTTCGGCGCGCCACTCGCCATCTCGACGCCGCGCAGCGGCCCCGCCTGGGGGGTGGCGGTGTGCCTCGCGACCACGTTCGTCGATCTGCTGATGTTTCAGCTGTCGAAAGCGGTGGGTGCCGGAGGGGTGCTGCCGCCGAGTTTCGCGGCTTGGGTGCCGAACTTCATCTTTGGGGCGGCGGGAGTGTGGCTGTGGCGGAACGCGCGGACCTGACGTAAGGGCGGGAAAGCACGCCGTGCCTTGCCGCCCTTACCGCGTTTCTGCCGCGCCCCTAGAAGGTGTACCTCACGCCAAACTGCATCTTCCAGCGGGAATTCGTATCGTCAACCGGGTTGAGCGAGGGATTGACGAACGAGAAGATGCCCTGGTTCGTCGCCGCGTCCCAGCCCCGCAGCTGTAGCAACCGCACGGTGGCGTTGGTGGCGTTCTGCTGCAGGCCCCAGTGCCGGTTCATCAGGTTCAGCAGGTTGAAGACTTCCAGCACCGCCTGCGCGTGCTGGCCCGCCACCGTCGGCAGGTCGCCCACCAGCCGTGCGTTCACGATGTGCCGCCACGGCTCCTGACAGGCATTGCGCTTCAGGATCGACCCGCGGGCCGCTTCCAGACACGGCTCGCCGCTGATGTAGGCGTCGAGCGCCGCCCACTGCGACGGCGTTTGTAGCAGGATGTCGGACTGGTTGCGCGGCACGTACACGAGATCGTTCTCGCCGCGCACGCTGCCGCTGCGGTTCGGGTAGCCGTCGGCGTTCGCGTCCCCCTGGTAAATGTAGGAATAGGGG
>MNIR01000073.1 GCA_001919865.1 Gemmatimonadetes bacterium 13_1_20CM_4_69_16 | reverse complement strand
AGCGCCGGCGAGTACGTCTGTCTGTGCGTCGGCGACACGGGGGTGGGCATGGACGACGCAACCCGGCGGCGGATGTTCGAGCCGTTCTTCACCACCAAGCCGGCGGGGCGGGGGACGGGTCTGGGTCTGGCGACGGTGTACGGGCTGGTGAAGCAGCACGGCGGTGGCATCGAAGTGGACACCGCCCTCGGGAACGGTACCCGGTTCCGGCTCTATTTCCCGGTGGCCGGCCAGGACGCCACCAGCGCCGCCCGGCGCCGCTCCGGGGAGCCGGAGGTGCGGGGCGGCAGCGAGACAGTCCTGGTGGTGGAGGACGACGACCAATTACGCCGCTCGGCGAAGCGTATCCTGGAAGACGCCGGCTATCAGGTGGTGACTGCGGCGGACGGGCAGGAGGCGCTCGAGGTGCTGCGCCAGCAGGGACCCGCGATCCACCTCGTCTTCTCCGACCTCGTCATGCCGCGGCTCGGGGGGCGGGCGCTGCTCGACGCGCTGCACCGCGAGGGCCGGACCGCGCGCTTCCTATTCGCAAGTGGCTATTCGGATCCGGACTCCCGGGGGGGTGTCCCGCTCGACCCGCCACTCCGTGTGCTCCGCAAACCGTGGACGGCGAGCGATCTGTTGGTCCGCGTGCGAGAGGTGCTGGACCGGCACTAGAACCGTTGCACGTTCCACGTCACAGGTTGCCCGTTCAGGAGTGGCGGCTTCGAGGGACGTGTGACGCGCGACGTGCAACGCTTCACCCGTCCAGCACCTCTCTCACCTTCCGCGCCAGCGTCTCCGGCACGAACGGCTTCTGTAAGAATGCGACACCCGCGCGCAGCACCCCCTGGCGGACCATCGCGTCATCCGTGTAGCCCGACGTGTAGAGCACCCGCATAGCGGGTCGTGCCGGCGCGAGCCGCTCGGCCAGTTCCCGCCCGCTCATGCCCGGCATCACCACGTCGGTCACCAGAATGTCGATCCCCCTGGGGTGGCGGGCCGCCAGGTCGAGTGCAGCCGGGCCGTCGGCCGCCTCGAGCACGGTGTACCCATAGCTCTCGAGGCTCTTGCGGGCCAACGACCGGACCGGGGCCGCGTCTTCGACCAAGAGGACGATTTCGGAGCCGCGGCGCAATTCGGGAGTGGCGGCGGCGACGGGGAGCGGCTCCGCCGCGCCGGGGACTCGGGGGAGGTAGACCTTCACGGTGGTGCCGTGCCCCGGCTCGCTGTACACCCAGATGTACCCACCCGACTGCTTGACGATGCCGTAGACCGTGGCAAGCCCCAGCCCCGTGCCCTTGCCTACCTCCTTGGTCGTGAAGAACGGCTCGAACAGGTGCTTCTGGGTCGCCTCGTCCATGCCGACCCCCGTATCCGAGACGGCGAGCAGCACGTACTGGCCGGGGGGGAGCCGGTGGTGGCGCTCGGAGTATTCCTCGGTGAGGACGACGTTCGCGGTCTCGATCGTGAGCCGGCCGCCGCGGGGCATGGCGTCCCGGGCGTTGACGGCCAGGTTCAGTAACACCTGCTCGAGCTGACCGGGATCGGCGCTGACGGGCCCCAAGTCGCGGGCGAGCTGCGTCACGAGCTCGACGTCCTCGCCGATCAGGCGGCGCAGCATCTTGTCCATTTGGGACACGACGGCGTTCATGTCGAGGACTTTGGGGGCGAGCACCTGTCGCCGGCTGAAGGCGAGCAGCTGGCGCGTCAGCTCCGCCGCCCGCAGCCCGGCGTTCTTGATCTCCTCGATGTCCTCCCGGCGACCGTCCCCCGGTGGCGTGGCGTGGAGCAGCAACTGGGTGCTGCCGAGAATCGCGGTGAGCAGGTTGTTGAAATCGTGGGCGATGCCCCCGGCGAGCTGGCCCACGGCCTCCATTTTCTGGGCCTGGCGCAGCTGGTCCTCGAGGTGGCGGCGCTCGGTCATGTCGCGGGCGAGCACCAAGCGGGCGGGGGCGCCGGCGAGGGTGATCGGCTGCGCTTCGACGTCCACGTCAATCAAGGTGCCGTCTTTGCGCCGGTGCCGGAAACCGGTGAACGTCCCCCCCGTGTGGTTGTGCAGCGTCTCCTCGAACCGGGCGAGCTCCGAGACTGGGCGGATGTCGCGGACCGTCATCGCCAGGAATTCCTGCTCGGAGTAGCCGTAGCGGGCCACCGCGGCGTCGTTCACCGCCAGGAAACGGAGCGTGTCGCAGTCGTACACCCACATCGCTTCGGGGTTGGACTGGAACAGCAGGCGGTAGCGGTGCTCGTTCTCGAGCAGCTGCTCCTCGGTACGCTTCCGCTCGATCGCCATCGCGATCTGGGTGGAGACGAACTGGAGGATGTTTTTCTCGCGCTCGCCGTAGCGCACGCCCGGCGTGTAGGTCTGAGCCACGAGCACGCCGATGGTGCGGTCCCCTGCCTTGAGCGGGACGCCGAGCCAGTCGATCGACGGGGCGCCGATCAGCTCGACCTCGTCGCGCTGCTCCAGCTCCTCATGGATCTCCGGGGTGGCGAGCAGCGCCTGGCCGGTGCGCAGCACGTACTCGGTGAGGCCCTTGCCCAGTCGCTTCGACGGGAAGTCCGTGTCGTATTCGTCGACGAAGTACGGGAAGCTGAGCAGCGCCGCGGCGGGGTCATACAACGCGATGTAGAAGTTCTTGGCGGGCATCAGCCCGCCTACGATCTCGTGGATTGCCGCGAACAGGTCCTGCAGGTTGCGGGCGGAGTGGGCCGCCTCGGAGATGCGGTACGTGGCGAGCTGAATCTGGTCGGCCCGTCGTCGCTCCGTGACGTCCCGATAGAACCAGACGCGGCCAACGGTCTTGCCGGCGATCCGCTGTGGCTGCGAGTAGCGCTCGAAGGTCCGGCCGTCCTTGAACAGGAGGACGTCGAAGCTCGACGCCTCGGGGCGATGATACAGCTCGTCGATCTTGGCGAGGAAGGCATCGGGCTCCTTGACCTGCTCGAGCACGAACGCCCGCGTCTGCGCGGCGTCTTTCGTGTCCAGCACGGAGTCCGGGATGCGCCACAGCTCGGTGAACTTGCGGTTGAAGCTGACGATGCGCCCCTTCAGGTCGACGACGAGGACGCCGTCCGCCGTGGACTCGAAGGTCGCGTTCAAGAGGGACAGCGTCTCGCGCACGTCCTGCTCGGCGCGCTTGCGGTCGCTGATGTCCCGGGCCACCAACACGACCCGCCGGTCGTCCATCGGGGAGATGGCGGCCGCAAACCACACTTCACGGCCCTCGATGTGCAGGCTGTACTCGGCCTGCACGGTCTCGCGCGCCGCTAAGGCGCGGCGGATGTACCCGAGGAACTTGTCGGCATTTTCCTGGTCGAAGACCTCGTGCAGCGTCCTCCCGATCAGCTCGGGGGCGGGCCGGTAGAGGAGCGACGGACTGGTGGGCGCGATCTTGACGTAGCGCCCGTCCGCGTCGAGCACCAGGATGACGTCGCTGATAGCCGAGAACAGCGCCTGCAGCTCGGCCTCGGATTCGCGAAGCGGCGGAGTGGGCGTGGGCGCGTGAGTGGTCATGCCGGGGCCCCAATACTCACCCGACCCCCCCCAGGGGGCAACTCTCGGGCCGTGGGACGGACGTGACCAAGATCACGCGACACCTGCCCCGGTCTGCGGGCTAGGGCCCCAGCGGAGTTGACATCAGGTCGTCTGGGCCGGCGGGGGCTCGTTCAGGATCAGCCAGTAGAGACCGAGCTGGCGGATCGCTTCGGTGAATTCGCCGAAGTCGACCGGTTTGCGGACGTAGCTATTGGCGCCGAGGCTGTAGCCGCTGACGAGATCCCGCTCCTCCTTGGAGGACGTGAGGATCACCACGGGGAGGAGGTGGGTGTGGGGATCGGCCCGCAGCCGGCGCAGTACCTCGAGCCCGTCCACCCGGGGGAGCTTCAGGTCGAGCAGCACGAGCTGCGGTACGGCACGCCGGCTCCGGCCGGCGAAGGCGCCGGTGCCAAACAGATAGTCGAGCGCTTCGACCCCGTCGTGCGCCACGACCACTTCGTTCTTGATGTTGTTCTTCTTCAAGGCGCGGAGCGTGAGCGCTTCGTCGTCGGCGTTGTCTTCCACCAGTAGGATCACCTTGTCGTTCATCGGTCCTCGCTCCGCCTAGAGGGTGAAGTAAAACGTCGCGCCCTGGCCCACCGCCCCTTCCGCCCAGACGCGGCCGCCGTGGCGGTGGATGATGCGCTGCACGGTCGCAAGACCGATCCCGGTGCCGTCGAACTCCTGCGCGCCGTGGAGCCGCTGGAATGCGCCGAACAGCTTACCGACGTACGTCATGTCGAAGCCCGCCCCGTTGTCCCGCACGAAATAGGCGGACCGCCCGTCGTGGGGGACGCTGCCCAACTCGATGCGCGCAGCGGAGCATTTGCCCGTGAACTTCCACGCGTTTTCGAGCAGGTTCTGCAGCACCACACGTATGAGACCGGGGTCCGCCTGGGCATGAAGGCCCGGTGCGATGGCGAATTCGACGTGTCGCGCGGGGTCGCGCTTCTTGAGGCCTTCGGCGATGCCGCTCGCGAGAGCGCTCAGGTCCAAGGGCCCGATGTGCATCTCACTACGCGTGACCCGGGAGAGGTTGAGCAGATCGTCGATCAGCGTGGCCATGCGCTGACTGGCGGACCGCACCCTGGCGAGGTGGCCCTTACCCGCGTCGTCCAGCCGGTCGGCGTAATCCTCGAGCAACGCCTGGCTGAACCCGTCGATGGCGCGGAGCGGGGCCCGCAGGTCGTGCGAGACCGAGTACGCGAACGCGTTCAGCTCGGCATTGGCGGCTTCGAGCTGCGCCGCGTAGCGCCGCAATGTGTCCTCCGCCCGCTTGCGCTCGGTCAGGTCCCGTGTCACCTTCGCGAAGCCCACGAGGGTCCCGCGGTCATCGCGCACCGCGCTGATCACCACGTCGGCCCAGAACCGTGTCCCGTCCTTACGGATGCGCCAGTTCTCCTCTTCGAACCGGCCCTGTGCGGCTGCCGCCTGCAGGGCGGCTTGGGGCTTGCCGGCGGCGACGTCGTCCGGTGTGTAAAAGCGCGAGAAGTGCTGGCCGACGATCTCCTCCGCGCGGTAGCCCTTGATCTGCTGCGCACCGGGGTTCCAGCTCACGACCGTGCCCGTCGCATCGAGCAGGTAGATCGCGTAGTCCCGCACGCTCCCCACGAGGAGCCGGAGCCGCTGCTCGCTCGCGCGCAGCGCCTCCTCTGCCCGCCGACGATCGGTGATGTCGACCCACGAGCCCACCACCTCGACCGGCTCGCCCGCGGCGTCCCGCAGCACCCGCGACTCATCATGCACCCAGTGGTAGGTGCCGTCCTTGTACTGGAAGCGGTACTCGGTGGTCAATCGGTCGTGGACCAGCAGGACGGGCATCTCGGCGAGCACGCGCGCCCGATCGTCGGCGTGCAAGTGATCGATCCACCAGGTTGGTCGGAGCGGCTCGTCCAGCTCGTAACCGGTGATCCGGGTGATGTTCTCGCTCACCCAGCTGGGCGAGTAGGTCTCTCCCACAACCGTGTTGCCGTAGAGGACGGCGGTACTCGAGGCGAGCATCTGCTGAAAGCGCGCTTGGGTCTCCTGCACGATCTGCTCCGCTCGGCGTCGCCCGGACAGCTCGCCGCTGACTAGCACGCCGGCGAGCCCGGCGAGCGTCACCGCGATCACGGCGCCGCTCCAGGCCGCGAGGCGAGCCAGGCGCGCCTTGGCCTGCAGGGTCGCGGAGCGTTGCGCGAGCAGCCGCCCCTCCTCGTCCTCCATCGAGTCGATCGACGCGCGAATCAGCTGCATCAACTCCTTGCCCCGGCCGCCGATCACCGCCCGGGCGGCGGCAGCCGGCCCGCCGGCGCGGCGCGTCTCGATGGTCCATTGGAAGCGCTCGAGGCGGGTCGCAACCAGCGTCGTGAGCGAATCGAGCCGACGCTGCTGCGCCGGGTTGTCCCCGGTGAGGGTGCGGAGCCCGGCCAGCAGGCCGCCCACGGTCGCCTGGGCGGCGTGGTAAGGCCCGAGGTAGGTCGTGTCCCCGGTGATCACGTAGCCACGCACCGCGGTCTCCACGGTGATCAGATCGGCAAAGGTGGCCCCGAGCTGCCGGCGCACCTCGAGCGTGTGCGCCACCCACAGGGCGCTCTCCACCGTGGCGGTCGTGCTGCGGAGCGCGGCCGCGCCGACCGCGACGATGATCGCAACGGCGATGCCGAACCCGATCTGGATCTTGCGCTCGAGGGTCAGGTGCATCTTGTCCTGAACGCCTGGCGCTTCAGCCATCCAGCACCTCGCGCACCTTCGCCGCCAGGGCCTCGGGCGCGAACGGCTTCTGGATGTAGTGGATCCCGGGGGCGGCCAGGCCGTGGTGCACGATGGCCTCCCCGGTGTAGCCGGACATGAACAGCACGCGGGCTTCGGGCCGGACGGGGAGCAGCCGCCGCGCCAGCTCGGGCCCGCTCAGGCCGGACATGACGACGTCGGTGAGGAGGAGGTGGATGGTGCCCGAATAGCGCGCAGCCAGGTCGAGTGCCGCCTCACCGCTGGGCGCCTCGAGAACGGTGTACCCGTGCCGCGCCAGGATCTGGCGCGCCACCGCGCGCACAGCGGGCTGGTCTTCGGCGATCAGGACCGTCTCGGTCCCCCTGGCGACAGAGGCGGGCGCGGCGCCCGGGCGGGGGGGGGCCGATCCCTCCACACGTGGGATGTAGATCTTGAATGTGGTGCCGTGGCCGACCTCGCTGTACACCGAGATAAAGCCGCCGCTGTGTTTCACGATCCCGTACACGGTGGCGAGGCCCAGGCCCGTGCCTTTCCCTTTCTCCTTCGTGGTGAAGAACGGCTCGAACAGGTGCGCCTGTACCTCCGCACTCATGCCGGTGCCGGTGTCGCTCACCGCGAGCAGGACGTACGGACCGGGGCGCGCGGGGTGGTGCTCGCGCGCGAAGGCGTCATCGAGATCCACGTTGGCGGTCTCGATCGTGAGCTGGCCGCCGCCGGGCATCGCATCCCGCGAGTTCACGGCCAGGTTCATGACCACCTGCTCGAGCTGACCGGGATCGGCTTGCACTGCGCCCAAAACGGGAGCGAGACGGGTGGCCAGCGCGATGTCCTCTCCCAGTAACCGGCGCAGCATGTTCTCGAACTCGGTCACGAGCGCATTCAAGTCGAGCACACGCGGTTGGAGGACCTGTTGTCGACTGAACGCGAGTAGCTGGCGCGTGAGTCCCGCGGCACGATCGGCGGCCTTGCGGATCTCGACCACGTCTTCGCGGCGGCGGTCGTCCGCCGCCAGGTCTTCCTGCAACAGCTCTGCGTACCCGGTGATGGCGGTGAGGAGGTTGTTGAAGTCGTGGGCGATCCCGCCCGCGAGCCGTCCCACGGCCTCCATCTTCTGCGCCTGGCGGAGCTGCTGCTCTAGCTGCGCGCGCTCGGTGACGTCCCGGCCGATGCCGAGAATCCCGACGAGCTGCCCCTCGCGCCGCTGGGCCGTGGCGGCGAACTCCACCAGCCGATAGTCGCCCTTGCGGGTCCGCACGCGGAACGGGTTGGCGGGGCGAGGTTCACCGCATGCCACGCGGCTGAACAGCTCGACTGCGAGCGGGAGGTCCTCGGGGTGCACCAGCTGATCGAACGGCTTGCCGATCCACTCGGTGCGGGGCAGCTCGAGGACCGCTTCGAAGGCGGGATTGAGCGAGATAATGATCCCGTCGGGCGAGAGCGCCAGGATCACGTCCCGGACGCCTTCGACGAGCATGCGGTAGCGCTCCTCGGATTGGCGCCGGGCCTGCTCGGCGCGGTCCTGCTCCTCCCGGGCGCGCTTGAGCTCGAGCGCACGGAGCACGGCGGGGCCGAGCCGCTGAAGGTGGTGCTTGAGGATGTAGTCCGTCGCGCCGGCCTTGATGTATTCCGCGGCCGTTTCCTCGTCGAGGCTGCCGGTCACGATGATGACCGGGGTGTCGGGACTCTCCTGGAGGGCGATTCGTAGGGTGTCCGCCGCGGAGAACTGAGGTAATGAATGGTCCGACAGGACGATGTCGGGGGCGAACGCGCCCAGCGCCCCGCGAAACGCCGCTTCGGTATCCACGCGGCGGGTGACGTAGGAGATACCCGCCGCGCGCAGCTCCAGCTCGTTCAGCTCCGCGTCAGCGGGGACGTCCTCGACCATGAGGATCCGGACGGGGGTGGACAAGGCGTCAGGCGGGCTCGCCGTCCGGCAACGTGAAGAAGAAGGCGGCCAGCGTTCCCGGAGCCGCGGTCACTCCCGGCCCTCCCGCTGGTCGAGCTGCGGTTGGACATACTTGACATAGCAGTCGGGGCAGATGCTGTGGCTGAACTGCGTCGCGAAATGTTGCTCGATGTAGTCCTCGAGCGACTTCCACTCGTCGCGATCGTTGCGGATCCGCTTGCAGTACGAGCAGATCGGGAGCAGCCCTTCCAGTTGTTGTAGCTCCGTGCGCAAGCCGAGGATGCGCTCGGCGACGGTGAGCCGGGCGCGCAGCTCGTCCGGATCGACCGGCTTGGCGATGAAGTCGTCCGCCCCGGCTTCCATCCCGGCGAGATACTGCTGCTTGCCGCCGCGGGACGTGACCATGATGAAGTAGACGTAGGGCTTGTTGGGGCGCGCGCGGATCCGGCGGCACAGCTCCGGGCCGTCCATCTCGGGCATGTACCAATCCGAGATCACCAGCTGGAACGGCGACAGCTGCAGCATCTCCCACGCTTCCCTCCCGTTGACGGCGCTCCTCGGCCCGTAGCCAGCCGCTTTCGCCAGTGCGCAGAGCTGCGCACTTGAGACTGCGTCGTCGTCCACGACGAGCACGGGAATCGTCTTAGCCATGGCCCCCTCCGTCCACCGCCATCCGCACGTGATCCAACACGATCAGCGCTTCGCTTCTCACCTCCTGTAACGCGCTCTGCGCCCGTACCACGTCACCGCCCCGAGCGGACGCCTCCATCTCCTCGAGCAGCTGCGCGAGGCGACGGGCCCCGATGGTCGCCGCGGCGGACTTGAATGCATGCGCGGCTCGTTGAATCGGCTCGGGGTCCTGGCCGCCGGTCGCGTCCGCCAGCGCCTCGAGCCGCTGTGGCAAGGTGTTGGCAAACGTCGCCAGGATGCCGGCGACCGCCTCTTCCGCGCCCGCCTCCTGCATGGTGCGCCGGAATGCGGCGAGGTCCACCCGTGGCGCGGGCGAGTCCGCCGAGTCCGTCGTCGGGGCGGTCCGGCCCTCGATGGCGGCGAACAGATCGTGCGCCTTGAACGGCTTCGCGACGTACCCGGTCATGCCGCGCTCGAGGCAGCGCTCGCGCTCGCCGCTCAGTGCATGCGCCGTGAGCGCAATGATCGGGAGCAGCCGGCCCTGCGGGAGCGCCCGGATGCCCTCGGTCGCCGCGAACCCGTCCAGCTCGGGCATCTGGATGTCCATGAGCACCACGTCGTACCTGACGGCGCGCACGGCGTCGACGGCTTCGCGCCCGTTGCTCACGACGTCGACTTGATGGCCGCGCTTGACGAGCATGGCCGTGGCCACCTGCTGGTTCACGGGGTTGTCCTCGGCGAGCAGGATCCGTAGGGTGTGGCGCGACTCCGCGATCGAGTGGCGGGTGATGAGCGCGGGTGCGGCACCGGCGGGCGGCGCTTCCGTGAGCACGGTGCTCACCGCTTCGATCAGATCGGCGCGCGCTATGGGCTTCGTGAGATAGGCCTGGATGCCCATTTGGCGGCAGCGCTCGCCGTCGCCGCGTTGTCCCGCGGAGGTGAGGATCAGGAGTCTGGTGGCTGCCAGCTCACGATCGGCCCGGACCGCGGCCGCCAGCTCGAAGCCGTCCGAGTCGGGCATCTGAGCGTCCAAGATAGCGAGGTCGTAGGGAACCCCCGCTTGCGCGCCGCGGCGCAGCGCCGCCAGCCCGGCGTCGGCGCGCGCCGCCTCGTGGACGGCGATCCCCTCGGCGCCCAGCATGTCCCGGAGAATGCGCCGGTTGGTCTCGTTGTCATCCACCACGAGCAGCCGCCGCCCCCCGAGCGACGTCGTGGCGCCGCCGGCCCGTGCCTGGGGGGCGGCCGCCTCGACCGGGAAGGCCAGCGTGAAGCCGAATTCGCTGCCGCGGCCCACCTCGCTCGTAACGGTGAGCTCGCCGCCCATCAGCGCCACCAGCCGCCGCGAGATCGCGAGGCCGAGTCCGGTGCCGCCGTAGCGGCGGGTCATGGACGCGTCCGCCTGCGTGAACTCCTGGAAGATCGTGGCCAGCTGTTGCTCCGAGATGCCGATCCCCGTATCGCGCACGCGAAACTGCACCGTGGCCTGGTCGCGGTCGCGGCGCACCGCGCTCGCGGACACGTCGACCTCACCGCGCTCGGTGAACTTGATCGCGTTCCCGATCAGGTTCATGAGCACCTGTCGCACGCGCGTCGGATCTCCGCGCACGAGGTGCGGGACGTCGGGCGGAACGTCCACCGTGAGCTCGAGGTGTTTCTCGCGGGCCCGGACGGCGAGCAGGGTAGCGGTAGCGTGTACGACTTTGGGGAGATCGAACGAGATGGTTTCGAGCTCGAGATGCTCCGCCTCGATCTTCGAGTAGTCGAGTATGTCGTTGAGGATGGTGAGCAACGCTTCGGACGAGGAGCGCACCAGTTCGAGCGCGCGCCGCTGTTCGACGCCGAGGTCCGTGTCCAATACCAGCTCGACGAAGCCGAGGACCGCGTTCATGGGCGTGCGGATTTCGTGACTCATGTTGGCGAGGAAGGCGCTGCGTGCCCGCGCCACCCGCTCCGCCAGGTCGCGCGCTTCGCGCATCGTCGCCTCGGCTCGCTTGCGCTCGGTGATGTCCTCGTAGCGCACGATGATGACCTCTCCGGTGGCATCCTGGGCGTAGGCGGCCGAGAGCCGAACGGGAATCGATCGGCCGTCGCGATGGCGGCGCTCGATCTCGGCCGTCAGCATCTCGCCTTGCCACACCCGCTGCTCGAGCTCCCCCGCCGCCACCCGCTGATCCTCGGGCACGATCAGCTCGTCCAGGAGACGGCCGACCGCGTCGCGCGCCTCGTAGCCGAACAGGGCGGTGAACTGGCGGTTGACGTTGCGGATCCGCCGCTCTCGATCGATCACGGCGATGGCGACGGGGGCCATCGTCAGGAGGGTCTCGAGGTAGGCGTGCTGCCGCGCTAATTCCTGGGTGGACACGTCGAGCAGGGCCGTCGCCCGGATGCGCTCCACGAAGGTGCGATGGGCGCGGGCATGCACCCGGTCCATGCTCCAGGCGAAGGCCGCGATCAGCACCAGGGCGAAGATGTGGAACCGAGTCTGGCCTTGCAGCAGGATCCCCACCGGCAGGGGAGCCAGCATCGTCACCAGCAAAAAGCGAAAGCTGCGCCGGTCGCCGACCAGCGTGCTAGTGGCACCGGCGAGGATTCCTGCGAAGACGACGAGGATGAGGGCCGCTTCGTCGGGTTGAAGGGCGGGGATGGCGGCCGCCGCGCCGACTCCCCAGGCGAGCCCGACGCCGGCGACGGTGAGGCGCACGCCGCGCAGGGCTTCTTCGGACGGCGCCGCCTGTTTGCGCACGCGGAGCCGCCACAGGGTGCGTAACCCGGCAGCGGCGGCGACCGCGCCGACCCACCCGATCGTCAGATCACGGGGCAAAGAGTCCCACACCAGCCCGGCAACCACCAGCACGAGCAGGACGTGCAGCGTCTCGGCGAATGGCCCGCCCCTGAGCAGCTGATTGAAGGCCGCCCGCCGCAACTGTGCGACACTTTAGGGCGCCCCCAGCACCCCGTGGCGCACGATAGCTTCGTCGGTGTACCCCGACAGGTACAGGACCTTGATGCCGGGCCGACGCTCGGCGACGCCGTCGGCTAGGTCGCGCCCACTCATTCCCGGCATTACAACGTCGGTCATAAGCAAGTCGACGCGCCCCGGCTGGCGCTCGAGCAGTTGGCTGCTATCGGGGAAACGCTGAGGGGGAGACTGCGTTAGGCGAGTCGAACCGGTGCTTCAGCTGGTGGCGGCCGTGCGGTCTCGCGCCAGCAGCGTTGCGTCGAGCCAGTGCGCGAGTTGCTGAAAACGGAAAGGTTTGGGGAAGACGGTGCAGTGATGCATCTCGAGCCACGGTCTGACGTCGGGAGCATCGGGCTCCGCCGTCATGAAGGCGATGCGTCGCTCGAGCTGCGGCCATCGATGCACAATAGCGAGGTACAAGGCGAGCCCCGACATCGTCGGCAGCCGGACATCGAGCAGCACCGCGTCCACGGGACGGGAGGCGAGGATGGCGTACGCCGCGTCCGGCTCTGCCGCCGTGAGGACGCGATACCCGAGGGGTGCGAAGACGCTCTCGAGCGCCCCACGGAGCGTGGCGTCGTCATCGACGATCAGCACCGTGCGGGGAGTGGCGTCCATGGGCTTCATGATGGTTACGGCCGGGTGAAAGAGACGTGACGTCCGTCACTTGGGCGCCCGCGTAGGACGGAATCCGCCCGCGGGGGCGCGTAGGTCGTGCGGGGCGCCTCAGCTCTCCGCGGAAATGAGGCGGACGCGGACGGCGTAGCGCACCAGTCCAGCGATCTCGTGGATGTCGAGGCGCTTCATCGCCTCCGCCCGGTGGGTCTCAATGGTCTTGACGCTCAACTTGAGCCGCCGGGCGATCTCCCGCGTGGAATACCCTTGGGCGAGCAGCCGCAACACTTCGAGCTGGCGGGGGCTGAGCCGTTCGAGCGGCCGCCGCACCGCGAGGGCCGCGTCGATCGCCGAGCGAAGGCGGCTCAGGTTGCCCTTCAGGACATAGTCCTCGGCACCGGCCTTCAGGCAGTCCACCACCGTCTGCGCATCGAGCGCACCGGCGACCACGATGAGCGGTGTCGCCGGTCGGATGGTTGGCAGGAGTCGAAGGGCCGCGGTCGAGTTGAACTGGGCGAGGGAATGGTCCGACAACACCACGTCGGGAGCGAAATCGCGTACGGCACGCACGAACGCGTCTTCGGTGTCAACGCGCTGGGTGACGGCATCGAGGCCAGCATGACGGAGCTCAAGCGTCACGAGCTCCGCGTCGGCAGGGCTGTCCTCCAGCAGGAGAATGCGCAGGGTTGGCTGGCGCATGGCGCCGCCAGGTTAGTCAATGACGCGACATCGGACTATCGGG
>MNIR01000005.1 GCA_001919865.1 Gemmatimonadetes bacterium 13_1_20CM_4_69_16 | reverse complement strand
AACGGCCCGGCGAGGAAGGTGTTGGTCGGGTCGAACAGCCGCTGGTCCATGTCGTTGCGTTGGACGAAGGTGTCGCCGGAGCGCCATTCGTCCGCGAGCAATCCACCGTAGATGAAGAGGTTGTCGGGCCCGTTGCCGCCCAGCCCGGCGGTGACCTGCTCGAGCCGGAGGATCACGCCATTTTTGAGGGCGAGGGCACCAGACGGCGTATTGACATTCTCTATGATGTCCGGGTTGGTCACCTGGAGCAGATCGTGCGTGCACCCCTGCAGCGGCCACAGCGCGGCCAGGCCCATCAGGCCGAGGGCGCGCAGGCCCGCGAGATGTGTCGAGTGTCGGGTCATGGGTCGGTCCTCAGAACGCGACGTTCAGGCGGAAGGTCCAGTACGTGGGCGGTGGCTGCGTCTGGAAGTTGCTGACGATGCCCGTCGCGCCGCCGAAGTAGTTGGCCTCCGGATCGATCCCCGCGAACTTTGTCGTCTTCCACAGGTTGCGGCCGGCGACGGTGAAGCTCAGCCGGTCCGCGCGAAACGCCCGCGCCACGCTGGCGGGGAGCTCGTAGGTCGCCGATGCCTCCCGTAGCCGCAGGAAGTCCCCTCGCTCGATGTACCCATACTGCGTGGTGGTGCCGCTTTCGCGCAGCGCTACCACCGCGGCCTGCTGCCACAGCGGTGCGGTGCGGTCGAGCTCGGCGCGGCAGTTGAGCCGGGACTGACAGCGGATCCGTTCGGTGCCGTCCAGCTGGTAGAACCCCGTCTTGGCGTCGAACAGACCCTCGATGCGCAGCTTCTTGTTCAGGAGATCGAACCCCGTCGTGCCGCTGATCTCCCAGCGGGGATTAGCGTAACCCACGAACACATTGCTCGGCCCGACCGTGATCTCGTTCGCCGTGATCACTCCGTTGCCATCGAGGTCGCTGAACGTGTAGGGGCGCTGCCACCACCCGTTGATCGGGTAGCCCTGCACCTGGCTGGTGGTGGTCCCGATGATCGGTGGGACGCCGCCCATGTCCGCGATGAAGTTGGTGTTGTAGCTGAAGTTGAGAGACACGTCCCAGCCGAACGCCGCGCGCTCGATCACCCGGGCGTTGATCAGCCCCTCGAATCCCCGGTTCACGACCGCACCCAGGTTCTCGAACCGGGTCACGCTGGCGCCCAGGGACGGCGCCACGGTACGGGCGATGAGGGCATCGCTGGTCCGCTTGTTGTAGTAAGTCAGCTCGACGCTGATGCGGTTGTCGAGCAGCGTGGCCTCGCCGCCGATCTCGAACTCGCGGGCGCGCTCGGGCTTGAGATTCGGGTTGCCGAGCGAGCTGTCCACGATCGCCGCAGCGTCGGCGCCATCCACGTTCGACGTCTTCGGCGCGAAGAAGTGCAACGCATCGGTGGTGCCTGGCTGGACACCCGAGGCGCCGAACGCTCCCCGCAACCGCACACTGTTCACCCAGGACCACTTCGGGAAGAATGGCTCGTCCGACACGACCCAGGAGACGCCGAGCTTGGGGTAGTACACGGCGTTGAAGTTCTTGCCGAACGCGCTGTTCTTGTCAGTGCGTAGGCCGGCCGTGACGAACAGGCGACCCTTGAACCCGAATTGCTGCTCTACGAACGCGCCGACCGTGACCGTGCGGGCGCTCGATTCGTCCGCTTGGGGGATGGATCCGGCCGTGACCGTCGTTCCCCCGGGCGCCAAGTTCTCCGCGAAGGCGCCGTTGCGGTCGAACACGTTCTTCACATACTGGACCCCCGCCGTGCTGCGTGAGGTAAGCGTCGGGTTCAGGACGAACGACGCGGTGGCGTCCGCGTTCACCGTGTAGTCGAAGAAGGTCGTCCGGTTATCCTGCTTGAAGCCGGACGTGTACGTCGCGTTGATCTGCGGGCATTGGTCGCGACGACATAGATCGGTGTCGACCCGGTTCGTAAAGTCGGCCCCGCCCACCACGCGCACCCCCAGCCAGCTCTGAGGCCGCCAGTTGACCGTGCCGCTGCCGATGAAGCGGTCGATGTCCTGGTTCACCGTTTCCGAAAAGAACTGGTCGGGGGTGTACAGGCGGTAGCCGAACAGCGGCACGTTGTTCGTGCCGAGGTTTCCCTTGAATCCCGGCCCGCCGAACCCGTTGGACAAGAGGCCAACCGTGTTGTTGTCGGTCTGGGGCAGCCGTTGGGAGCTCGAGATGAACCCCGTCTGCACCGCGAGATCGATCTTCGGGGTGAGGTTGGCTTGGACGTTGGCGCGCACGTGGGTGCCGCGCCGCGCGTTGGGCCGGTACTGCTCGTAGGGCACCTCACTGATTTGCCGCGCCGGCAGGATCCGGTTCCAGGAGAAGTCCGGCAGGCGCAAGAGTCCCCGCTCGTCCTCCCACTCCCCCGACACGAAATAGCGGGTGACGTCGGAGCCGCCGGACGCCTGGAGGCCGTACTGCTGGCGGTACCCCGTGCCGAGCGGCGAGGCATCCGGATCCGTGAACAGGTTGAACGAGGTGAGGCTGTCCTGCTGGCAGTATTGTGGGTCGGTCGTCGCCCGCACGGTCTGCGTGAGGAAGCACTGGGTGCCGTTGTTCGGCCTCGAGTTCGCCGCGGAGCTTGTGTCTGTGGCACTATGGACCCACCCGCGGTATGCCGTGGGATAAGTGTTGTAGTCCTTGATGATCCCCGTCTCGACGAACGCGTTGAACTTGGCCGGCCCCGGCGTGCCACGTTTCGTCTTGATGACGACCACGCCGTTGGTCGCGGCGGTGCCGTACAGCGTGGAGGCCGCGGGCCCTTTCACCACGTCGATCGACTCGATTTCGTTGGGGTCGATGTCGTTCACCCGGCTGGGGTTCGTCCCGCCGATGCCGATGCTCGAGGAATTGTTGGCGCTCTCCATCCGGACGCCGTCGATGATGTAGATCGGCTCGTTGTTGAGCGACAAACTGCTGGTGCCGCGAATGCGCACCCGCGCGCCCGCGCCCGTGATGTTCCCGGGGAGCACCTCGACGCCCGGTGCCTTCGCCACGAGCAGATCGTTCATGTTGGTGATCGGACGCGTCTCCACCAGCTTGTCGGCCCCGATGGTCGAGATGGCGTTGGGGCTCTCTTTCCGTGTCTGGTCGCCCGAAGCGGTGGATACCACCGCGTCGAGCGTGTAGGGCGTGAGCTTGAGCGCGAGGTCGGCGGTGGCGGTCTCGCCCGAATTGACCGTCAGCGCGCGACTCGCCGCGGCGTAGCCGATGAAGGTCGCCCGGACGGTCACGGCGCCGGCCGGCACGTTGCGAAGCGTATAGCGGCCCTCGGCGTTACTCGACGTCACGAGGGAGGTGCCCTGGACGGTGACGCGGGCGCCCGCGAGCGCGGTGCCGGTCGCCTGATCCGTCACCTGGCCAGCGACGCTGCCTTGCTGGGCGTAGGTGGGTGCAGTCACCCCCCCGACCAGAGCGCCGAGCCCCAACAACACGAGACACGTTCGACGATTCGTGGTGCCCATACGAGCTCCCCCTTTCGTGCTGGACGACGACGACGAAGCCCTCACGTGGAGGCCGCCGCGACGCAGGCGGCCGCACCACGTGAGAGCGGTCATCAATTCCATACTTGTGATCGCGACGCGGCCGGACCGAACGGCGGTTGAGGGCCGGACGCGCGATGCTGAAACGCCGTTGACCTAGAGACGCTTCAGATAGAAGTGATTGTGCAGCCCACGCTGCAACGTCGCAAGGGGGCTACTTCGAGAAATCCACCTTCGGCGCCTGCGCCGCCCCCGGCGTCTGCAGCTCGAAGTACGCGCGTGGCCCCTTGCCCAGAACTTTCGCCGTCAGCACCTGCGGGAAGCGCCGGATGTAGGCGTTGTAGCGGTTCACCGCATCGTTGTAATCCTGCCGCGCCACCGCGATGCGGTTCTCCGTCCCCTCGAGCTGGTCCTGGAGCGCCCGAAAGTTTTCGTTCGACTTGAGCTGCGGGTAGTTCTCGGCGATGGCGAGCAGCCGGCCGAGCGGCGCCGTCAGGGCTGCATTCGCCTGGGCCATCTGCTGCAGGTCGCCGCTTTGGACGGCTCCCGCGAGCTTGGCTCGGGCCTGCGCCACCTCGATGAACACCGTCTGCTCCTGCTTGGCGTACCCCTTCACGGTCTCGACCAGGTTGGGGATGAGATCGGCGCGCCGCTGCAGCTGCACTTTGATCTGCGACTCGGCGGCGTTCACCTGCTCGTCGTACGTCTGGATCGTGTTGTAGCCGCAGCCCCCCGTCGAGCCGATCAGCGCTACCAGCGCCGCCGCGTTCCAACGTATCCCTTTGTTCACGAGAGTGTCGCTCCTTGTGGGCCCGCGAGTGAGACTCGCGGCTCGGCCCTGCCCGTAAACGGGCGTGCGCAAGCCGCTTCAGCGGTAGGGCCGAGCCGCGGCTTCAGCCGCGAACGGGGCACCGCAGCTATCGAATTCCATTGACGAACTCCGCCGTGCGAGCCACCGCCGCGAGATAAGCTGCCGGCAGCGGATCGCCCGACGCGAGCTTCAGCTGCCGCGCCCCGAGCGCATGGCCCACCAGCGGAGCGAGCCCATCGGGCGAGAACCCGATCACGGCGCCGGCCTCCCGCACCAGCGTGTCCGGTGGCGCCGGCGGCTGCTTGCCGGCGAGCCGCAGGGCAGCCCGCAGCATCGTGAAAAACCCGGCGGCGCTCCTTACGAGCACCTGCGCCAGCTGTTTCGGGTCGCCCCGCAGCGCGGCGTACGCCTGGCGCAACCGCACCAGCTTGCCCATGAGCTCGTGCTCGAGCTGGCGTCTCACGTGCTCGCGCTGCACGGTGATGCCCTGCCAGGGATCGCGACCCGCGAGCAGGCGATGCGCGTCACGCATGTCCTCGTACTCGATCGGAAAGGCGTCGGCCGAGCTGCGCCACTCCCGCTCGGTGAGGATGAGCGGCGCCGGGTGCCCGCCCCGCACCCACTCCCGCACCGGCGGCGCGAGCCGGGCAAACAGGTCCTCGTCCACGGCGTCACAGATCAGCAGGGTGTTCAGATCCGAGCGGTCGGGCACATGCGTGCCCCGGGCCGCCGAACCGTATAGCAGGAGTGCCTCGAGCCGATCACCCAGTGCGCCCGCGACTTGCTGCGCGAACTGCTCCACGGTGAGCTTCGCCATCGCTAGAATCTCCCTCCCGCGCCGCCGCCAGAGAAGCCGCCGCCGCCGCCGAATCCACCGAAGCCGCCGCCGAAGCCCCCTCCCCCTCCACCGCCCCAACCGCCTTGTCTGCCGCCGCGACGCGACAACGCGAACGCGAGGAGCCACCAGAGGATACGCCCGCGGCTCACCACGATCAGGAACACGACGAGTGCGATCAGCAAACCCGGCGGTATCGGCAGCCGATCGGCAGCGCCCGGGGGTGGCGGCGGTGGTCCGGTCAGTATGAAGCCGAACTCGCCCGCGAACTCCAGCGCGATCAGGTCGACCCCGACCGCGAGTCCGGCGCCGTAGTCCTCGCGGGCGAGGTACGGGGTCATGGCGTCTCGGATTCGTCCCACTCGCGCGTCGGGCAGGAACCCCTCGGCACCCCGGCCCGTCGCGATGAACACCTGACCCGTGCCGGGGCGATGATGCTTCTGGGGGACGAGTAGCACCACGACGCCCACGTTCTTGGCCGGGTCGCCCGCTTCGCCTTTGGCACCCACGCCCCATTGGCGGCCGATCTGCAGCGCGACGTCGCTCGCCGCGCGGTCGCCGATGTCGGGGAGCGTGACGACGGCGATTTCCCCCCGGCTCTTGGCGCGCACTTCCGCGATCACGGCTTCCATGTGCGAGACGGACGCGGCGTCGAGCACACCCGCGAAGTCGTTGACGTAGCCGCGGGGTGGGGGGAGGGAGTCCCTCCCCAACTGTGCAACAAGGAGCAGCCAGAGCAGTTGCATGCGCGAGCAGGAAAGCTATCACGGTTCGGCCCCCGCGCCCGCTTGACGGCCTGGGGCCGCGGAGTAACATGCTGTTACACTCCGGACCGCTGAGGTCCCCATGCCCCGCCAGTGGTCGCTGTTCGCGGTGTCCCTCGTGATGGTCCTCGCGGTCTGCAGCCGCGCCGCTCGGCCCGCTCGAGAGGGCGCCCTCTCTCCACCTGACGGGCGGCGGATCATCGACCAGGAGGCAATCGAGCAGTCGGGCGCGCGCACCGCCTGGGACGCCTTACGACGCACAGTGCCGTTCTACGCCTTTCGAACCAACAGTCGCGGCCGTCCGACTCGGGTGGAGCACCGCGGGCGCTCCAGCATCGTGTCGCGCGATCAACCCCTCATCTTGGTGGATGGCGTCGAGCTGAAGGACTTCACGGCGTTGGGCGACATGCCCGCGTCGGATATGCTCGACATCGAGGTACTGACCGCGGTAGACGCGACCACCTACTACGGCACTAACGCGACCAACGGCGTGATCCGTATCCGCACCAAGGTCGGCGACAAGAACTGAACCCCTGCGACCGGACGTGACGCGGGGGAGCCGGACATCGGCTCCCCCGCGCCTTGGGCTGGCCCCTCACGCCCTCATGGCGTGTTGTAATCGCAGCCCGTGTAGTTGGGGTTGTTGCGCTCGGAGAACGGCACCGGCAGCTCTGTATTGGCTCCGTACACCGTATTGGTATGGGTGTATACGCCCACCGGATAGATCGTCCCCACCGCGCGACTGTAAGGCGCCCGCGCCAGCCGCCGGAGATCGCCCAGGCGGTGGCCGGTCGCAAACAGCCAGAACGCCCGCTCCCGGAACAGCAGGTCGGCCTGTCCCGCCGGCGTGCCCGGATCCGCCAACGCGGCCAGGTTGAACCCGCCGTTGTTCGCCGCATCGGCGCGCAGCGCGGTGAGACTCGCCACCATCCCCGCCCCGTTGCCGCCCTGCAGCTGTGCCTCGGCGGTAATGAGGCGGGCCTCGATGCCGTCGGCCACCCGCACCGGGCTGGTCGCGGCCGCATACTTCTGCAGCACGTAGAGCGGCGACGCATTGTCGAAGCCCTTGCCGTTCTGCGGGGCTACGACCCGCGGATCGGCGGCGCCGCGGAAGTTGAGCCCATTCGTCCCCTCGCCGTCCGACACGGAGAAGCGCCCCGTGCCGTTGGGCGTCTGGTTGTTGAAGACGAACACCCCGTTCCGCTGGCGGTCGCTGGAGAGCGAGTGGAACGTGGAGTAGGAGAAATCGGCGGACACGGCGGCGACCGCAGCGGCGGCACCGGCGAAGTCCGCCTTGTCCAGCAGCGCCCGGCCCTTCCCCACCGCGGCCAGGTTCCGCACCCGCAGGCGGGCGACGGAGTCGGCCGAGGAGGACTGCGTGGCGGTCACCGTGACCGCGGAGTCGAACCGACTGATGGCGCGGTCGAGGATCGCGTTGGTTGCGAGCGGCTGGCCGTACTGGATCGATCCATCCGGCTGCCGCTCGCTGAACGGCACCGCCGGGCAGTAGTTCTCGGCGAAATACACGTACGTCATCCCCGCCAAGGCGAGCATTTCGCCGATGCGGGAGTTCGGCGTGGGCGCGTACTGCTGCAGCGCGCCCGCCGCCCCTTCCAGCGCCACCCGCGCTTTGTGCAGGTTGAAGAACACGCCATTCAGGGTGACGTTCCGTTCATCGATGGCGCGCGAGTCATACTCGATACGCGTCGGAAATGTCTCGGAGTCGAAGTACTCGTCCGACATCACCCCGCTCACGAGAATCTGGCCCTCGGTCCCGCCGTTGTCCCCGTCGTTGGCGAACGCGAAATCACCGATGCCGCCGTTGTAGGCCGCCACGGCTCCGTCGGCGTTCAGGACGTCCGGGGGATTGATCACATCGGGATCCTTGACGTCGAGCAGGCTCGAGCACGCCGCCAGGAGGGTCACGACGCTCGCGACGAGCGCGATCCTCGCCGGCAGCCCGGTGGAGCGATTGGCTTTCATGGTCAGTGCTCCTCCCTAAAAGCCCAGCGATACGCGCACGGCCAGCGTGCGGATCGGTGGCGCCGTGAGGAAATCGTTCGCGAAGTCCGACTGCCCGTTGCCGTTCAGCTCCGGGTCGATGCCGTCGTAGTTGGTCCACTTGAGCAGGTTCCGCCCCGTGAGCGAGATCTGCATCGAGGTGGCGCGCAGCGCGTGCGCCCAGACCTCCGGGGCGTAGTAGGTCACCGACGCTTCCCGCAACTTTAGGAACGTGCCGTCCACCACATACCCGGCCTGCGAGAACCCGAGGCTCGAGCTGCCCGCGGCGACCGCCCGCGCCTGCTCGGCCAGCGGTGCCTGCGGGTTATTGACCGCGGAGCAGTTGAACGCGACGCCGACGCAGCGGAACCGCTCGGTGAAGTTGTACGCCTTGTAGTCGCCGCGGTAGTCGAGCTGCCCACCGACGCGCACGCGGTTGTGAAACAACGTGACGCCGGCGTTGAGGGAGATAGAGGTCTTCGGGATGGAGGACCCGAGGAACACCGCGTCCGGGCCCACCACTACCTCGCTGACCTCAATGATGCCGTTGCCGTTCGTGTCGTTGAAGCCGAGAATCGGCCGGTCCCAGAACCCGAACAGCGGGTACCCTTCCACCTGACGGATCTCGCCGTTGACGATCGTCGGGACACCGAGTTTGACCAGCTTGTTGCTGTTGCGCGCGAAGCTGACGGACGCGTCCACCCCGACCCCGGACGCCACGTCCTTCGTGAGGCTGAGCAGCGCTTCGACTCCACGGTTCTGCACCGAGCCGATGTTCTCGAAGCGATTCTGATTGATCCCGTTGGACGGCGGCAGCGGCCGGTTCACGAGCGCGTCGTGCGTTTTCTTGTCGTAGTAGGTCAGCTCGAGGCGCATCGCGTCATGGAACAGGCCGGCGTCGAAGCCCCCTTCGAACTCCGCCGAGCGCTCGGGCTTGAGGGTGTTGTTCCCGAACGCCGTGAGGTCGATGCCCGGCTGGTCGGCCGACACGGCGCCGACCGTCGCCGTCTGTGCGGCGTAAAACAGCAGCGCCGCGGTCGTGGAGGGCTGTTGCCCGGAGGCACCGTACGCGAACCGCAGCTTCAGGTTGCTCACCGGGATGCTGCGCGGAAAGAACGTCTCATCCGACACCACCCACGAGCCCTGCACCTTGGGGTACCAGACGGAGCGCACCTGGCTGCCAAACGCGCTGTTGCGATCGTTCCGCACCCCGCCCGTCAGGAACACCCGGTCCCGCCAGCCAAACGTGTGCTCGAGATAGCTGCCTAGCGTGACCGCGACGGTCGTCGACTCGAGCGCCGTCCTGATGGCCGCTCCGGTGATCGTTTGACCCCCCGGCGGCAGCACCTGCCCGTTGGCCACCACGGCCGAAGAGTTGTCCCTCAGGTACTGGAAGCCGACCGCCGTCTTCGAAGTGAAATTCGCGTTGAGGTTGAACGACCCGGTGGCACCAAAGTCCGCCGTGTAGTGGGACAGCGTGAAGCGGTTGTCGTTGCGGCGGCCTTGGCGGAAGTTGGAGAAGGCCGGTCCCTGGTTACGCTGCTGAAACGAGACATCGGTCAGCGACGTGTAGTCCATCCCCACCGTGGCCCGAGCCGCCAGGTAGGTGGTCGGCCGCCAGTTGGCGGCGAGGCTCGGTGTCAGACGACTGATGTCCTGCTGCACCAGGATCTGGAACACGTCCCCCGGAAGGAAGAAGCCCCACTTCCCCGCCGAGCTCGCCTGCCCCACTCCGAACAGCCCGCTCGGGAGGAAGCCCGTCACATTGTTGTCGTTCTGGGGCAACCGACCTCGGCTTTGCACGACGCCGAGGTTCCCCTGGAAGTCGAGCGTCGCCATCGGCACCACGTGCACGTTGGAGCGGATGCTCACCTGCCTGAGCTCGTTGGGACGATACACCTGGTACGACGGGGGGGTGCCGCTCGAGGCGGCCGTGAGCCGCTGGTATTCAACCGCCGGAAGCCGATACACTCCGAGCTCGTCCTGATAGTCCCCCGACACGAAGTACTGTACCTGGTCGCTCCCACCGGAGACCTGCAGCCCACCCTGACCTCGGTACCCGTTGCCAATCGGGGTTTGGTTCGGATCCATCAGAACGTTGTAGGAGGTCAGGCTGTCGATCCCGCAGGAATTGAGGGTCCCGGCGACCTTGACCGAGTTGAGCAGCGTGCATTGCACGATGCGCTTGCTCGCCGGGAACGTATCCGGCAGCAGATGCCCCCAGCTTAGGTAGTTCGTGGGATAGGTGTTCTTGTCGCTCAGGACGCCGCCTTCGGTATAGACCCGCCAGCGTGCCCGCCCCGAGAGCCCGTGCCGCGTGGTGATCCGCACGACGCCGTTGGCGGCCTGCGTGCCATAGAGCGTACTGGCGGAGGGTCCCTTCACGATCTCGAAGCTGGCGATCTCCTCGGGATTGAGGTCGTTGACACGGGACGGCTGCTGGCCGCCGAGGTTGACCGACAACGACTGGCTGTTGTTCTCGACCCGAATGCCATCCACGTAGTAAATCGGCTCGTTACTGAGCGAGAGACTGGTCTGGCCGCGGATGCGAACCCGCGTCCCCGTCCCGACCGTACCGCCGGCCTGCAGCACCTGCACTCCGGCCGCTCGCCCACTCAACGCATCGGCGAAGTTCGACACGGTCTGCGTTTCGATGGCCTTGGCCACGTCGATGTTGGTGATGGCGTTGCCCGACTCCCGAGCGCGCTGCTCACCGGTCGCGGTCACCACGACCTCGTCCAACGAGATGACCGCTCGCGCCAGCGTGAAGTCGGCCGTTGCCGACCCGCCCGCCGCGAGCTGCACGCCGTGCGTCTGGCTCGCGAATCCCACGGCGACGACGCGCAGCTCGTAGGAGCCGGCCGGCACCGCGGCGAGCGTATAGCGCCCGGTCGCGTTGGTCAGGACAGTGCGGTTGGTGTTACCGAGCAGAATGCGGGCGCCCGCCACGGGCAGGCTGTTCAGCTGATCGGTGACGACCCCCGTGATGGTTCCTTGCTGCCCTTGCTGCGCCCACCCCGTACTCGCCAACCCCCCCAGCAGCGCCACCACTCCCAGGGCACCGACTAGCCGCCGAATAAAAGGAATATTCATCGGTCTGTCCTCGTGCGAGAAGAATGCTCTCTGAGACGCTTGCCGACGAAACAAGAGGCTACGGGATCCGCCGTCGAGACACGCCCACCACCCCAGCACGCGCCCTCCAGGGAACCGCGCAACGGGTTTGGGCAGGGACGGCCCTACCGCCTACATCGATGCAGGAGTGCTTCGGTGGGGCAATATCGGTGAACAGACAAAGCAGGGCGCATGATCCACCTCCGTGGATCGGGTAGGACCGCACGACGGTAGAGACAAGGGTCAATACTGACTCGCGTTACAGAGGCCCGCAAGAGCCCGCTGCACTAGCGCGACACGTGCGCGACGATCTCCCGCTGCCCCGGCGCGAGCGCGACCGACACCTCTCTCCCACCCGGCCAGCGGATCCACAGGGCCACGGGCCGCTTCCCTTCCTCGAGCCCGAGCACCTGGGTCGCACCGTCCTCCGACCAGTAGCCCGACCCCCCGTGCACCTCGCGAGCGGGGCCACGCGAGCCTTCGTACTCGACGCGCAGCACCGCGCCGATGGCGTGTGGGTTCGACGCCTCCCCCACCAACCGCACGCGCAGGCCGGGCCGGGCGTGCTCGTTGTGATACAGCTTGGTCTCGGCGCCATTCTGGGACACCGCAAGGTCCACCCGGCCGTCCCCGTCGTAGTCGGCGAACGCCGCACCCCGCTGGTCGCCGTACACGGCAATCCCGGAGACCTGACCCGGCACCGGCACGAGGGTGCCGTCGCCTCTCCCCAAGAGCAGCAGGCCGCGACCGGCGTCGTAGCGCGGCGTCCCGATCTCGGTGGGAAAGAAGTTCTGCGCCAGGAACAGATCCTCGTGCCCGTCGCCGTCGAAGTCCGCCACCCCGGCGTAGAACGCCGGGGCGAACTGTGCTTCCGGCGGCAGCGGCACCGCCTCGAACTTCCCGCCCCGGTTGAACAGCACCACGTGGTCCAGCGTTGCAGCCTCGAGGCGTTGCGCCCGCTCGAGCCCGCGACCCAGCACGTCCTGGAGTGACGCGCTGGCGTACGCCGCGAAGCTGCGGGTGCCGAAGCGCACCCCCGGCAACGCGGTCATGAGCCTGTCGAGCTGCGTGAGCGGAGCGATCGCGCGCAGCCGGTCGTCGTATTGGGCCTCGATCATGTCCCAGCGGCGCGATCCGGCGAAGTCCCCGTAGTACAACAGCAGCGGGTGCGCCGCATCGACGTGATACTTGGTGTTGCGGCCCCAGCTCGTCGCGACGATGTCGAGGCGACCATCCCCGTCCAGATCTCCGGTCGTCACCCCGTTCCAGCGACCCACCCAGCGGTCCAGTCCCCACTCGACGCTCGCGTCGCGCAGGCGGCCGTGCTCGTTCAGGAACAGCTTGAGTGATCCCCACTCCGGCGCGAGGATCAGATCGGGCCAGCCGTCGCCGTTCACGTCGGAGAAGACGGCGGCAGAGATGAGGCCGACGCGCTCGAACAGCTTGGTGTTGGCCTCGTCCAGCACCAGCCGCCCCCCACCCTCGTTGCGGAAGAGTCGCGACGACGCTGCGTCCGGATACGTGCCCGGCGCCACGCGCCCCCCGACGAACAGATCGAGGTCGCCGTCCCCGTCTACGTCGGCCACGGCAAGCGGGCCGACGCTGGCGACGTCTCCCGGGATTACCGGCGTGGTCGATCCGGCGCCCGGCACGACCGCCAGCACCGACGGCACCGCCGCCGCCTCAGCCGGCGTCTGCGACTCGTAGTTCGACTGGCCCACCAGCAGCACCGTTCCGCTCTTGCGGTCGGGCAGCGGCAACACGGTGGTCTCGTCGTAGCGGGCGCGAGGGAGGTGCAACTCGACCTTCTTCAAGCGGCCGTGGTCGTTGCGGTAGTAGGCGAGCGAGCCGCCGCGGCCCGAGGTGATCAACAAATCTTCATTTCCGTCGCCGTCGACGTCGTACCACGTAACACCGGGGCCGAGCTGGCTCAGCGCCTGTGGCAGCAAGGGTTGGCGGGCCCAGTCGTTGTAGGGCGTCTCCACATGGCGGTGACCAAGCTCGGCAGAGACATCGCGGAACCAAGGGGCTGGGGGCTGGGGGCTGGGGACTGGGGCCGACCCCGGACGCAATCCCGGGGTGATGGGAGGCTCGCGGATCTCATACTCGCGGTTCGACTTCACCCCGTGAATCACGGAGCGTCCGCCGCGCCGCCAGTCCACTTCGATTGTCAGCTCCGTGGCGTTTCCCGCGGCGAAGGTGTACAGGGGATCGGAGCCCGAGAGATAGTTGCCGCCGAGTACGACCTCTTTCTGCTGCACCGGGACGGGGCCACCCAACAGGCGGATCTTGGAGCCGGCGCCGGCGGTATTCGGTGCCTGACCGCGCAGCCGCACGGCCACGCGCGGCGCGCTGGTGCGGTTGCGGAACACGGCCGCCGGGGAGCCGAGCCGACTGACGACGACGTCCAGGGCCCCGTCCCCGTCCAGGTCCGCCAGCGCCATCCCGTGGGAAATGGCGTCGTCGCCCCCGAACCCCCACCGTTCCCCGACGTCGGAGAACGTGAGGTCCCCGTTGTTGCGGAAGGCGACGCTCCGCACCGCCAACTTGGGAAACTGCGCGAGCTCCCGCCGCCACTCGAGTCCCGTGAAGGTCGTCCGGATGCGCTCCCAGGTGTCCGCGTCCATCACATCCCATAAGTGGCCGGTGGTGATGAGCAGGTCCTCGTAGCCGTCGAGGTCCACGTCGAGGAACTGGGCATCCCAGGACCAGTCGGACGCTTCGACCCCGGCGTAGCTCGCCAGTTCCGCGAAGCTGCCGTCACCGCGGTTCCGGAACAGCGTGTTGCGCTGCCACTGGGGCCGGTCCGCGATCTGCCCGATCAGCTTCGGGAGCGGCGTGTGGGTGGGCAGCTCGGTCTTGCGGCGCGGTCCCCGGCCCAGCATATCGGCGACGAAGATGTCGACGTGGCCGTCGCGGTCCACGTCGGAGAAATCCACCCCCATCGAGGAGTTGCTGGTGTTGCGGAGCGCGAGGAGCGGCGCGGCGCGAAACGTCCCCTTCCCGTCGTTCAACCACAGGAAGTCCGGATCCTCGAAGTCGTTGCACACATACAGGTCCGGCGCCCCGTCGCCGTCCAGGTCGGTGAACTTGGCCGACAGGGCGAAGTACTCGGGGACGGTGGCGAGCGGCTTGCCGGTCTCGTCGCGGAACCGCCCCCCGGTCCACGGGACGAGAGTGAAGTGTCCCGTGCCGTCGTTTAAGTAGAAGCCGTCGGGCTCGGCGCGCTGCTGCATCGCGACCAGGCCGTATTCGGGCCGATCCACGACGCGGTAGTCCTTGCGAAACTTGGGGACCACCTCGAAGTGGTGGCGGCCCACTTCGCGCACCACTTGGTTGAACGCCCGCTCCTGCGGCGGATAGACGTCCATCGCCGAGCGGGTCTTGTAGTTGGCCACGTAGAGGTCGAGGTGGCCGTCCCCATCCACATCGGTCAGGGTCATCGTCATGCTGGCGGCGTGGGAGGCCAGCCCGGCTTCGGCCGTCCGCTCCGTGAACACCCCGTGCCCGTCGTTCAGGAACAGCGCCACACCGCCGCCCAGTGTGCTGACGAGCAGGTCCAGGTCGCCGTCGCCGTCCACGTCGGCGAACACGGCGCCCGTGGAGTGGCGCCCCGCGAGGGCGACGCCAGCCCGAGCGGTGATGTCCTCGAAGCGCCAGCCTCCCAGGTTCTTGTACAGGACGTTCGAGCCTTCGTTGCTCGTCAGGTAGACGTCTGGCCGGCCGTCGCCGTCCACATCGCCCAGGGCCACGCCGCCGCCTTGCGCCAGGTGGCGGTTCCAGAGCGCGCTGTCGAGCGTGACGGCG
>MNIR01000030.1 GCA_001919865.1 Gemmatimonadetes bacterium 13_1_20CM_4_69_16 | reverse complement strand
AGCTCGAGTATTTGCGCAACGGCACGTTGACCGCAGAAGAGACACTCATCGCCGGCAACGCGAGGGTCGCCGACTCGAAGTTGTGATTGCCCGCTAGGCCCGGCGTCCCTAAGTTTCCCGCACCATGCTCTCCAAGATCACTGTCGTCGGCGCCGGGAACGTGGGTGCCACCGCCGCTCAGCGGCTCGCTGAGAAGGAACTCGCGCGCACCGTCGTCCTCGTCGACGTGATCGAAGGCGTGCCGCAGGGCAAAGCGCTCGACCAATGGCAGTCGGCGCCGATCGAAGGGTTCGATACTCGGGTCGTCGGCGCGAACGACTACGGCCCCGCCGCGGGAAGTGAGCTCGTCGTGGTCACGGCGGGGATCGCGCGCAAGCCCGGCATGAGCCGCGACGACCTGGTGCGCACCAACGCCGACATCGTGAAGCAGGTCGCCCAACAGATCAAGCAACATTGCTCGAAGGCGATCGTGGTGGTGGTCTCGAACCCCCTCGACGTGATGTGCTGGGTCACCAAACAGGTCACCGGCTTCCCGCGCGAGCGGGTGATCGGGATGGCGGGAGTGCTCGACACTGCCCGCTATCGCACGTTTCTCGCCGAGGCGCTCGACGTGTCGGTCCAGGACATTCAGGCGATGGTGTTGGGCGGGCACGGCGACACGATGGTACCGCTCATCTCCTATACGACCGTGTCGGGCATTCCGGTGACGCAACTGCTCGATAAGACCAGGCTCGACAAGATCGTGGATCGCACGCGTAACGGAGGTGCCGAAATCGTGGCGTTCCTCAAGACCGGCTCGGCCTACTACGCGCCGTCGTCCGCGACCGCCCAGATGGTCGAGTCGATCGTCCTGGACCAGAAGCGTCTGCTGCCGTGCGCCGCGTGGCTCGAAGGAGAGTACGGCTTGTCGGGGATGTATTGCGGCGTGCCCTGCAAGCTGGGCAAGAGCGGCCTCGAGCAAGTCGTCGAAGTCGAGCTCACGGCCGAGGAGCGGAGCGCGCTCCGCAAGTCGGCTGACGCGGTGAAGCAGACGATGGCGGCGGTGACATTATGACGACCTCGGTCCGCGACCTCCAGGAGCGCGGCTTCGGCGCCACGCTGCGGCGCGATGCATGGTGGATCGCGCCCGCGCTCACCGCGCTTGTGCTGGGCAGCTTCGCCGTTTATGCGACGTGGGCGGCGTGGACCGGCACAAACTACGAGTGGGGACCGTATCTTTCGCCGTTCTACTCCCCACTCATCAAGACGTCGTGGTGGCCCCTCTCGCCGGCATTCCTGATCCTCGTCTTCCCGCTGGGCTTCCGCACGACCTGTTACTACTACCGCAAGGCCTACTATCGGGCGTTCTTCCTCGACCCGGTGGCCTGCGCCGTCGGTGAACCGCGACACGGCTACAAAGGCGAGACCCGGTTTCCCTTCATTCTCCAGAACGTGCATCGCTTTTTCATGTACGCCGCGGTGATCTTCATCTTCATCCTCGCCTACGATGTTTTCCTCGCCACGCGCTGGCCGGTGAGCGGGGGGCCCGAGCGCCACTTCGGCATCGGCGTCGGCACGCTCGTCATGGCGCTGAACGTGATTCTGCTTGCCAGCTACACGTTCGGCTGCCACTCGCTGCGCCATCTGATCGGCGGCAGCGTGGACTGCTTCTCCTGCGCGCGCGGCGGCCGGGCCCGCTTCCGGCTGTGGCGCGGCGTCACGGTGCTCAATCAGCACCACATGCTGTGGGCCTGGTGTTCGCTGTTTTCGGTCGCATTGACGGACCTGTACATCCGCCTCTGCGCGATGGGCGTCATCCACGACGTGCGGCTGTTCTAGTGGCGGCTTCCGACCTCCGCACGCACCACTACGACGTCGTGGTCATCGGCGCCGGTGGCGCCGGCCTGCGTGCGGCCATCGAAGCCAGCGCGCAGCAAGCGAAAGTCGCCCTCGTGTGCAAGTCGCTGCTCGGCAAAGCCCACACGGTCATGGCCGAAGGGGGCGCTGCGGCGGCGCTCGGCAACGTGATGGGCGAAGACAACTGGCGCGTGCATTTCCGCGACACGATGCGCGGCGGCAAGATGCACAACAATTGGCGCATGGCGCAGATCCACGCCCAGGAAGCCCCCGACCGCATCCGCGAGCTCGAGGCGTGGGGCGCGCTGTTCGACCGTACGCCCGACGGGCGCATCAACCAGCGACCCTTCGGCGGCCACACCTATAGCCGCCTCGCGCACGTCGGCGACCGCACCGGGCTGGAGATGATCCGCGTGCTCCAGGACAAGGGCGTGCATGCCGGGCTCGACGTACATATGGAATGCACGATTGTGCGCCTGTTTGTGGTGGGCGGCCGCGTGGCCGGAGCGCTCGGCTACTTTCGCGAAACGGGTCGCTTTGTGCTGTTCCGTGCGGGCGCGATCGTGCTGGCGACGGGTGGCATCGGCAAAGCGTGGCAGATCACCAGCAACTCATGGGAGTACACGGGCGACGGGCACGCCCTGGCATACGAGGCCGGGGCCGAGCTCATCGACATGGAGTTCGTGCAGTTCCATCCCACCGGCATGGTATGGCCGCCCGGCGTGCGCGGCATTCTCGTGACGGAGGGTGTGCGCGGGGAGGGCGGCGTGCTCAAGAACGCCGCCGGCGAACGGTTCATGTTCCGCTACATGCCCGAGATGTTCAAGGGCGATTTCGCCGAGAGCGAAGCGGAGGCCGATGCCTGGGTGAAGGGGGAGCGCAAGAAGAACCGCCGGCCCCCGGAGCTCCTCACGCGCGACGTCGTCTCCAAGGCGATTACGCGTGAGATCGCGGAGGGACGGGGCACGCCGCACGGCGGCGTATTCCTCGACATCGCCTCCAAGCAAAGCCCAGAGTACATCAAGCAGAAGCTCCCGAGCATGTACCACCAGTTCAAAGAGCTGGCGCACATCGATATCACCAAAGACGCGATGGAGATCGGCCCGACGACGCACTATGTGATGGGCGGTGTGAAGGTGGATGCCGAAACGCAGGAGTCCACCGTCTCCGGGCTGTTCGCGGTCGGCGAGGTCGGGGGCGGCATGCACGGGGCCAACCGCCTGGGGGGGAACTCGCTCAGCGACCTGCTCGTCTTCGGGCGCCGGGCCGGGCTGCACGCCGCGGCGAAGCGCGGGCCGCCCCCGTCCTTCCCCGACGCCGAGGTGGAAGCGACGATGCGCGACGCGCTCGCCCCGTTCGAACACGAGGGCGGCGAGAATCCGTTCGGCGTGCAGGCGGCACTGCAGGCCGTCATGCAGCGCAACGCCGGGATTATCCGCGACCAGAAGGGCCTCGAGACCGCGCTCAGCGAGCTCGAGGGGTTGAAGGGACGTGCTCGGAAGGTGGGGATCACGGGGAGCCGCGAGTACAATCCCGGCTGGCACACGGCGATCGACCTGCGCTCCCTCCTCATCGTTTCCGAAGCGACCGCGCGCGCCGCGCTGGAGCGAACCGAGAGCCGGGGTGCTCATACCCGCAGCGATTATCCTGACTCCGACGAGCGGCAAGCGCGCGAGCAGATCGTCATCAAAAAGGAAGGGGATCGCATGGCGGTACGACGCGAGGCGCAGCCGCCGCTGCCGGCCGACTTGATGAAGCTCGTCAAGGAAGGAGCCTGACCGTGGCGGGGGCTGAGCAGCGCCGCTTTCGGCTGTTCCGCGGCACGCGGGAGGGTGGCGAGCTGAAAGAATACCAGGTCGCCGCCGGCGAGGGGTGGGTGGTCCTCGACGCCGTGCACGCCATCCAGGCCGAGCAGGCACCCGACCTCGCGGTCCGCTGGAACTGCAAAGCGGGGAAGTGCGGCTCCTGCTCCGCCGAGATCAACGGCAAGCCGCGCCTCATGTGCATGACGCGGATGTCGGACTACCCGGCCGACGAGCCGATCACCGTCATGCCGATGAAGGCGTTCCCCGTGATCAAGGATCTCGTGACCGATGTGTCGTGGAATTACGAGGTCGCCAAGCGCATTCCCGCGTTTCAACCGCGTGCGCCCGACAACGCGGACGGAACGTGGCGCATGTACCAGTACGAGGTCGAGCGCCCGCAGGAATTCCGCAAGTGCATCGAATGCTTCCTCTGCCAGGACGTGTGCCACGTGCTGCGGACGCACGGGAAGCACGACGCCTTCATGGGCCCCGCGATGCTGGTGCGGGCGGCCGTGTACGAGATGCATCCGCTCGACAAGGCCGAGCGTCACGAGCATTTGCGCCGCGAGGGCGGAATCGGTTACTGCAACATCACCAAGTGCTGCACCGAGGTCTGCCCAGAGTCGATCACGATCACCGACAACGCGATCATCCCGCTCAAAGAGCGGGTGGTGGATGCGCACTACGATCCGCTGGCGGCCCTCTGGAGAAGGCTCACCGCTCGGTAATCTGAACCCGGCCCGACACCAGGAGCGACCCATGGCCATGCGATCGCCGATTATCGTCTCGACCACGTTCGACGTGCAGGGTCGCCGCATCCGCGAATACAAGGGGGTCGTGCGCGGCATTACCGTGCGGGCCCCCACCATCGCGCAGGGCATCCTCGGCGGCTTGAAGAGCATCGTGGGCGGCCAGATCGGCGCCTACACGGAAATGTGCGAGCAGGCGAGACAGACGGCCTACGACTTGATGGTCGAGCACGCACAGCAGGTGGGAGCGAATGCGGTCATCGGAATGAGCTTCGACGCCTCGGAGGTCGCGGCGCGAGCGTCAGCGACCGAGGTGCTCTGCTACGGCACCGCGGTGGTGCTCGAATAGCGCCCCACGGCGGCCCTTGAAAGGCCCCGCTGCCGGGGTTACTTCCGTCGGTGAGGACTCCCGCGGAGGAGAACCATGCGATATCGACGCTGCTTCGCCGGGATCGCCGCCGCGACGTGGCTGGCGGCGTGCGGCAAGGATGTCGGGGGCCCCAGCCTCGATTCCGTGGCGGGGCACTACCTGGCGTCGAGCTTCGCGACCACCCAGGCCGGCGTGACTACGAACCAGCTGGCGCGAGGGTCCCTCATCGATCTCACGCTCGTGGCGGACGGCGGCACCACCGGCCGGCTGTTCGTCCCCGCCTCGAAGCCGGGCGTCGCCGACTTCGACGCGAGTCTCGCGGGGACTTGGATCCTGGCCGGTGATTCAGTCACCCTCAGTCATGTCGCGGACACGTTCTTACGCGACATGCCGCTCGGCGTCGCCGCGGCGCGGCTGCAGGGCGACAAGACCTTCAGCGGCGTGCGCATCGTCGTCGTTCTGCAGAAACAGTAGGAGGCTGCCCCCCCCCGCCGACGAGATGAGCGACGTGACCAGTCCCCCCCCGCAGCCCGCAGCGATGCGCCTCCCGCAAGCGGGGGGGGCCCCGCCCCGGGCCACGGCACGACCCACGGTCCTCATCGTGGGGGCCGGCTTCGGCGGCTTGCGCGCGGCGCGCGCCCTTCGCAAGGCGCCGGTCGACGTCGTGATGCTCGACCGTCACAACTACCATCTGTTCCAACCGCTCCTCTACCAGGTGGCGACGGCGGGACTCGAGCCGGAGCAGATCGCCAAGCCGGTGCGCGCCATCCTGCGGGGGCAGCGCAACTTCGAATTCCGCATGGTGGAGGTCACCGGGGTCGACTTCGCGGCGCGGCAGGTCGCGACCGACCACGGCCCGGTGTCGTATGACTTTCTCATCCTCGCGGCGGGCGGCGAGACTAACTATTTCGGTCTGGACGGCATCGTCCGTCACGGGTTCGGCTTGAAGAGCGTGGTCGAGGCGGTGGCGATCCGCAACCAGGTGCTGTCATGCTTCGAGCGCGCGATGCTCGAGCCGGACCCCGAGCGGCGGCGGGCGCTGCTCACATTCGTCGTCGTGGGCGGCGGGCCCACGGGGGTGGAGATGTCTGGGGCGCTGTCGGAGCTGATCCGACTGGTCCTGGTCAAGGATTACCCCCGACTCAACATCAAGGACGTGCGAGTGCTCCTGCTCGAGGCGACCGACCGGCTGCTTGCGACGCTGCCCGAGCGGCTGCGCGAGGCCGCCGCGGAGACTTTGTGGCGCAAGCACGTCGAGGTGCGCTTCGGTGCCGCCGTCCAGGATTACGACGGCGGCCGCGTCGTCTTGAAGGGCGGCGAGGTGATTCCCGCACACACGCTCATCTGGGCGGCTGGCGCCAAGGCCGTCTCACTCACCGCGACGCTCGGCCTCGCCACCGCGCGCCAGGGGCGTGTGACCGTGACACCAACCCTCAACGTACCGGACCACTCCGAGGTGTATGTCATCGGCGACGCCGCGTATCTGGAAAAGGACGGGCAACCGCTGCCGATGATGGCGCCGGTCGCCATCCAGATGGCGGAGACGGCCACCCGCAACATCGTGCGCCAGCTGCGCGGCGAGCCGCCCCTCGGGTTCCGTTACAAGGATCCCGGCTCGCTCGCCACGATCGGCCGCAACGCCGCCGTGGCCTACCTGGGCGGCGTCGCGTTCAAGGGGTTCCTCGCGTGGGTGGTGTGGCTGATCGTGCACATCATCCAGCTCATCGGGTTTCGCAACAAGCTGTTCGTGCTGATGAACTGGGCGTGGGATTACTTCTTTTACGAGCGGGCGGCGCGGCTCATCACGAAGGAATGAGCGGACGCCGCGCCGTGCGGCGCGTGGGCGCGGGGCGGACGCGGCGCACGATCCCGTTCCAGCCGCACTCCACGCACCAGCGCCGCTGCAGCGCGGGGAGCAACCGGTCGAAGAACCGGTTCCGGATCGCCGCCATTTCGGCGCCGCAGTGCGGACAGGTGGGGCCCAGCGGAAGCAGTAAGTAGACCACCGCAGTGATGATCGCGACGCGCATCAGCACGGTCGCCAGCAGAACCAGCACGACCAGCATGCTCCATCATAGTGCGGACGCAGCCGTCGGGCCACCAGGGCGGGGACGCGCTTAGGCGCCGCTGCGCACGAACGCCAGGATGCGCCGTTCCAGCTCACCCAGCTCCAGGGGCTTTACGAGCACCCGTTCCCGCGGCACCGGCGTATTGCCCGGTTCGGACAGCTGGGAGACGTCCCCCGACAGAAACATCACGCGGGCTGCGAGCCCGGGCCTGGCCTGCTCCAGCTTGTCGAACAGCTCCACGCCGGTCATCCGCGGCATGCGCAGGTCGACGAGGATGAGGTCGACATCCTGCGCCCCCAACCACGCCAGCGCCTCCTCGCCATCCGCCGCTTCGTTCACCCGGGCACCGCGGCGGGCTAGGAACTTGGCCATGGGACGGCGCACGGCCTCCTCGTCATCCACGATCAGCACCCGGAGACCGGCCAAAGACGCCGCTGGGCGAGCGGGGGAGGGAGAGGGAGGGGGAGAAGGAGGGGGTTCGTCGACGGCGGCCGCCGCGGCCGCCGCGAGCACTGGGGCCGCCGCCTCAGACGGGGCCGAGGGGAGCGGGGCGGCGGCCGGCAGCGACAACACGAAACGAGCTCCCCCCGGCGGCGCGGAGTCCAGCATGAGGTCGCCCCCGGCTTCCCGCGCGATCTGGCGCGAGATGTAGAGGCCGAGTCCGGTGCCGCGCCGACCCTTGGTGGTCGCGAACGGCCGAAACAGCCGCGCCATGACGTCCGGCGAGACGCCCCGGCCGTTGTCCGCGACCGCGACGCAGACCCGCCCGTTCTCCACCCACGTGTCCACGGTGAGCTGCCGGGGCGGCTTGATGCCCCGCAGCGCGTCGATCGCGTTGGACAGGAGGTTCACGATCACCTGCTCGAGCTTGATCGCGTCGCCCTCGACGGGCAGCAGATTCGGGTCGAGTCGCCCGCCCACGGCGATCTCGTCCAGCCCGAAGCGGTACGACACCAGGTCCATTCCTCCGCGTACCACGTCGTTGAGATTGACCCGCCCCACCTCGCGCTCCGTGGAGCGCACGAACCGCAGCAGACCGCGCAACAGCTTGGCCGCGCGTCTCGCCTGGCGGAGGATCTGCAGCATCTCGCTGCGCTGCTCTTCCGTGGCCGCCCCATCGGCAATGCGGTTCTCCGCGTGCGCCGCGATCGCCATGAGTGGGTTGTTTACTTCGTGCGCCACGCCCGCAAGCAGCTCGCCCGCCGCCGCGAAGCGGCCTTGCTCCTCGGCGCGATCGCGCAGTACCCGCGTCATTTCGTTGAAGTGCTGGGCGAGCCGCCCCAGCTCGTCGCGGCCGCGCACGGACACCTGGGTGGTCAGATCTCCCTCGGCGACGCGGGCGAGCCCGTCCTCGAGCTCGGCCAACGGCCGCCACACGCGCCGGCGGATGAGGTAGGCCACCAGCGGCACGGCGAGCGCGCCGAGGACGAGCCAGAGGATGGTGTCTCGCTCCCAGCGGCCGAGCCGTAGCAGCGAGACCTGTTCGGCGAGCGCGGTCCCCATCTGTGACATCGCCTCATCGGAGCGGGCCAGCTCGGCGCGGAGCGGACCGGGGATCGTGGCGTAGGGGCGCGCGCCCGCGCCGCCGCCGACGGCCACGAAGTGCACCATCGAGTTGAGCGTGTCGGGGGCCGGGGGCGTACGCGATTCGACCAGGTGTCGCGCGATCGATGCGGCGTGGTCGAGCGCGTTGTTCCGGCGGGCCTGGTCGTCCTGCAACGAGACGATCGCCTCGGTGCCTGCACCGAGCGCCAGCGCCGCGGAGCGCACGCGGAAGAAGAGGTACAGGGGCAGCCCTGCCGAGTAGACGCCCGCGGCGAGCATCATCAGGAGCAGCGTGGTACGGAGGCTCACGGGCTCGCGGGCGGCGCGAGCCACGCGGCCGGCGGCGCGCCTCACGGCGCACGCCCCCGCGGCGCGGGGGTAGCGAGCGGCGGTCTACATCGCACGAAGGCGTCCCTTCAACGGGAAGCGCGCGGAATGATAGGCGTTAAGATAACCCCTTCCCAGTTCCCCCACCGGTCACGTGTCACCAGGCCCGGCGGGGCGTGACGCACGCTGGCGCGCGCCGCGTCGGCACCGCACATTCACCACACGCGAGTGCGGCTACCGGACACCCGAAGCGAGATGGACATGGCTACCGACACCCTCGATCGAATGAAAATCGTCATCTACTACGCGATCTGGGCCACGATCTGCGCCGCCCTGGCCGGACTCGTGATCGCGGGGCTACACACCTGGTTGTTCAGCTACATTCCCAGCCGATCGGGGCTCATTTTCACGATGGTGAGCGACGTCGTGACCGCGCTGGCGATCGCGGCGGGGCAGGGCGCGGTGGCGCTGGTGACGGGCAGCGTGCTGGCCCGGTTCGGCAACCCGCTGCAACGGACCGTGTTGCTGGGGCTGTTGCTAGGCGCCTTCGACTTCGCCATGTACTTCCTGCAGATGGCCGTGCCCAGCACCGAGCTGGGGTGGACACCGGACATCATCATCCTGGCGGTGGCGACCGCGGCGATCACGCTGCTCGGCATCAGGTCGCAGGCGGGCTCGGGGGTCACGTCCTGACCGCGCCCCCCGGGGGGGGGCGTCACAGTTTCGGCAGGGTGATGCCGCGCTGCGCCTGGTATTTGCCCTGCTTGTCCTTGTAGCTGACCTCGCATTCGTCACCTTCGTCCGCCGTGAAGAACAGCACCTGAGCGATGCCTTCGTTGGCGTAGATCTTCGCGGGCAGCGGCGTCGTGTTGGAGATTTCCAGCGTCACGAACCCCTCCCACTCGGGCTCGAACGGCGTGACGTTCGTGATGATGCCGCAGCGCGCGTAGGTGCTCTTGCCCACGCAGATCGTCAAGACGTTACGGGGAATGCGGAAGTATTCGACCGAGCGCGCCAGCGCGAACGAGTTGGGCGGCACGATGCACACGTCCCCGGTGAACTCCACGAACGATTTCGGATCGAAGCTCTTGGGATCGACCACGGCGGAGAGCGCGTTGGTGAAGATCTTGAACTCGGGTGCCACGCGCATGTCGTAGCCGTAGGACGACACGCCGTAGGAGATCGTGCCGGGGCGCAGCTGGTTCGGGGCGAACGGGTCGATCATGCGATGGGCCTCGGCCATGCGACGAATCCAGCGGTCGGATTTGATGGACATGGGGCGCCAATATATCGGCGGCGTCGACACTTACGCCACTCGATTCGGTTGACAACCTCGCCGCGCGCGAATACGTTTCGGCGGATTAAGTGAATTTTTTCACGAACTCATGAACCAGCCCTATCTCTCCTTCCTGTTGCTGCTCGCCTTCGTCGCGTTCAATGCGGCGTTGCTGATAGGGCTGTCGCACCTGGTCGCACCCCGCAAACCGACCGCCGTCAAAGACGCCCCGTACGAGAGCGGCATGCCGCCGCTCGGCAGCGCGCACGAGCGCTTCTCGGTCAAGTTCTACCTCGTGGCGATGCTGTTCATCGTCTTCGACATCGAGACGGTGTTCCTCATCCCCTGGGGAGCGATCTACTTCGCGCCGGCGGGCGGGGGGGGCCCGGGGATGGGCTTCCTGCTCGTCGAAATGCTGGTCTTCATCCTCATCCTGGCGGTGGGCTACGTCTACGTGTGGAAGCGGGGGGCGCTGCAATGGGATTGAGCCGTACAGCGGGGTCAGGCCTGTGAAACGAGTCCTGGAAACGAAGGAAGTCGCGGGTCAAAGCCCGAATTACCTCCTGGCGAAGGTCCAGGACCTCATCGACTGGGCGGTGAACTCGTCCCGAGCCAACTCCCTGTGGCCGATGCCGTTCGGGACGGCGTGTTGTGCCATCGAGTTCATGGCGACCGCCGCGTCGCGCTACGACTTCGCCCGGTTCGGCATGGAGCGCCAGGCCTTCAGCCCGCGGCAGGCGGACGTGCTCATCTGCGCGGGGCGCTTGCCGTTCAAGCTCGCTCCCGTGATCCGCCGGATCTACGACCAGATGCCCCAGCCCAAGTGGGTGATCTCCATGGGGGCATGCGCGTCGAGCGGCGGGATCTTCGACAATTACGCGATGGTGCAGGGGATCGACACGATCGTCCCGGTGGACGTCTACGTCCCGGGATGCCCGCCGCGCCCCGAGGGGCTGTTGTACGGCGTGCTGCTGCTGCACAAGAAAATCAAGGGCGAATCGCTGTTCGACCGCGCGCCGCGACGCGAAGAGCAACCGCTCGACGAGCGTGGCTTGCGGCTGCCGCCCGAGCAGATCAACGAGATCTCCGAGCCCTTCGGGAACTCGATCCACCAGTTCCGCTCGGCGTGAACTCCTCCGTCGAGGCCCTGCGAGCGACCTTCGGCAGCGCGATCGGCCGCGCGATCGAGTCGTGCGGCGACACGATCGTCTACATCGATCCCGCGAAGCTGCCCGAGGTGATGCGCTGGCTGCGCGACACGCCCGAGCAGCACTACGACTATCTGGTCGACGTCACCGCGGTCGAGTATCGCGACCGCGAGCGGCCGCTGGAGGTGGTCTACAACCTGCGCTCGCTCGCGCGGCGCACGGACTTGCGCATCAAGGTGGAGCTCGACCCCCAGGGTGACCTGACGCTGGACTCCGTGGTGCCGCTATGGCGAGGCGCCGACTGGCTCGAGCGCGAAGTCTACGACATGTTCGGCATCACGTTCCGCGGCCACCCCGACCTGCGGCGCATCCTGATGTGGGACACGTACGCCGAGGGGTACCCGCTGCGGAAGGACTTCCCGCTGCGCGGCCGGTTCAGCCGGGCGGAGCAGGTGCGCCAGGCGCTCGCCGCGAATCCGGAAGCGCATTACTCGATGGAAGAGTTGTCGATCGCGCAGGCCTACGACGAGCTGCCTCCCGACATGCAGGAGCGGCTGCGCCGGGGCGAGCGCGCCAAGATCCCCTACTCGGAATGAGCAAGCGTACCGTCGATTTGGAGCTCGCGACGCCGGGGCTGGACGCGCAGGGCCGCCCGGCGCGCATCCCGCTCACGGTCGCGGGGGGGGAGGTCGAACGGCAACACGAGCCCACCCTGGACGGCGAGCACATGCTCATGAACATCGGGCCGCAGCACCCGGCGACTCACGGTGTGCTGCGTCTCGTGGTCGAGCTGGACGGCGAGACCGTGGTGCGCGTCATCCCGCACCTCGGCTACCTGCACTCCGGGTTCGAGAAGCTGGGCGAGTACCGCCACTACAACCAGATCATCCCGCTCACCGACCGCACCGACTACCTCTCCCCGATGGCGAACAACGTCGGCTTCGCCCTGGCCGCTGAAGCCCTCATGGGGATCGAGATTACGCCGCGCTGTAAGGTGCTGCGACTGATCGCCTGCGAGATGAGCCGCATCATCTCGCACATGGTGTGGCTGGGCACGACGTCGATCGATCTGGGCGCCTTCACCCCGTTCCTGTGGGCGTTCCAGGAGCGCGAGCGCATCTACAACCTGCAGGAGATGTGGACGGGCGCGCGCCTCACCACCAGCGTCACCCGGGTGGGGGGGATGATGGCCGACATCCCCGACCAATTCGTCGATGGCCTGCGACGCTTCACCGAGACGTACCCCAAGACGCTGCACGAGATCGACCGCGTGCTCACCCGCAACGCCGTCTGGGTCGGGCGCACCCAGGGGGTGGGTGTGATGACGGCCGACGAAGCGATCAACTATGCCCTTTCCGGACCGATGCTGCGGGCGAGCGGGGTCCCCTACGACGTGCGCAAGGATCGGCCGTACCTCGACTACGAGACCTACGACTTCGACGTACCGGTGGGCGAGCATGGCGACGTCTACGACCGCTACCTCGTCCGGCTGGAGGAGTGCCACCAGTCGAACCGCATCCTGATGCAGGCGCTCGATCGCCTTCCCGACGGCCCGGTGAACGTGTCGGACCCACGGGTCATCCTCCCCGCCAAGTCGCGCGCGATGAACGACATGGAGGCGATGATCTACCACTTCAAGCAGGTCATGGAGGGCGTGAAGGCGCCCGTGGGCGAGGCGTACGCCGGGATCGAGAATCCCAAGGGCGAGCTCGGCAACTACCTCGTCTCCGACGGCACGGCCAAGCCGGTGCGCTGGCGCATCCGGCCGCCGTCGTTCATCAACCTCGCGGCCCTCCCCAAGATGGCCGAGGGGCACCTGCTCTCCGACCTGATCGCGATCAACGCATCGGTGGACATCGTGATGGGCGAGGTGGATCGATGAGCGCGAGCACGCGCCCGGCCCACGACGCCGCCACGGAGGAATATCAGCCGGTGTTCACCGGCAAGGCCCTCGAGCAGTTGCGTGACATCCTCACCCGCTATCCCACCAAGCAGGGGGCGCTCTTGCCGGCGCTCTGGCTGGTGCAGCAGCAGTGTGGCTGGATCTCCGACCGCAACATGACCGAAGTGGCCGCGGTGCTCGGGCTCACCCCCGCCTACGTCAAGGGCGTGGTGACGTTCTACACGATGTACCACCAGCACCCGGTGGGGAAGAACTTCGTGCAGGTGTGCACCACGTCGCCCTGCAACATCTGCGGTGCGGAGGACGTGGTGAAAGCCCTGCTCGAAGCGACCGGCGCGAAGGAGCTCGGTGCCACGAGCCCCGACGGCTCCTGGACCGTGATCGAGGTGGAGTGTTTGGGCGCCTGCGGGTTCGCGACGCCGGTACTGATCAACGACGACTTCATCGAGAGCGTGAGCCCCGAGAAGGTGCCGGAGCTGGTGAGGAAGTACCGATGAGACCCGAACGCGGAAGGGGGAACGCGGAAGTCGGAACGGGCTGTTCCGCGTTCCGCGTTCCACGTTCCGACTCCGGAACGGTCTAATGGGCTACCCCCACAAGCCGCACTCCAAAGAGACCGTCGTCCTCTCCAAGCACTTCGGCGACCCCGAGGCGCGCAGCTACAAGGGATGGACCAAGCGCGGCGGCTACGAGGCGTGGCAGCAGGCCCAGACGATGGCGCCGACGGCGATCACCGACACGGTGAAGGAATCCGGGCTGCGCGGGCGCGGCGGCGCCGGGTTCCCGACGGGTCTCAAGTGGTCGTTCATGCCCAAGGAGAAGAAGAAGCCCCACTACCTGTGCGTGAACGCGGACGAGTCGGAGCCGGGGACGTTCAAGGACCGCGAGATCATGCGGTGGACCCCGCACGCGCTGCTCGAGGGCACGGCCATCGCGATGCGCGCGATCCAGGCGGAGGTCGCCTACATCTACATACGCGGCGAGTTCACCGAGCCGTACGCCATCATGGAGCGGGCGCTCGCCGAGGCGAACGCCGCCGGCGCGTTCGGCGGTTTGAAGATTCATCTGCACCGCGGCGCTGGCGCCTACATCTGCGGCGAAGAGACGGCGCTGATGAACTCGATCGAGGGCAAGCGCGGCAACCCGCGCATCAAACCGCCGTTCCCCGCCGCGTTCGGCGTGTTCGGCCTGCCGACCACCATCAACAACGTCGAGACGCTCGCCGCCGTGCCGCATATCCTCAAGAACGGCGCGGCGTGGTACAAGGCGATGACGCTCTCCAACCCGAAGAGCACGGGCACGAAGTTGTTCTCGGTGTGCGGACACGTCCAGCGGCCAGGCAACTACGAAGTGACGATGGGCTTCCCGCTCAAGGACCTGCTGTACGAGCTGTGCGGCGGCGTGCGGCCGGGCCGCACCCTCAAGGCCTGCATCCCGGGCGGCTCGTCGGTGCCGATCCTGAACCGCGAGGAGACGGAGAGCTGCCTGCTGGATTACGAGGGGGCCGTCGAGCAGGGTACGATGCTGGGCTCGGGCGGCGTGATCGTGTTCGACGACACCGCCGACATGGTCTACCAGATCATGCGGCTCGCCCGCTTCTACGCGCACGAGTCGTGCGCGCAGTGCACGCAGTGCCGCGAAGGCACCGCGTGGACCACGAAGATCCTCGAGCGGATCCTCGCGGGGCAGGGCAAGACGGCGGACCTGGATCTCTTGCTCGACCTGTCGGAGAACATGACGGGCAAGACGATCTGCGTGCTCTCGGACTCCTGCGCGGCGCCCGTCGTGAGCGGCATCAAGCGCTTCAAGAACGAGTTCGAGGACTACATCGCGGGCCGGCGGCGCCCCGTGATGGTGGCGTGAAGGCGGACGGCCGATGGCTGACGGCGTAGTCAATCTGACGATCGACGGCACGCCCGTGAGCGTGTCTCCGGGCACCCTGCTCATCGAGGCGGCGAAGCAGGCGGGCGTGCTGGTGCCGCACTACTGCTACCACCCCGGCCTGCCGGTGGCGGGTCTCTGCCGCATGTGCCTCGTCCAAGTCGAGAAGGCCCCGAAGCTGCAGATCGCGTGCGCCACCCAGGTCGCCGAAGGGATGGTGGTGCACACCCAGTCCGAGCAGGCGAAGAGCGCGCGCATGGGCGTATTGGAGCTGCTGCTCATCAATCACCCGCTCGACTGTCCGATCTGCGACCAAGCGGGCGAATGCGAGTTACAAGACTTCACCTTCCAGGAAGGCCGCCCGGCGACGCGCTACAGCCCCGACTACGCGAAGCGCTTCAATCCGGTCGAGGACTTCGGTCCCGACGTGCTGTACGTCCCGAACCGCTGCATCCTGTGCACCCGCTGCGTGCGCTTCATGGAGGACGTGGCGCGTGAGCCGGTGCTGAACGTGTCGGAGCGGGGCGATCGGGCGTACATCGGGATCCATCCCGCGGCGCGGCTCGACCACCCCTGGGCGGGGAACGTCGTCGATCTCTGTCCGGTGGGCTCGCTCCTGTCGAAGGACTTCCTGCACCGGGCGCGCGCGTGGGAGCTCGACAAGTCCGCCTCGATCTGCACCGGCTGCTCGCAGGGATGCAACGTCACGCTCGACACCCGCGACACCACGGTCGTGCGCGTGCGCCCGCGGCCCAACCTCGAGGTCAACCGGTACTTCATTTGCGACCACGGCCGCATGCACTACCGGTGGATGAACCGCGGCGACCGGATCGAGGCGCCGCTTGTCAAGCGGGGCGGGGGGGAGCTCCAGGCGGTGGACTGGGACGAGGCCCTGGAGCGTGTGGCCACGGTGCTGAGGGGGGGGGCGAGCGGCAAGGCCGTGGCGCTCGTGTCGCCGAGGGTCTCGACCGAAGCGCTGTTCCTCGCCCGCGAGCTATTCGACGGGCTCGACTGGACCGGCGCCGTGCAGATCGTGATGGGCGAGGAGGCGCCGCTCGCCGGGGTCCCCAACCTGGCCCTCCGCGCCGAGCGGGCTCCCAACGGCACCGGGGCCGAGCTGCTCGGCTATGGCCGCGATTACGCCGCCGCGCTCAAGGCGGCGGAATCCGCCGCCGTCGTCCTGGTGCTCGACGAGGCCGAGGTCACGGTCCGCACGGCGGGCGTGCTCATATACCTCGGCACGGTACTGCCGGACGGTGCGCGTGACGCCGAGGTGGTGCTCCCCGTCGCCAACGTCGCGGAGGAGGACGGCACTTTCGTGAATCGGGACGGGCGGGTGCAGCGCTACTTCCAGGCGAAGCCCGCGCCCGGCATGGCGCGGCCCGCGTGGTGGGTGCTGGCCGAGCTGCTGACGGCGCTGGGCCGCAGCGAGGCGCTCGCCGGACCGGACGCGGTGTTCGACCGGCTCGCCCAGTCGGCGGGCCCGTTCGCCGGGTTGAGCTATCACGCCCTCGGCCTCGCGGGCAAGCGGGTCACTGCCGAAGCGGGAGCGCCGGCGTGACCTTCTTCCTGATCTCGTCGATCATCAAGATCATCGTCGTCTTCACCGTGATCATGGTGGGCGTGGCCCTGCTGACGCTCGCCGAGCGGCGCATCTGCGCCTGGATGCAGGACCGCCTCGGCCCCAATCGCGTGGGGCCACAGGGGCTGTTCCAACCGGCGGCGGACGGGCTCAAGAACCTGCTCAAGGAGGAGACGCTGCCGGCCCAGGCCGACAAGGTGCTGTTCCTGCTGGCGCCGGCGATGTCCTTCGTCCCGGCGCTGCTCACCTTCGCGGTGATCCCGTTCGCCACTCCGCTGCCGACGCGGTGGGGCGACGTCGACATGGTCGTGGCGAACCTGCCGGTCGGGTTCCTCTACATCCTGGCGTTCGGCTCGCTCGGCGTGTACGGCATCGTGCTCGCCGGGTGGTCGTCCAACAACAAGTACTCCTTGCTCGGCGGCCTGCGCGCCAGCGCGCAGATGATCTCGTACGAGATCGCCATGGGGATGAGCACGGTGGCGGTGCTGCTGCTCGCCGGGAACGTGACGCTGACGGACGTGATCGCGAAGCAATCGCAGTCGCTCTTCACCTGGAACGTTTTTCCGCTGTCGCTGGCGTTCTTCATTTTCATCGTGGCCGCGTTCGCCGAAACGAACCGGCTGCCGTTCGACCTCCCCGAGGCGGAGGCCGAGCTGATCGCCGGGTACCACACCGAGTACAGCGCGATGAAGTTCTCGATGTTCTACATCGCCGAGTACGCGAACATGGTGACGGCGTCCGCGCTCATGACGACCCTGTTCTTCGGCGGATGGGACATCCCCTTCACGCAGTGGGACAACACGCCGCCGTGGACCATCCTGAAGACCGTCGCCACGCTCGCGGCGTTCACCCTGAAGGTGGGATTCTTCCTGTTCCTGTACATCTGGGTGCGGTGGACCCTGCCGCGCTTCCGCTACGACCAGCTGATGGCGCTCGGGTGGAAGGTGATGCTGCCGTTCGCGCTGTCGTATCTGACCGTCATCGCCACGGCGATCTGGTTGCTGCATGACCAGCTGGGCTGGAGCTACGGCACGCCGTTCGCGTTGGCGCTGTTCGGGTTGAACGTGCTGCTGGCGATCCCGCTGTTCTTCGTGCTCGATCGGGGGCACCTGGTGTCGGGGTCGGTGGCTGAGGAGGCCGGCTGAAATGGCGATCGGCGTGAAGGTGATGAAGCGGCCGGGGAGCGAGACGTCGTACGTGCGTGCCACGCTGAAAGGCATGGCGCTCACGCTGCAGCACATCTTCCGGCCCAAGGTGACCATGGAATACCCGGAGGAGAAGTCCACGGCGGACTGGACGATCTCGCCGCGCTGGCGCGGCACGCACCGCATGCTGACCGACGAGCAGGGGCGTGCAAAGTGCGTCGCGTGCGGCTTGTGCCCGCAGATCTGCCCGGCGAACTGCATCAAGCTCGTGCCGGGGGAGGACGAGCAGGGAAACCGCTATCCGCTGATCTACGAAATCGACGAATTCCGCTGCGTGTTCTGCGGCTATTGCCAGGAGGTGTGCCCCGAGGAAGCGATCCACGTGGGGGTGCACTACGAGAACTCGGAGTATTCGCGCGACCGGTTCGTGTACGACCTGGAGCGCCTGTGCGCCCAGACGCATCCGGTCTCGACTCTGTGGGATCCCTCGGACCCCAAGGGGGAGTAGGGGATGCCCGGGACCCTGGTCATCTTCTGGGGGTTCGCCGGGCTCGCGCTGGCGAGCGCCCTGCTGTGCATCACGCGCCGGAGCGCCGTGGCGAGCGCGCTCTGGCTCGTGGTGACGCTGTTCGCGCTCGCCGCGCTGTTCGTCCTGCTCGACGCGCAGTTCATCGCGGTGCTCCAGGTGCTGGTGTACGCCGGCGCCATCATGGTGCTGTTCCTGTTCGTGATCATGCTGCTCAACCTGGGGCGCCCCGGCCCCTCGGACGTGAAAGGCCCGCTTGGCGTCGGGACCGCGTGCCTGCTGGGCGGCGTGCTGTTGTTCCAACTGTGGATCCTGCGCAAGGCGGTGCCGTCGGCGCCGATCCAGCTGCCGCCCGGCAGCATGGCCCGGCTCCAGCAGGAGCAGGGGCTCGTGGGCGCGATCGCCCGACCGCTGTTCGACACGTACCTCATCCCCTTCGAAATCACCAGCCTCCTGCTGCTCGCCGCGATCGTCGGCGCGGTGGTACTGGCAAAGCGCAAGCTCTGATGCTCCTCGGACCGGCCCTCTTCGTCTCGGCGGCGCTCTTCACGCTCGGCGTGTTCGGCGTGCTGCTGCGCCGCAACGCGATCGTCATCTTCATGTGCGTCGAGCTGATGCTGAACGCCGTGAATCTGACGTTCGTCGCACTGGCGCAGCGCCTGGGCGTCGCCGGACAACTGTTCGTGTTTTTCGTGATGGCAGTGGCCGCGGCGGAGGCGGCGGTGGGACTCGCGATCGTCCTGGCGATCTACCGCCACAAGGGGACGGTCAACCTCCAGAACATCGACCTGCTGAAGGGCTGATGCCGGCCGCCGCGCTGAAGCTGATCTGGCTCGTGCCGGCGCTGCCACTGATCGGCTTTCTCCTGAACGGGGCCCTCGCCCTGTGGCGTCCGAACGCCAAGGCCGCGGTGTCCACGATCGGAGTCGGCGTGCTCGTGCTGGCGTTCGCCGTGGCGGCCGCCGCCGTGACCGAATTCGCCACGCTCCATCCGGCGGCACCACTGGTGTTCCGCTACTGGGAGTGGATGCCAGTCGGGGACCTGCGGCTCGATTTCGCCCTCCAGTTCGACCAGCTCGCGGCGGTGATGGCGCTGGTCGTCACCGGCGTGGGTGCGTTGATCCATCTCTTCAGCGTCGGCTACATGCACAAAGACCCGGGGTACGCGCGCTACTTCGCGTACCTCAATCTGTTCGTGTTCTTCATGCTGCTGCTCGTCCTGGGGGCGAGCTTTCCGGTGATGTTCGTGGGGTGGGAGGGGGTGGGGCTCTGCTCCTACCTGCTGATCGGGTTCTGGTTCAACGAGCAAATCAACGCCGACGCCGGCAAGAAGGCGTTCATCGTGAACCGCATCGGGGACTTCGGATTCCTGGTCGCGATGCTCCTGATCTTTCACACCACGGGCTCCCTCGACTTCACCCAGGTGTTCGCGCGCGCCCAGGCGGTGTTCCCGCCCGCCGGCGCCACCGTCACCGCTATCACGCTGTTCCTGTTCCTCGGCTGCACCGGCAAGTCGGCGCAGATCCCTCTCTTCACCTGGCTGCCGGACGCCATGCAAGGCCCGACGCCGGTCTCGGCGCTGATTCACGCGGCCACGATGGTGACGGCGGGCGTCTATCTCGTGGCTCGGTGCAACGTGCTGTTCGCGTTGGCTCCGTTGGGGAGCGCTACCGTCGCCGGCGTGGGCGCCCTCACCGCGCTGTTCGCCGCCACGATCGCGCTCAAGCAGTGGGATATCAAGCGAGTCCTGGCGTATTCCACCATCTCGCAGCTCGGCTACATGTTCCTGGGCGTGGGCACGGGGGCGTACGCGGCCGGGATGTTCCATCTCGTCACGCACGCGTTCTTCAAGGCGCTGCTCTTTCTGGGCTCGGGGAGCGTGATCCACGCCATGCACCACGCATATCACGCAACGCACTCGCACGATGACGCGCAGGACATGCGCAACATGGGAGGGCTGCGCCGTCATCTGCCGTGGACCGCGACCCTGATGTGGATCGCGACCCTGGCGATCGCCGGCATCCCGCCGCTCTCGGGCTTCTTCTCGAAGGACGAGATCCTGGGGGCGGCGTTCGCGCTCGCCACCGCCCAGCCGATCTGGTACGTGTACTGGCTGATGGGTGTCGCGACGGCCCTGCTCACCGCGTTCTACATGACGCGACTGATGCTCTACACCTTCCACGGCCCCAACCGCACGGGCGACAAGGAGCGCGAGCACCTGCACGAGCCGCGGTGGGTGATGACCGGCCCGCTGATGGTGCTCGGCCTGCTGACGTTGGTCGGAGGCGCGCTCAACCTCCCCGAGCTCGTGGGCGGCGGCGCGTTCCTGCACCACTGGCTCGAGCCGGTGACCGCGCTTGGCGACCGCATGCGACCCGCGGTCGAGCTGTCGCGCGGCGTGGAGTGGGCGCTGGTGGGCAGCGCCGTCGCGGTGGCCGCGCTGGGAATGTTCGGCGCCGCGCGACTGCTCAAGCCCGCGGCCCTCGTGCCCGCGCGGCTCGCCCCCCCCGAAACGGGCGTGGGGCGCCTCCTCTGGAAGAAGTGGTACGTCGACGAGATCTACGACGCGCTCATCGTGCGGCCGGTGCAGTGGTTCGCCCGCGAGGTCCTGTGGAAGACCGTCGATGCGCGCATCGTGGACGGACTACTGGTGAACGGCAGCGCCACGGCTTCCCGGGCGCTGGGGTGGATCGGGAGCCGGCTGCAAACGGGGGAGGTAGGGTTCTATGTGGTGTTGTTCGTGGTAGGCGTGCTGCTGGTGGTCGGCGGCGCGGTGCGGTAACGCGTGTACGCCCAGGCGGTCCTCACCGCGCTGCTCGCCTGGCCTTGCGTCGGGGCCGTCGCCCTGCTCGTCGCGCCCGAGCGCTGGGCGAAGCATCTCGCGCTCGCCGCGAGTCTGGTCGAGTTCGCGATCTCGGTCCCGCTGTGGTGGGTTTTCCAGCCGGCGGCCGGAATGCAGTTCCAGCTCGACGTGCCCTGGATCCCGGACTGGGGCATCCATTACAGCGTCGGCGTCGACGGGATCTCGCTCTTCATGGTCCTGCTCACGACGTTCCTGGTGCCGCTCTCGGTGCTGGGCAGCTACAGGTACATCACCACCCACCAGCGCGCGTTCTATGCGCTCCTGCTGGTGCTCACATCCGGCATGGTCGGCGTCTTCGTCTCCCTCGACCTGTTCCTGTTCTACGTGATGTGGGAGGTGATGCTCATCCCGATGTATTTCATCATCGGGGTGTGGGGGGGCGAGAACCGCCTGTACGCCGCGATCAAATTCTTCATCTACACTTTTTTGGGATCGCTCCTGATGCTGGTGGCGATCCTGGCGCTCGTGTACCTGGTCGCCCAGCGCACCGGCCTCTACTCGTTTTCCTACGGCCACGTGATCGCCAACATCGGTCGCCTGGGGCCGCTGGCCTTCTGGCTGTTCGGCGCGTTCTTCCTGGCGTTCGCGATCAAGGTGCCGATGTTTCCGTTCCACACCTGGCTCCCCGACGCGCACGTCGAGGCGCCGACGGCGGGGTCGGTGCTCCTCGCGGGGATCCTGCTCAAGATGGGCACGTACGGCTTTCTGCGTTTCGCGGTGCCGTTCTTCCCGCAGGTGGCGCTCCACCCGGCAGTGCGCACCGGGATCATCGCGCTCGCCCTGATCGGGATCCTGTATGGCGGGCTCGTCGCCATGGTGCAGCCCGACTTCAAGAAGCTGATCGCGTACTCCTCGGTCTCGCACCTGGGGTTCGTGATGCTGGGCATCTGGGCCCTGACGCTGCAAAGCGTGCAGGGAGCGCTCATGGTGATGATCAATCACGGACTGTCGACCGGCGCGCTGTTCTTCCTGGTCGGAATGCTGTACGAACGGCGCCACACCCGACTGATCGAGGCCTTCGGCGGGCTCGCGAAGGTGGTCCCGCTCTTCGCCGCTATCCTCACGCTCGTGTCGCTCTCCTCCATCGGTCTGCCCGCCACGAACGGATTCGTGGGGGAGTTCCTCGTGCTGGTCGGCAGCTTCAGGACGCATCCCGTTGCGGCCACGATCGCGACGACCGGGGTGATCGTCGCCGCGATGTATCTGTTACCGGCGCTGCAGCGCGTCATCTATAACCCGCTCGACAAGCCGGAGAACCAAGGACTCGCCGACCTGTCGCCGCGCGAGCTCGCCGTGCTGCTTCCCCTCGTCGCGTGCATCGTCTGGATCGGCGTGTACCCGACGCCGTTCCTCCGGCGCATGGAGCCGAGCGCGCAGCGGTTCATCGAGTCGGTGCGCCCCGCCCCCGGCGCCACGGCCGCGGTCGCGCGATGAACGTCGATCTGTCCGCGCTCGACCTGTCCCGCTCGGGCGATTTGCTGGTCGCGCTCGCGCCCGAGCTGCTGCTCACGCTCGCGGCGCTGGTCGTGCTCCTCGTCGTGGCCTGGCGGCATCGGACGCCGCAGGACCTGCGGCGCGCCGGCTGGGTGACGCTGGCCGGGCTCGGCGTCGCCGCGCTCGCGACCTGGTTCCTGTGGTGGAATGTCGCCCGGGCCTCGGGGATCGCGGCCATGATCGCGGTGGACGACTTCCGCTTCGTCGCGGACTGGCTGTTCCTCGGGACCGCCGCCCTGACGGTGCTCGTCTCGTTCCGGTATCTCGAGCGGGAGGAGCTGTGGGCGCCGGAGTACTACGTGCTGTTGCTGTTCGCCACGCTCGGCATGACGCTGATGGCGGGCGCTGAAGATCTGATGGTGCTCTTCCTCGGCCTCGAGCTCATGTCGGTCTCGGTGTACGTGCTCGCCGGCATCAACCGCCGCAGTGCCCCGGCCGCGGAAGCCGCGCTCAAGTACTTCTTGCTGGGGGCGTTCGCGTCCGGATTCCTGCTGTACGGCATCGCGCTCGTGTATGGCGCGACGGCGACTACCAACTTCACGTTGATCGGCGTCCAGGTCGCGACGCTCGGCCTGCAGCACGATACCATGCTGCTGCTGGGCCTCGGGCTGCTGCTGGTCGGCTTCGGCTTCAAGGTCGCCGCCGTACCCTTCCACATGTGGGCGCCCGACGTGTACGACGGCTCACCCACTCCGGTCACCGGCTACATGGCGACGGCGGTCAAAGCCGCGGCTTTCGCCGCCCTGTTCCGGCTGCTGGGGGAGGCGTTCGGCGCGGTCCCGGCCTGGCGCGAGATCGTGTGGTGGCTCGCGGTCGCCACCATGGTGGTGGGGAACTTGATCGCGCTGGCACAGCGTAGCTTCAAACGCATGCTCGCCTACTCGTCCATCGCCCATGCGGGCTACCTGCTCGTCGCCGTAGCGGCGGGAACGGCGGCCGGCTCCGCCGCCTTCGTTTTCTACCTGGTCGCGTACACGCTGATGACGGTGGCCGCATTCGCCCTGCTCGCGGCCAAGGGCACGGGCGGCGAGCGGGACGTCGCGATCGACGACCTCGCCGGGCTCGCGCAGCGGCGGCCGTGGCTGGCGTTCGCGCTGGCGGTGTGCATGCTGTCGTTGCTCGGCTTCCCGGGCACCGCCGGCTTCATCGGGAAGTGGTACATCCTCGTGGCGGCCGTCGCGGCGGGGCAGGGACTCCTGGCCGCGATCTTGGTGCTCGCCAGCGTGATTTCGGCAGGCTACTATCTACCCGTGATCATGGCCATGTACATGAAACCCGAGCCGGGCGAGCAGGCGCACGCCGGCATGCAGCTCGGCCCGCTCGGCAACGCCGTGGTCGCGGTTTCGGTGGCCGGTCTGCTCTTCTTCGGGGTGCGGCCCAACCGTCTGCTCGAGATCGCCCGGACGAGCGGCGCCTCGGTGCGGGTGGCGCCCGCCGTGTCGTCCTCCGCGCCGCCCGCGGCCCGGGACGCGTCGGGCCGCTGAGACCGGGCGGGCTCCATGAAGCTCCCCGCCACCATCTTCCGAGAGTACGACATCCGCGGCACCGTGGGCGACGAGCTCACGGGCGAGGTCGCCTACGCGATCGGGAAGGCGTTCGCGACGCTCGCCACCGAGCGGCTGGGACGCGCCGCCCGGATTGCCGTCGGCCGCGACAACCGGCCCTCCGGGGTGGACCTCGCGAACCAGGTCGTGTCGGGAATCGTGGACGCGGGTTCGTTCGCCCTGTTCGTCGGGCCGGTGCCGACGCCCGCCCTGTACTTCGCCACGCATACGCTGACGGTGGACGCCGGTCTACAAGTCACCGGCTCCCACAATCCCCCGGCGTTCAACGGCTTCAAGATGGTGCTCCGCGGGGGCGCCATCTACGGCGAGGACATCAAGCTGCTGCATCGCATGATCGTGGAGGGACGCACGCCCGATCGGGCCGGCGGATCGCAGCAGACGCACCCGAATCTGCTGGACGCTTACAGCAAGGCGGTCGTCAGCCGCAACGGCCCGCTGCCGCGGCGCGTGAAGGTCGTCGTCGACTGCGGCAACGGCGTCGCGAGCCTCATCGCGGTCGAGACCCTGCGGGCGCTCGGCGCAGACGTCGTGGGGCTGTTCTGCGAGTCGGACGGCACGTTCCCGAATCACCACCCGGACCCCACCGTGCTGGAGAACCTGCGCCACCTCCAGGCGGCCGTGGCGCGGGAGCGGGCCGAGCTCGGCATCGCGTTCGACGGTGACGGGGACCGGATCGGCGCGGTGGATGAGCAGGGGCGTGCGGTGTTCGGCGACCAGCTGTTGGTACTGCTGGGCCGCGACCTGGCGCGCCGCATGGGCCCCGGGCATCCCGTGATCTTCGACGTGAAAAGCTCCGCAGTGCTCGCGCAAGAGCTGGCGCGCGTCGGCCTCAAGCCGACGATGTGGAAGACCGGCCACTCGCTCATCAAACAGAAGATGAAAGAGCTTCACGCACCCCTGGCCGGTGAGATGAGCGGGCACATGTTCTTCGGTGGCGACTGGTACGGCTTCGACGATGCCTTGTTCGCCGCAGCGCGCTTGCTGCGCTACCTGGCGGAGCAGGAGGGGCCGCTCTCCCGTTTGCTCGCCGACCTCCCGCCGACCGTCTCGACCCCGGAGATCCGGATTGATTGCCCGGACGATCGCAAGTTCGCGATCGTGGAGCGGGCGGCGCAGCACTTCGCCCCCCGCTATCCCATATCGACGCTGGACGGCGTGCGCATCACCTTCGCCGACGGGTGGGGGCTGCTGCGCGCGTCGAACACTCAACCGGTCCTGGTCATGCGCTTCGAGGCGGGCAGTGAGTCCGCGCTCGCGACGTATCGGGCCGAAGTGGAGGGCTGGCTCGCCGCCCAGGGCATCCGACCGTGACGCGCCCGCGGCGGCGGTCGTGGCTGGTGGCCGGCGCCGCCGTGCTGGTCGTGCTCCTGGTCGGCGGACGTGGCGTGGCCATCGAAACCGCCGAGCGCGCGTGGGCGGCCAGCATCCGGGGAGGGGAGGCGTACATCGCGGGTCGCGACGTCGCACGGCTCGTGAGCGGCCTGATTCTGCTGCTCGCCGTCGCCTGGGGCACGGGCAACGTGTTCTTCGTGTACCGCGCCATCGGGTCGGTGCAGTTGCCGCGGCGGCTTGGCGATCTCGAGATCGTGGAGGCGGTGCCCCAGCGCGTGCTGCTCGGCGGCACCATCACGAGCGGCCTCGTGTTCGGCCTCCTGCTTGCCCTCGGCACAGGCGATTGGTGGATGTCGGCGCGGCTCGCAGCCCATCCTCCCCGGTTCGGCATCGCTGACCCGCTGCTCCATCGAGACCTCGGCTACTACGTGGGGCAGTTGCCATGGCTCGCACGCGTGCAGGGCCTGCTCCTCCTGGCGAGCGTGACGGGCACGGTGCTCGTCGCCCTGCTGTATTTCGGCATGGGATCGCTGCGCTTCCGCCATTGGACTCCTCAGACGAGCGCGCATGCGCGCGCCCACCTCGGCCTGGCGCTCGCCGCCACCGCTCTCGCGCTCGCGTGGGGCGCCGTGCTCGATCCGGCGGAGACCGTGGCGGGACTGCACGGCGCACTGGAGCGGGGCGTGCGGGACGTGCGCCTCCCCGGGGCGGCGCTGGTGGCGGCGCTCGCCAGCGTGGCGACGGTGGCAAGCCTCGTGTGGGCGCTGCGTGACAGGCCGACCTTCCTCGTCGCGAGCTGGGGCGCGCTGCTCGGCGTGGCGCTGCTGGTGTATCTCGTGCTCCCCGCCGTCTGGCGGGGGAGGGGCCGCGATCCCGCGGCGGGGTTCGTCGCGGAGCGGACGCGCTTGGAGCGACTCGCGTTCGGCGCGGAGCCGCTCGCGGAGGGCCCGCCGCCGGGGTGGCCCACCCCCGATGCGGCCGCCATGGCCCTGCCGTTGTGGGACCCCGGGCGCGTCCGCGCCGCCGCCGCTCGGCGCAGCCCGGACCTGCTCGGCCCGCGTGCCGACGTGGCGGCGATCGCGTTGTCGCCGCACGGCCAGGGCGGCGGCCGCGCTACCTGGCTGGTCGCGCCGATGCCGAGCCTAGAGGCGCTGACCCGCGCGCAACCGCCGCCGGGGTGGACCGACGTGCACCGCGGCGGCTGGGCGCGCGCCGGCCGACCGCTCGCGGCCGTGGAGGCGGACAGCGGGCTGGTGTTCGCCCAGCTCATGACCCACGATTCCGCCGCCTGGTTCGGACCCGGCTTCCGCGAGTTCGCGGTTGCCGCGCCGGACAGCTGGCCGGCGCTCCGCGCTTCGGGCATCGCGCTCGGCCGCTGGTGGCGGCGCGCGGCGCTCGCATGGGCACTGCAGAGCCCCGAGTTGGCGCGCGCCGAGACCGACGGCCTGCTGCTCTTGTGGCGCCGCGACGTCGTGGAGCGGCTGCAGCGGCTCGCGCCGTTCGCCAGGTTCGACGCTCCCGACCCGCTCGTGGCGGACGGTGGGCTGTGGTGGGTCGCCTACGGGTACCTCGAGTCGGAAGCCTTCCCACTGGTGCGACGGATGGAGGTGCGGGGCCATCCCGTGCGCTACCTGCAGGCGGGGCTCGTGGGCGCCGTGAGCGCGGCGAGCGGCGAGACGCAGCTCTACCTCGCGCCCGGCGCGGACTCGCTCGCCGCCGCGTGGGCGCGCATTCTCGCCCCCCTCGTGCGGCCGATCGACAGCCTGCCACTGGCGCTGCGGTCGCGACTGCCCTATCCACGCCAGACGTTCCGCATCGCGGCGGCGCTCGCCTCATCGGCGTCATCCGACTCTGCCGGCTGGACAGCGCGGCCGCGCGAGCCCTTCGAAGTCATCGCGCCAGCCACCGAGGGGAGCGCGGAACCGCGGGTTTGGACGGCCCAGGGATTCGAGCGCGGGACCCCGCGAGAGTTCGCGGCGTTGGTGGCCGCGGCCATGGGACCGCACGGCCCCGAGCTATTCGCGTGGCGACCCACCCCGCCGGTGCGGCTGCCGAGCGGGCTGGTGGGTTCCCCGCAGCCGCCCACGGCGCCCGGCGTGCTCCGGCTGTGGAACGCCGGCGGCGGCCTGTTCTCGTGGCAGGCGTTATTCAAGGAGCCGGTCACGGGCGGCCCGCCCAGCGGTATCGACACGGTGTTTCTCACATGGAACGACCGGCGCGGCCAGGGGACGACGCCGTGGGCCGCGCTGCACGACTTCCTGGCGGGAGGGCGGAGCGATCGTCTAGCCGGAGATACGTCGCTAGCGGCGCGCTGGGAGGATGCGCGGCGGCTCGCCGCCCAGGCGGACGCGGCGCTGACGGCGGGCGATCTCGAAGCGTTCGGACACTACTACCGCCAGCTCAAGCAGCTCCTGCAGCTGGGCCGCCGCCCGCTTGCTCCGGCCCCCCGGCCCCGCTAGGTTGCCCCGCCGTGAAACCGGGGACCATCGTCGTGGCGCTCGGCGGAAACGCCGTCGCGCCACCGGGAGAGCGGCCCACCGTCGCGAATCAGTTCCGACATACCCGCGCCAGCCTCGCGCCGATCGTGGACCTGGCGCGCGAGGGATGGGCCATCGCCCTGGTGCACGGCAACGGCCCGCAGGTGGGGGACGAGCTGGCGCGCAACGAGCTCGCGGCGGACCAGGTCGAGCCGTTGCCGCTCGGCGTACTGGTGGCCGCGACGGCCGGGTGGATGGGCTACATGATCCAGCAGTCGCTCCAGAACGCGCTCGCCCGCGCCGGCATCGCTCGGCAGGTCGTAACCCTGATCACCCAGACGCTGTGCGACGCCAACGACGCCAACCTGCGGATCCCGAGCAAGCCTATCGGCCACGCGCTCGATTCCACACGGGTCGCGCGCCTCCAGGCGCGCGGTGTGCCCGTGAAGGAGGAACAGCCGGGCCGCTGGCGCCGGCTCGCGCCCAGCCCGAAGCCGGTCGCCGTCGTGGAGCGCGTCATGATCGGCCACCTGGTCGCGGCGGGTCACATCGTGGTGGCGTGCGGGGGCGGCGGGCCCCCGGTGTACGAGGACCCGATGCTGAGACTGGAGGGGCTCGACGCCGTGGTGGATAAGGACCGGGTCGCCGCGATCTTGGGGCGCGAGCTGGAGGCCGACGTGCTGTTGATTCTCACCAACGTCGACGCCGTGTACCGGGGCTACGGCACCAAGCATCAGGAGCCGATCCGCCGCCTCGACCTCGCTCAGGCGGACCACCTGCTTGCGGGGAAGGAGCTCGGCGCGGGGAGCATGCGTCCCAAGGTCGAGGCGGCGGCCGGCTTCGTACGCGCCGGTGGGGAATGCGCAGTCATTGCGGAGCTGGCGCGCGGCCTCGCCGCATTGCGCGGCGATGCCGGCACGACGATCACGCGAGCGCCGCAGTGAACCTGCACGAATATCAGGCACGCGAGCTGCTCCGGCGCCACGGCATTCCGGTCCCGGCCGACGCCGTCGCGGACACGCCGGACCAGGTGCGCGCCGTCGCGCAGCGGCTGGGCGGCAAGGTCGTGGTGAAGGCCCAGGTGCACGCCGGTGGCCGCGGCAAGGCGGGGGGCGTCAAGCTCGCGAACACACCCGACGAAGCCGCAGCGCACGCCTCCCGCATCCTCGGGATGCAGATCAAGGGCCTCACCGTTCACAAGGTGCTCGTGGCGCCGGCGGTCGAGATTGCGTCCGAGAGCTACGTCGGGATCGTGGTGGATCGCGGCTCGCAGCGCCCCTTGCTGATGGTGAGCGCGGCAGGCGGTGTGGACATCGAGGAAGTCGCCGCGGCCACCCCGGAGCAGATCCACCGCGTCGCGGTGGACCCCCGTTACGGGCTGCTGCCGCACCAGGGGCTCGGCCTCGGCCTCCGGCTGTATCGCAACGTCGCCCAGGCGCGCCTGGCGGCGGAGATCATGACCAAGCTGTATGCCGCCTGCTACGCCGTCGGGGCGTCCCTCGCGGAGATCAACCCCCTCGCCACCACGCCGGACGGCCAGGTCCTTGCGCTCGACGCGAAGATCGTGATCGACGATAATGAGCTCGATCGACGACCCGAGATCGCAGCCCTCAGGGACGCCACGGCCGAAGCGCCCTCCGAGGTACAGGCCCGCGAAGCGGGGCTTACGTTCGTGAAGCTCGACGGGACGGTCGGCTGCTGCGTGAACGGCGCCGGGCTCGCGATGGCGACGATGGACCTGGTGAAATACTACGGCGGTGCGCCCGCCAATTTCCTCGACATCGGCGGCAGCTCCAACCCGCAAAAAGTCGTGAGCGCGCTCCGGATCATCACGGCCGATCCGAGCGTGAAGGCCATCCTCTTCAACATCTTCGGCGGCATCACGCGAGGCGACGACGTCGCCAACGGCATCGTCCAGGCGACGCAACAATTCCCGATCAAGGTGCCGCTCGTCATCCGGCTCACCGGCACGAACGAAGCCGAGGCGATCGCGATCCTCACCAAGGCGGGCTTCTCCGCCCTCACGGACATGGACGAAGCCGTGAAGCGGGCGGTGGCGCAGGCGAACGCGTGAGCGTCTTCATCGACCAGCACACGCGCCTGCTCGTGCAGGGGATCACCGGCCGGGACGGCTCGTTCCACAGCCGTCAGATGATCGGCTACGGCACGAAGGTCGTGGCAGGGGTGACGCCGGGAAAGGGTGGCCAGCTGTTCGACGGTGTAGTCCCGGTGTTCGACACCGTCGCGGACGGGGTGCGCGAGACCCAGGCGAATGTCGCAGTGATCTACGTGCCCGCCGCCGTGGCGGCGTCGGCGATCTACGAAGCCGCCGACGCCGGGCTCGGTCTGATCGTCTGTATCACGGAAGGCATTCCCGTCCTCGACATGACCCGCGTGCTGCCGTTCCTGCACGAGCGGGGCGCCCGGCTGGTCGGCCCGAACTGCCCCGGCCTGATCTCCCCCACCAAGAGCAAGGTCGGCATCATCCCGGGCAACATCTGCAAGCCGGGGCGCATCGGCGTCGTGTCGCGGAGCGGGACGCTCACATACGAGATCGTGCACCAGCTCTCGACCCATGGCCTGGGCCAGTCCACCTGCATCGGCATCGGCGGCGACCCCTTGATCGGCACGAGCTTCATCCACTGCCTCTCGGCGTTTCAGGCGGATGCCGAGACCGATGCCGTGGTGATGATCGGCGAGATCGGCGGCACCGACGAGCAGCAGGCCGCCGAGTTCGTCGCGAAGGGGATGACCAAGCCCGTGGTCGGCTTCATTGCGGGCCAGACCGCGCCGCCCGGGCGCCGCATGGGACACGCTGGAGCGATCATCTCCGGCTCGAGCGGGACGGCGAGCGAGAAAATGGCGGCCTTCGCGCGCGCCGGGATCTCGGTGATGAAGCGCCCGGCCGACGTCGTGCCGCTCCTGAAGGAGCGCCTGTGAAGCTCAAGGATGTGCTCAGCCCGGAGCACGTCGTCGTGCCGTTGCGCGCCGGCACCGTCAAAGAAGCCACCGAGCGGCTCGCCGAGCGGCTCGTCCAGGTCGGCGCCGTTGCCGAGCCCCAGCGCCTGAACGCTGTGATTCGCCACACCTGGCCAGAGGACATGGTGTCAGTGGGGGAGCACGCCTTCCTCCCCCACTTTCGGACTGAGGCGGTGCGGGGCCTCGTGGCGGCCGTGGGCATCTCGCCCGCGCCGATTCGCTGGGAGAAGGACCCCAATCGATCCGCCCGCATCGTGATCTTCATCGTGGCCCCGCTACGCGACGCCGCGCTGTATCTCCAGGTCGTGGGCGCGTTCGCCCGCGCCCTCTCGGACCCCGACACGGTGCTCGCCTTGCTGGCCGCGAAGACCGCCGAGCAGGTGGTCCGGCTGGCGGCCCTCGACGCCGTCGAGCTGCCGAGCCAGCTCACCGTGCGCGACATCATGACGCCCCAAGCCTTCACGGTGCGGGCGGACCAAACCCTGGGCGAAGTGGCGCATCTCATGATCGAGCAGGACATCCGCGCGATGCCCGTCGTGGACGATGCGAGCTCACTCATCGGCATGGTGACACATCGCGAGCTGCTGCGCCACTTGATTCCCGACTTCCTGCAGCGCACCAAGACGGGGGAGGTCCGCGCGCCGACCCGCAGTCAGTTGCAGCGCGCCTCCACTGATCCCCGTCTCATCCTGGTGAAAGAGGCGATGGCGCGCTCGGTGCTGTGCCTGTCGGAGGACCAGACGCTCGCGGACGTCGCGAACCTGATGAGCTCGAAGGACGTCGATCGCTTCCCGGTGGTCCGGGAAGGGGTCGTGGTGGGATTCTTGACGCGGGCGGACGTCATCCGCCGTCTCATTGCGCCCTGACATGATCACCCTCGCCATCATCAAGCCGGACGCCGTGGGCGCCGGCAAAGCCGGGAAGATCCTCGCGCAGCTCGAGAGCGCGGGCTTCAAGATCCGCGCCGCGCGTCTCGTGAAGCTCACCACCGCGCAAGCCGAGGCGTTCTACGCGGTGCACCGCGAGCGGCCCTTTTACCGTTCGCTCGTCGCGTTCATGACCTCAGGGCCGGCACTGGCGGTGGCGCTCCAGCGCGACGACGCCGTCGCCCGGCTGCGGGACGTGATCGGCGCCACCGATCCGGCCGAAGCGAAGCCCGGGACCGTGCGCAAACTGTACGCCGAGTCGAAGGAGCGAAACGCGATCCACGCCTCAGACGCCCCCGAGACGGCGGCGCGGGAAGTGGCGTTTTTCTTCCCGGAGCGGGAACTGCACGAGCTCGCTTGACGCAAGTGCCACAAGGGTTTAGCTTCGCTCGTCTATGTTGCAATTCGACCTGCGAGAGCTGGCCAGCGGTCCGGTCGATACAGCGGCGCAGCTCGGGGCGGAGGATCCCCTGTTCGAGGGATTGGGGGTGGCCCTGACCGGGCCCGTGCGTGTGAGCGGACGATTGCAGGCGGCCGGAGCGGGGCGCTTCTACTGGAAGGGCTCACTGCGTGCCCAGGTTGGGGGGGAGTGTCGCCGCTGTCTAGCGCCGGTCCCCCTGACCGTTACGGCCGACATCCGCGCGCTGTTTACAGAAGACCCCGACGCCCAGGAGGACCCGGACTCCTACCCGCTGGCGCACGACGCGACGCAGGTCGATCTCCGGCCCGCGGTGCGCGAGGAGCTGCTGCTCGCCGTGCCGCCGTGGGTGGTGTGCCGGGAGGGTTGCCGCGGGCTGTGCCCGCGCTGTGGCAAAGACCTGAACGCGGGCCCCTGCGGCTGCCCGCCGGCCCGGGATCCGCGCTGGCAGGCGCTCGCCGCTCTCAAGGGCAAGCCTCGCGACTGAAAAGGACCATCCATGGCCGTACCGAAGCGAAGGACCTCCAAACGGAAAAAGCGTGCCCGCCGCACGCACTACAAGGCGGCGCACATCACGCTCCAGCCGTGCCCCCGGTGTGGCGACCTGAAGCGGCCGCACCGCGTCTGTCCGACCTGCGGCTACTACCGCGGCGAGCAGCGGGTGGCAGTCGAGGACTGACGTGATCCGCATCGCGCTGGATGCGATGGGCGGCGACAACGCCCCGCGCGTCGAGATCGAAGGGGCGGTACAGGCGCTGCGGGAGCTGCCGCCCACCTTCCGCATCCAGCTGGTCGGCCGCACGGCGGACATCGAGGCCGCACTCAAGTCGCACGGCGAGGTCGACCGCGCCCGGCTCGACCTCGTCGAGGCCCCGGAGGTCGTGGGGATGGGCGAGAAGCCGCTCGCCGCGATCAAGAGCAAGCCGCGTTCCTCCATCGGGATCGGGCTCGGGCTCCAGAAGAAGGGCCAGTCCGACGCCTTCATCTCGGCCGGGAACACCGGCGCCGTCATGGCCGCCGCGACGCTGCTGCTGCGAGTGCATGAGGGCGTGGCGCGCGCGGCGATCGGCACGCCGTTCCCGACCGCGGGCCAGCCGGTGCTCGTCATCGACGGCGGGGCCAACGTGGACTGCGACGCCCGCGAGCTCGTGGGCTTCGCGCACCTCGGCTCGGTGTACGCCCGGGACGTGATGGGGCGGGCGACCCCCGGCGTCGGGCTGTTGAACGTCGGGGAAGAGGACGAGAAGGGAAACGCCGTCGTCAAAGAGGCGCACCAGCTCCTCAAGCAAACGCCGGGCATCCGCTACGTCGGGAACGTGGAGGGGCGCGACATCCTCGCCGGCCGCGGGAAGGGGGGCGAGATCGACGTCGTGGTGTGCGACGGCTTCGTCGGCAATGCCATCCTCAAGTTTTACGAGTCCGCGGGTCGCATGTTCGCCGGGATGCTGCAGCAAGCGCTCCCCGACGTGCTGGGTCGTCCCGAGGTCAAGCGGCTCTTCAAGTTTCTCGACTACTCCGAGTACGGGGGAGCGCCGCTGTTGGGCGTCAAGGGCGTGGCCATCATCTGCCACGGCGCGTCCCCGGCGCGGGCGATCATGCACGCGGTGCGGGTGGCGGCCCAGATGGTGGAGAGTCACCTCGATCAGGACATCGGCGCGGAGTTTGCGGAAGGAGGTACCGTCCGATGAGGCGGCCGATCGCGGAATTGTGGGGCACGGGCAGCTACACCCCGAAGCGCGTGCTCACGAATGACGAATTCTCGAAGATGCTGGACACGTCGGACCAATGGATCCGGGAGCGCACGGGGATCCGCGAGCGCCGCGTGGCCGGCGCCGACGAGTCGAACGCCTGCATGGCCAAGGCCGCCGCCGAGCAGGTCCTCGCGGACACCGAGCTGACCGCGCTCGACGTGCAAGCGGTCGTGGTCGCCACCTGCTCGCCGGACCGGCTGCTCCCCTCCCAGGCGTGCGACCTCCAGGCGATCCTCGGCGCCAAGAACGCCGCCGCGTTCGACGTCGGCGCGGCGTGCACCGGGTTCCTGTACGCGCTGAACGTCGCGGAAGGGCTCGTCGCCGCCGAGCAGGCCGAGCACGTGCTGGTGGTCGCCTCCGAGAAGCTCACCAGCATCATGGATTGGACGGACCGGACGACCGCGGTGTTGTTCGGCGACGGCGCGGGGGCCACGATCGTCCGCCGCGGCACCACCGGCCGTGGGATCCTGTCGAGTTACATGAAATCCGACGGCACGCTCGCCGAGCTGCTGTATCGCCCGGGCGGCGGCGCCGCGCACCCGCCCGACGAGGCGCTCCTCAAGGACCATTCCTACTACATCAAGATGGCGGGCCGCGAGGTATTCAAGGCCGCCGTCCTCTCGATGGCGGACGCTTGCGACAAGGCGCTGGCCCGCGCGGGCCTCGCGGCCGGCGACATCGATCTCCTCATCCCCCACCAGGCCAACATCCGGATCATCGAGGCGACGGCGAAGCACGCGGGCCTCCCGATGGACAAGGTGTACGTCAATGTGGACCGCTTCGGCAACACGTCGGCGGCGTCCGTCGCGATCGCGCTGGACGAGGCGGTCCGGTGCGGGCGGGTCCAACCGGGCATGAAGCTGATGTTCTGCGCCTTCGGCGCGGGCTTCACCTGGGCGAGCACGGTGGTGCAGTGGTAGCTGCCACGGCGTGGCTCTGCCCCGGGCAGGGCGCTCAAAAAGTCGGGATGGGCAAGGACCTGGCCGAGCGGTTCCCGGCGGCGCGGGACACGTTCCACGCGATCGACGAGGCACTCGGCTTCGGCCTCAGCCGGCTGATGTTCGAGGGACCGGAACAGGAGCTGACGGCGACTCACAACGCCCAGCCCGCCATCCTCGCACATAGCGCGGCGGTGTTCGCCGTCGTGGCGCCGCGGGCGAACGGCGGCGCCGTCGCCGCCGCCGGCCACTCCCTCGGCGAATACTCCGCGTACGTGACGGCGGGCGCGTTGACGCGCACCGATGCGGCGGTGCTGGTGCGGCGCCGCGGCGAGCTTATGCAACAGGCGGGCACCGAGCGGCCGGGCACGATGGCCGCGGTGCTCGGGCTCGCGACCAGCGAGGTCGAGGCGGCGTGCCGCGCCGCCTCCACCGGCGGCGAGGTAGTCGTCGCCGCCAACCTGAACGCCCCCGACCAGACGGTCATCTCCGGCGACCCGAAGGCCGTCGCGCGGGCGGGGGCCGCCTGCAAGGAGCGCGGCGCGAAGCGCGTCATTCCCCTGAAAGTCAGCGGCGCGTTTCATTCCTCCCTGATGGGCCCGGCGGCGAATCAGCTGCGCGTCGCGCTCGAGCGCGCGCCGTTTCGCGATCCGGCGTTTCCGGTGATCGCCAACGCGACCGCCGAGGCGGTCCGTGTGAAGCGCATCGTCCCCGGGGCGAGCGTCGCCTCCCTGGGAACCGCCGATGAGGTGACGCGCTTCATGGAGGCAGAGTGACGTCGGGGGCGAAGCGGGAGTGAAGATAGACCTGAAAGGGAAGGTCGCTCTCGTGACCGGGGGCAGTCGGGGCATCGGCTACGCCATCGCGCAGGCGCTGGCGCGGGCGGGGGCGAAGGTGGCGGTCCTGGGCCGCGATGGGACTCGCGCCCAGGAGGCGGCGCGGTCGCTCGGCGACGGGGCGCGCGGCTACGCGTGCGACGTCGCCGAGGCGGCACAGGTAGAGCAGGCGGTCGCGACGATCGAGCAGGAATTCGAGCAGATCGACGTGCTCGTGAACAACGCGGGCACCACGCGGGATAACCTGTTGTTCCGCATCAACGAAGACGACTGGAACACCGTGCTCGACACCAACCTCAAGGGCGCCTTCCTGATGACGAAGCACGCCGCCCGCGGGATGATCAAGCGGCGCTGGGGTCGGATCATCAACATCACGAGCGTCGTGGGGATCGCCGGCAACAAAGGCCAGGCGAACTACACCGCCTCGAAGGCGGGCCTCATCGGGTTCACGAAGGCGGTGTCCAAGGAGCTTGCCTCGCGCAAGGTCCTGGTGAACGCCGTGGCGCCGGGGTTCATCGACACCGAGCTGACGCGCGGCATCAGCGCCGAGGCGCGGGAGGCACTGATCAAGGCAATCCCGCTGGGGCGGCTGGGCCAGGGCCAGGATGTGGCCGCCGCCGTGCTCTTTCTCGCCTCCGACTTCGCCAGCTACATTACGGGGCAGCTCCTGGTCGTCGACGGCGGGATGGTACTGTGACCCATTTCCCACACCTCCCTTGAGGTCACCCATGGCAATGGAAATGAAGCAGCTCGAAGAGAAGGTCAAGGACATCATCGTCGAAGAGCTGGGCGTGGAGCGCGACAAGCTCACGTCCGACGCGAGTTTCATGGAGGACCTCGGCGCCGACAGCCTCGACACCGTTGAGCTGGTGATGGCCTTCGAGAAGGAATTCGACATCGACATCCCCGACGAGGAGGCCGAGAAGCTCCGCACCGTGGGGCAGGCGATGCAGTACCTGCACGAGAAGATGGGGAAATAGCGCGATGCGGCGTCGGGTGGCGATCACGGGCCTGGGGGTCGTGACCCCGCTGGGAACGAGCGTCTCGAGCACCTGGGAGGGCCTCATCGCCGGCCGCTCGGGCGCGGGCCCGATCACGCGGTTCGACCCCGCGCGGAGCCCCGTGAAGTTCGCCTGCGAGGTGAAGGCGTTCAACCCGGCGCAGTACATGGACAAGAAGGAGGTCCGCCGCTTCGACCTGTTCGCGCAGTTCGCCTGCCGCGCGCTGTTTGAGAAGGGGCCGAGCCGCGTCTCGCCGTTCTTCGTCCCGATGTACATGCCGAATGTCGCCGCGGCGCTCATCTCGATGCGCTACGGCGCGAAGGGGCCCAACTACTGCACGGTGTCGGCGTGCGCCTCGTCTGCCCATAGCGTGGGCGACGCCCTCGATCTGATCCGCAACGACCAGGCCGACATCATGATCGCGGGCGGCGCCGAGGCGGCAATCACCCCGCTCGCGGTGGCGAGTTTCGCCAACATGAAGGCGCTGTCCGAGCGCAACGACGACCCACAGACGGCCAGCCGCCCCTTCGACAAGGACCGCGACGGCTTCGTTATGGGCGACGGTGCCGCGGTGCTGATCCTGGAGGAGTGGGAGCACGCCAGGCAGCGCGGCGCGAAGATCTACGCCGAAGTCGCGGGCTACGGTATGACGGCGGATGCGTACCACATCACCGCGCCGGCCCCGGACGGCTCCGGCGCCCAAGACGCGATGCGGCTCGCGATGCGGGACGCGGCGGTGCAGCCCGGCGACGTGGGGTACATCAACGCGCACGGCACGTCGACGCCGCACGGCGATGCCGCCGAGACGGCGGCGGTGAAGACTGTGTTCGGGGCGCAGGCGCGCAAGTTGATCTTCGGCTCTACCAAATCCATGACCGGTCACCTGCTGGGCGCTGCCGGCGCGCTCGAGGCAGCGGTGTGCGCGCTCGTCGTCCAGACCGGCGTTGTGCCGCCCACCATCAACCAGTTCACCCCCGACCCGGCCTGCGATCTCGACTCCGCCCCGAACAAGGCCGTGAAGCGGCACGTGGAGGTGGCGCTCTCGAACTCCTTCGGGTTCGGCGGGCACAACGTGACGTTGGCGATCCGGCGGGCGGCGTGATGCAATTGCGACTCCCATGACCGCCCAGGACCCGGCGCTCCAACCGATCGCGGTCAAGGTCGCGCGCAACCAAAGGCTCACGCGCGACGACGCGCTTGAGCTCTTCAACTCGCCGGACCTCCTGACCCTCGGTCGGCTCGCGGACAGCGCCAACCGCCGGCTGAACGCCGACCGGGTGCACTTCGCAGCGAACCAGCACATCAATCCCACGAACGTCTGCGTGCTGCGCAACACCTGCGTCTTCTGCTCGTTCGCGCGCATGCCGCGGGAGGCGGGGGCGTACACGCGGAGCCTCGAGGAGGTGTTCGCCGAAGCCGATGCCGCGCGCGACAACCCGACTCGCGAATTCCACATCGTCGGCGGGCTGCACCCGAAGCTGCGCCTGGCGTACTACCTCGACATGTTCCGCGGCCTGCAACAGCGGCACCCCGGGGTCCACATCAAGGCGCTCACGGCCGTCGAGGTGGCGCACCTCGCGCGCCTCGAGCACAGCAGCGTGCGGGACGTCCTCGTGGCGATGCGCGAGGCGGGCGTCACGAGCCTCCCCGGAGGCGGCGCCGAAGTGTTCAGCCCCGCGGCCCGCGCCACCATTGCGGACAAGAAGCTGTCGGGCGAGGAATGGCTTGCCGTGCACCGGGAGGCGCATCGGCTGGGTATCCCGTCCAACTGTACGATGCTGTACGGCCATGTGGAGACGATGGCGGACCGGGTGGATCATCTGCTCGCGCTCCGCGCGCTTCAGGACGAGACCGGCGGGTTCCTCACCTACATCCCGCTCGCCTATCACCCCGACCACAACGAGCTGGGGGAGACGCTGGGACGCACCGGCACGGCGACGACCGGGTTCGACGACCTGAAGAACATCGCCGTGGGACGGCTCGTGCTCGACAACATCCCGCACGTCAAGACCCACTGGCCCATGGTGACCCCGTTCATCTCCCAGGTAGCCCTCACCTTCGGCTGCGACGACCTCGAGGGGACCGTGGTGTTCGAGCGGGTTTACCACGAGGCGGGCGCGGGCACGCCGATGTGGCTCGGCTACGATCAGGTCGTCTCATTGATTCGCGGCGCGGGCAAGGAGCCGGCCGAGCGCGACTCGCTGTACCACACGGTGCGTACCTTCGAGGATTGGGTGCCTGCTGAGCCCGCGGTGAGACCGCAGGGCCCCGAAGGACCGGCGTTCCAGATCTCCCATCGCGCCAAGGCTCGCGCCCGGGGTCAACGCAGCCTGCCGGTGCTCTCTGCAGTGGATGGGTCCGAATGAGTACACACCCCGAAGGGTGTGCTCGGCGATGCACTGCCCTTAAGGGCAGTGTCGTGCCGAGCCCAGGCGCCAGCCTGGAGATGCGCATGGGGCGGGTGGAATGAGAGTCGGCCGGATCGGCTACATCAACTGCTACCCGGTGTACGGCGCCATCGACCGCCGCATCACCCCGCTTGCGGCCGACCTCGTGACCGGCACGCCATCGGAGCTCAACGATCTGCTCGCCGCGGGGGAGCTGGACGTGAGCGTCGTGAGCGCCGTGGAGTACGCCCGCAACGCGAAGGATTACGTCCTCCTCCCGGACCTGGCGATCTCATGCGACGGGCCGGTGCGGAGCGTCGCCCTCTTCTCCAAGCGTGCGGCGGCCGAGCTGGATCAGGCGACGGTGCTGCTGACCGCGTCGTCGCGTACCTCGGTGCGGTTGCTCGAGCTGTTGTGTCGGGACGTCTGGAACGTGCAGCCGCGGTTTGTGCAGGCGCGGGCGGAAGCCGCCGACCTGGACGACTTGGCGGGGCTGCCGCACGATGCGGTACTGGTGATCGGCGATCCCGCGCTGCTGCTCGCGGCACGCCACGCCTACGCCCTGCGGTACGACCTGGGTGAGGAGTGGAAGCGGTGGACCGGCCTGCCGTTCGTGTTCGCGGTGTGGGCGGCGCGCCGTGCGGCGCCGCGCCATGCGGTCCAGGGAGTGCACCGGGCCTTACTCGCGTCCCGCGACTGGGGCCTCGGACACCTCGATCTGCTCGCGGATGCGGCCTCGCGCGCGACACGCGTCGCGATGACCGACTGCCGCAGCTATTTCGCCGGGCTCGACTATGCCTTTGGCCAGAAGCACCTCGCCGGTCTGACGGACTTCTTCCGCCGGCTGGCCGCCCGCGGCCTCGTGCCCGACGCGTCGCTCCAGTTCCTGCACGTGGCCTGACCGTGGTCGACCGCGCCTCCTCCGAGTTCCGCTCCGCCGTCGAGCTGTACGCCCAGGCATCCCTGCTCGAGCTCGGCGCACTGGCGGACCAGGCGCGCTGGAAGCTCCACGCGGAGAACGTCGTCACGTACATCATCGATCGGAACATCAACTACACGAACGTGTGCGTCGCCGACTGCAAGTTCTGCGCGTTTTACCGACGCCCCAAGCACGCCGAGGGCTACGTGCTGTCCTTCGAGGAGATCGGCCGGAAGATCGACGAGCTCCGAGCCCTGGGCGGCGTCCAGATCCTGATCCAGGGGGGCCACAATCCGTACATCCCGTTCGAGTGGTACCTCGACCTGATGCGCTACATCAAGCGGCATCACCCGATCCACATCCACGGCTTCTCGCCCTCGGAGATCGACTTCTTCGCCGGGCGTTTCGGGATGACGCTCGAGGAAGTGATTCGCGAGCTCGTAGCCGCTGGGCTCGACTCCGTCCCGGGCGGCGGGGGCGAGATCCTCGTGCAGGAGATCCGCGACCGAGTGGCGAAGAAGAAGGCGGGAGCCGACCGCTGGCTCGAGGTCATGGAGACGGCGCACCGCTTGGGGCTGAAGACCTCCGTGACGATGATGTACGGCCTGGGCGAGACGCTCGCCGACCGCATCGAGCACCTGTTCCGGGTCCGGGAGGTTCAGGCACGCACCGGCGGCTTCACCGCGTTCATTTGTTGGCCGCTGCAACCGGAGCACACCGAGCTCGAGCACTTGCCCAAGACCGATGCGGTCACCTACCTCCGCACCCAGGCGATCGCGCGCATCGTGCTCGACAACGTGCCGAACATCCAGGCCTCGTGGGTGACGATGGGCCCGAAGATCGGACAGGTCGCCCTGCGGTTCGGGGCGAACGACTTCGGTTCGCTCATGATGGAAGAGAACGTGGTGTCGGCGGCGGGCACGACGTGGCGCATGACGCTGCCGGAGATGCAGCGCCTCATCGCGGACGCGGGTTACGTGCCGCGCCAGCGCCGCCAGGACTATAGCGTCATCGACGAAGCGGCCTGATGCCCGACGTGCTGATTCTGGTGGGATCCGAGAGCGACAAACCGAGGATCGAGCCCGCCTTCGACGTACTGAGCAAGGCGGGCGTTTCATACGAATTCCACGTGTCCTCGGCGCACCGCCAACCGGAGCAGACGGCCAAGCTGGTGTCGGGTGCCAGGGGTCAGGGATTCAAGGTCGTGATCGCGGGGGCGGGGCTGTCGGCGGCGCTGGCGGGGTTCGCCGCGTCCCTCACGGACCTGCCCGTGATCGGGGTGCCGTTCGCCACCGGGCCCTTGAACGGGCTCGACGCGCTGCTCGCGACCGCCCAAGTGCCGAGCGGCGTGCCCGTCGCCACGGTCGGGATCGACAACGTGAAGAACGCGGCCCTGCTCGCGATCCGCATCCTCAAGGCCTGACGTCGTCACCTCGCTCGCAAGGGACACGACCTCATGCGTGTCGGCCTGGGCTACGACTCGCACCGCTTCGCCGCCGGACGCAAGCTGATCCTCGGCGGGGTCGAGATCGCGCACCCCCTCGGTCTCGCCGGCCACTCCGATGCCGACGCCGTCGCTCATGCGCTCACCGATGCCGTGCTTGGTGCCGCTGGGCTCGGGGACATCGGCACCATGTTTCCTGATTCCGAGCCCCGCTGGCAAGGCGCCGACTCGCTAGAGCTCTTGAAACAGGCGTACCGCGCGGTGCTCGCCGCTGGCCATGAGCTCGTACAGGCCGACGTCACCGTCATCGCCGAGCAGCCGAAGATCGGCCCCCACGTGACGCAGATGCGCCAGCGGCTGGCCGGAGCCCTGTCCGTGGCGCCGGGCGCCATCTCGGTGAAGGGGAAGACCAACGAGGGGATGGGGTGGATCGGGCGGGCCGAGGGGATCGCGGTCATCGCGGTGGCGGTGTTGGAGTGACCGACCTCGTCCATTCGCTCGAATCCCTCCCGCCCGGCCCGCTCTACGCGCTGATCGCGGTCTTCGCCGCCCTGGAGAACATTTTCCCCCCCGTTCCCGCCGACGCCGTAGTAGCGCTCGGCGCGTTCCTGGCGGGGCGGGGGACGCTGGATCCGTGGGCCGTGTTCGGACTCACGTGGACCGCCAACGTCGGCTCCGGGGCGGCCGTCTATTTCGCCTCCCACCGGTTCGGCCGGCCATTCTTCCAGGGAACGCTCGGACGGCGCCTGCTCTCCGAGCGCACCATGGGACACATCGAGCGAGAGTACCATCGCCACGGCACGTACGGGATCTTCCTGAGCCGGCTGCTACCGGTGTGGCGTGGCGTGGTGATGCCGTTCGCCGGGATCGCCGGTGTGCCGCCAGCGCGAGCACTCGCACCGCTGGCGCTCGCGTCGGCGCTGTGGTACGGGCTCCTCACGTACCTCGTGGCCGGGTTGGGCACGAACTTGGACGCGGTCATGCGGGTGGTGACGCGCGTGAACAGCGCGCTGGCGGTGGTGGCGCTCGCGGCGGTGTTGGGCCTCGGGCTGTGGATTCGGCGCCGCCTGAAGCGTTAGGAGCCCGGGTGGTACCCGCTGCGCTCCACGTGAATCCGGAACAGACTTTTCCCCGCCGTAATGAACAACGTTTGCCTATCCGCTCCGCGGCCGAACCTCACGTTCGTCGGCTTCTCCGGCGTCGGGATGTAGGCCAGCTCCTTCCCGGCCGGAGAGTAAACGTGGATGCCCGGTCGCTCGCGGCCCGGAATCGCGCAATAGATGTTGCCGTCCCGGTCCACGCTGATCCCATCGGGCCCAACGTCGGGTGTGAAATCCACGACGGTGCGGCGGAACTTCACCGAGCCGTCCGGCGCCAGATCGTAGGCGAGCAGCGCCATGCGTCCAGGCGTGACCGGCATCTCCGGCGACATACCCTCGTCGAGCGATCCGTTATCGATTGAGGCGACGTACAGCGTCGTCTGATCCGGTGACACGGCGATACCGTTCGGCTTCCCGGCGTTGGCCGCCACCAGGGTGACGCGTCCGTCTGCATCGATGCGATACACCCCTTGCACCGGCTGCTCGACCGGCTCCCAGCCCGAGTAGCGAGGATCGGTGAAGTAGATGCGGCCGCGCGCATCGAGCACGAGATCGTTGGGAGAATTGAGGGGTCGTCCATTGTAGAGCCCGGCGAGGATCACACTCTTGCCGGTCTTCATGTCGGTCCGCGTGATGCGGCGGCCACCGAACCCCGCCCCCTCCGCCACGACCATGCGGCCTTGCTCGTCGAACTCGATCCCGTTGGACATCCCGCTGGGCGAGCGGAACACCGTGGTCGTCCCGGTGCGCGGATCCCAGCGCCAGATATGGCCCGCCTGATAGCCGGATGCCTTGACGAAGGTGATGTCCGAGAAATAGACCGAGCCGTCCGGCGCCTGCGCCGGACCCTCGGTGAAGAACCCGTCGCCGAACAGCCGCTCCAGCTTGGCGCCCGGCGCCACGATCGAAGGATCGCCTTGGACGGCGCCGGCTGCTTGTGCGAGCACCAGTAGCAGCGAGATCACTGCACCTCCTTGGTGAGGTTGAGACCGGCCTCGAGCGCCGCCACGATGCGGTCGACGTCGTACACGCAGCCGGCCCACGTGCCGCCGCTCGCCTGCTGCAGGGCCGCCCACAAGCGGGTGTCCGCCGGCAGAGCGGGGTGGGGCGCGAGCCCGGGGTGCGGGCTCCGTTGCTCGAGCAGCGCGGCGCACGCCGCCCGGTCGAGCGCCTGCCCGCCCGCTCCCACGAGCTCGACCGAACCCGTGAGCGTGCCGCAGTCGATCACGATCTCGATCAGGTCGTCGTCGCGCACCCGGCCGATCGGGCCGCCGTGCAGTGCCTCCGGTCCGATGTGGCCCACGCACGCGCCGCTCGAGAAGCCGGAGAAACGGCCGTCGGTCAGGAGCGCGACGTGCTTCCCCCAGGGGAGATAGCGGAGCGCGGTGGTGATCTGCGCGGTCTCCTGCATTCCCGTGCCCGATGGCCCGTTGCCGATCAACACCATCACATCTCCCGCTCGGATCGGGTGCTCCGTCCCGCCTTTCACAGCCCGGATCGCGTCCCGCTCGTCCACGAACACGCGCGCCGGACCACGGTGACGGTATACATGATCGTCTCCCACCACGGAGCGGTCGAGCGCGGTGGCTTTGATCACCGCTCCCTCGGGTGCCAAGTTCCCGACCGGGAAGACGACGGTGCTGGTCAGGCCGGCGCCGCGTGCGGCGTCAGGACCCATGATCACGTCGTCGGGAGCGACCGCCGCCGCAGCGGCGAGCCGCGCTCGCGCCTTGGTTCGCCGGTCGCTCGCCGCCCACCAGTCGAGCGTCGCGTCCAGCGTGTCGCCCGTCGCCGTGAGCACATCACCGTGCAGCAGGCCCATGCGACGCAGGTGCAGCATCACCTCGGGCACGCCCCCGGCCATGAAGACCTGCACCGTGGGATGCCCGCGAGGGCCGTTGGGCAGGGCATCGACCAGGCGCGGCGTAGCGCGGTTCACACGGATCCAGTCGTCCACGGTGGGCGGACGGAGGCCCGCCGCATGCGCAATCGCGGGAATGTGCAGCAGCAGGTTGGTCGATCCGCCGAACGCCGCGTGCACCAGCATCGCGTTCTCGACCGCTCGTTGGGTCAGGATCCGCTTGATCGGAATCGCGAGCGCGTGCAGCCGCAGCAGGGCGTGGGCCGTGCGGGGACCGAGCTCGAGCCACGCGGGCTCGCCCGACGGCGCCAGGGCGCTGTGCGGCAGGGCGAGGCCCAGTGCCTCCGCCACGACCTGCGACGTCGCCGCGGTCCCCAGGAACTGGCATCCCCCGCCCGCAGATCCGCAGGCTCGGCACCCCATGGTGGCCGCGTAGTCGAGGCTCACCAGGTCCCGGGCGAAGCGGGCGCCCAAGCTCTGCACCTGGCCGGCGTCCTCGCCCCCGACCGCCGGCAGCGTGACGCCGCCGGGCACGACGACGCCGGGCAGCTCCGGGCAGCCGGCGAGCGCGAGCATCGTCGCGGGCAGACCCTTGTCGCACGTGGCGATGCCCATCACGCCCGACGCCGTGGGGAGGGAGCGGATCAGCCGGCGCATGACGACTGCCGCGTCGTTGCGATAGGGCAGGCTGTCGAACATCCCCGTGGTCCCCTGGGTGCGGCCGTCGCAGGGGTCGCTGCAGTACGCCGCAAAGGGGATCGCGCCCGCCGCGCGCAGCGTCTCGGCCGCCCCTCGGACCAGCAGCCCGATCTCCCAGTGCCCGGTGTGGTATCCCAGCGCCACCGGGCTCCCGTCCTCGCTGCGTAGGCCACCGTGGGTGCTGACGATGACGTACTGCGGGCCGTTGAGGGACGCGGGGCTCCAGCCCATGCCCACGTTCTGCGTCAGGCCGAACATGTTGCCGCTCGGCTCCTCGCGCAGCATCTCGGGGGTGAGGGGGAGTCGGCCCGCTGGTCCTGCGCCAGCGAGGCGGCCGGCGGCCACGGCGTTTGCCGAGCCGAGCACTGCGTCGAGGGGCGGCGCATCGAGCTTGCCGTGCATGCTCACAACGCTACCGCAGCGGCGCCAGCAGCGCGAGCGCGACCGTCGTCACCATGCCTGTGACGCCGACGATGGCGAGAACGGGAGTCCATGACTTGAGGGTCTCAATCTCCGTCAATCCTCCCATTTTCGAAAACAGCCAGAAGCCGCTGTCGTTCATCCACGTCCCGACGAGCGACCCACTGGCAATCGCGGTCGCGACGTATACGGTGTGAAAGGGAAGACGGCCACCGCTCGCCGGCAGCATTGCCGCCAGCATCGCCGCGGCCGTGATCATCGCCACGGTACTCGAGCCTTGGGCGATCTTGATCAGGCTCGCGACCCCGAACCCGAGAAACAGATAGATCAGGCCGGAGCCCATCCCCGACACCGCCCCCCCCGGCTGCCCTACGAAGGCCCGCTCGATCACGGGCCCGATCCCTGTGGCCTGCAGCGCGACCCCGAACGCGCCGCTCGCCGCAACGATCAGGATGATGAACCCGGCGCCCGTCAACGATGTGTCCACCACCTCCGTGAGATCCGCCCGGCTCGCGCCGCGCTGCCGCGCGTACACCCATAGGGCTATGCCCGCGGATACGAGCAGGGCGAGATTGGGGTTCCCGATGATCGCGGTGTAGGTCGCCAGAGTCGACCAGAAGGCGAAGTGCGCTCCCGGTCGTGCCGTCATGGACACGACCACCGTGTGCGATGAAATGAGTAGTACGGGCAGGACGATGGGCAGGAGTGAGGGAACGAGACCAGGAAGTGACTGCGGAGCCGCTGCCTCGGCGGGGACGGGAGCGGCGTGGGCTCGCGGCACCACGGGCATGCGGCGGTCCACCCAGCCCGCGCACAGCAGCCCGACCCCGGCCGCCGGCAGGGCTACGACGATGCCGACCAGCACCATGGTTCCGAGGTCGACTCCCAACGTGCCGGCGATCGCCAGCGGCCCGGGGGTGGGCGGGACCAGCGTGTGCGTCGCCCCGGCGCCCGCCGCAATCGCCAGGAGGTACTTGAGATAATTGCGGTTGGTGCGCCCGTACATCGAGCGGGCCAGCGGGACCAGCAGGTAGAAGACCGTGTCGAAGAAGACAGGAATCGACAGCACGTAGCCCGTGGCGCACAGCGCCGTCGCGCCTCGCTCGACACCCAGCCAGGCGAGGAACGCCCTGACGATCCGATCCGCCGCCCCGCTGTCCATCATCGCTTTGCCGGCGATCGACGCCAGCGCGATGACGACCCCGACGGCGCCCGCCGTCCGGCCGAAGCCCTCCGCCACGCGACCGATCCTCACCGCGGGCTCCCCGGGGGCAAGCAAGCTGACCACGATCGCGGCGGTGATCAGTGCCAGGAACGCGCTCAGGCGCAGCCCGACGATCGCCACGAGGATCGTGGCCATTCCCACCAACAGGATCAGCAACGGATGCATGGACGCCAGGAGGTTGGGACAGCGTGACAATGTACGGTTGGAAGCGAAGTATCGCTGGAAAACGAGCAACGCGGTCGACGCCAACGAAGCCCGCGGCAGCTAGGCCGCGAGACGATTCCGGGTTACGTTGACCGAGTGAACGCCACGGATCTTCAAGGGCGGACCTTCTTCGTCACCGGCGCGAACTCCGGCATCGGTCGCGCGCTAGTCGAGGCCCTGGCGGCGCGCGGCGGCGGGGTCGTGCTGGCAACGCGCTCGGAGGAGCGGACCTCCGATCGACGTCCTGGTCAACAATGCCGGCATCGCGGGGACGCGCGCCCTCAGCAAGGACGGCTTCGACCTGACCTACGCGACCAACCACATCGGGCCGTTCCTGCTCACGAGCCTCCTGCTGCCGCGGGTGCGCGAGTCGTCCCAAGGGCGGGTTGTCAATGTGGCGAGCGGCGCCCACATGATGGTCAAGCGGATCGACTGGTCCGTGCTCGAGCGCCGCGCGACGCCGAAACGCAGCGGCTTCGCTGATTACGCCGTCACAAAGCTCATGAACGTGCTGCACGCGAAGGAGTTGGCGCGCCGGCTCGCCACGGGGGAGACGCGAGTGACGACCTACGCGCTCCACCCCGGGGCGGTGGCGTCCAACATCTGGCGTGCCCTGCCGCGGCCGCTGCAATGGTTCGGGAAGCTGTTCATGCTCTCGAATGAAGAGGGTGCCGAGACTCCGCTCTACTGCGCCACCGCCCCCGAGCTTGCGACGACCAGCGGCCGCTATTACGACCGCCGCCGCGAAGCGCGGCCAAGTCCGATGGCGGAAGATGACGCGCTGGCGAAAGAGCTGTGGGCCAGGACGGAAGCGGCGGTGGCGTAAGGCGCCTTATGGTGGCCACCGCGACCGACGCTGACTCCCCCAAGCGGGCGTTTTTCCTCGAGCAGTTCCGCGACTATCTCGCCCTCGAGGCCGGCAACAGCGCGAACACCGTCGGCAACTACGTGCGCGACATCGTGCGGCTGATCGCCCACGCAGCCGCCAAAGGCGCGCGCACCCCCGATGCCGTGACCGCGGCGCAGCTGCGGGAGTTCGTCTACGACCTCAAGGACCTGGGGCTCGCTCCGGCCACGATCCGTCGCCAGATCTCGGCCATCCGCACGTACTACCGCTTCCTGGTCGGCGAAGGGCACGCCACCCGCGACCCGACCGAGCGGCTCGAATCACCCAAGCAGTGGCGTACCTTGCCGACGGTGCTCACGGTGGCGGAGGTGGGGCGACTGCTGGCCGCGCCGAACACCGACGAGCCGCTCGCCATCCGAGACCGCGCGCTGCTGGAGTTCACGTACGCGACGGGGGCGCGTGTCTCCGAGGTGGTGGGGTTGAGACCTCAGGACCTGCTGTACGAGGATGGGCTGGCGCGGATCTTCGGGAAGGGCGCAAAGGAACGGATCGTCCCCGTGGGGCGACGCGCCCTCGGTGCGGTCGCGCTGTACGCGCGTGAGATCCGCCCCGGCCTCGACAAGGGGAAGGGCCGGGGGATCCTGTTTCTCAATGCCCGCGGCGCGCCGCTGTCGCGCGTCGGAGCGTGGACGATCATCCGGCGCGCCGCAAAGCAGGCGGGGCTCACCAAGCGTGTCACGCCGCATACGCTGCGCCACAGCTTCGCCACGCACCTGCTCGAGGGCGGAGCTGACCTGCGGGCGGTCCAGGAGATGCTGGGCCACGCCGACCTCGCCACCACCCAGCTCTACACCCACGTGGACCGCGAGTACCTGCGCACCGTGCATCGGCAGTTTCATCCCCGGGCGTGAGGGGGGGCGGGGGGGGGGCGCAACATGTCGCGAGCGTTTACCAAAGAGGATGCGGGCAACGAGGCGCCCCGGCGCAACTATGGGCTGCCACCGAAGGGCGATCCCGACTTCGATCGGGCCGCCGCGGACGCGTTGCTCGAGGCCGCCCGCGCCGGCGAGACGGCCAGCGCCGAACAGGCCACCGGGTACTACTGGGGCGAGCCCCGGCTGCGCGAGCACGTGCGCCGCATTCTCGATCGGGCGCGCGCCGCCGGCGACGAGCGGCTCGAGCAGCTGGCGGAACGCTTTCTGAGCTGACCGTGTCTGTCAGCCCGAGCTTTCGCACGTTCATCTTGGAGCAGTTGAACCGTATCGCACCACGGGTCCGTGGGCGCAGCATGTTCGGCGGGGTCGGGATCTACGCGGGCGACCTCTTTTTCGCGCTCATCGCCGACGACACGCTCTACCTCAAGGTCGACGAATCCAACCGTACCGACTTCGAGACGCGCGGCATCGGGCCGTTTCGACCCTATGGGGAGACCGGTGAAGCCATGCAATACTATCCGGTCCCGGACGAGTTGGTGGAGGACGCCGAGTCGCTGCGCCCGTGGGTCGACAAGGCGATCGCCGTGGCCCGCCGCAAGAAAGGGAAGCGCGCGCCGCGGCACCGCCCTAGAACCGGTTAGATTCCCGCGTGCTCTTCATCCTCGACAACTACGACTCCTTCACCTACAACCTCGTCCAGCTGTTCGGCGAGCTGGGTCAGGAGCCCGTCGTGTATCGCAACGACGCGCTCACAGTCGAGGAGGTGCTGGCGCTGAAGCCGCGCGCGGCCGTGCTCTCGCCCGGACCGCGTACCCCCGGCGACGCGGGGATCCTGGTACCGCTCGTCAAGGCGCTCGCGGGCAAGATCCCCGTCCTCGGCGTCTGTCTCGGCCACCAGGCGATCGGTGAGGCGTTCGGCGGCCGCGTGGTGCGCGCCGACCGGCTGATGCACGGGAAGACTTGCCAGGTGATTCACGAGGAGGACGAGTTGTTCGAGGGGATTCCCAGCCCGGTCACCGGCATGCGGTATCACTCGCTGGTGGTGGAGCCCGCGTCGCTTCCCAAGGATCTGGTGATCACCGCCTGGAGCGCCGACCGGCCCAAGGACGCCGAGATCATGGCCATGAAGCACCGGCGACACCCGATTTACGGCGTACAATTCCATCCAGAATCGATCGGGACCGAGCACGGTAAGCGCTTGCTGGAGAATTTCTTAGGCGTGGCACGCGCCATGCCCTAGACGTCGCGGCACGCATCTTGTATGTTCCTCCGTGCCCGTCCTCGGCGTGATACCGGCGCGGCTGGGCTCCAGCCGCCTTCCTCGCAAGCCCCTCCTGCCTCTGGCAGGTGAACCCCTCGTCCTCTGGGTGATCCGCCGTGTCGCCGCAGCGGCCGTGTGCGACCGCCTGGTCGTCGCGACCGATGCGCGCGAGATCGTCGACGTGGTCGAGCGGGCGGGACACGAGGCCGTGCTCACTTCAGCGCACCACCAATCCGGCACCGAGCGCGTCGCAGAAGTCGTTGCCAACAAAGCCTTTAGAGCCTTTGACCTGATTCTCAACGTGCAAGGCGATGAACCGCTGGTAGCGCGTGATGCGCTGCGCGGCGCCGTGGCGCGCGTCCAGGGGGGCGATCCGATCGGGACGGCGGCCGGCTCCCTCGACAGCGCCCTGGCGGCCGACCCGAACCGCGTCAAGGTCGTGCTCGATGCGCGCGGGCGCGCGCTGTACTTCTCGCGCGCGCCCGTACCGTTCGATCGGGACGGGGCGGGCGACGTGGTTTATCACCAACATGTGGGCGTGTACGCGTACACTCGCGCGGCGCTCGAGCGGTGGGTGGGGCTGCCGCCGGTTCCCGAAGAGCGCTGGGAGCGTCTCGAGCAGCTGCGACCCTTGCTGCACGGCCTGGCGATCGGTGTGGCGCTGTTCGCGGCGCCCGCCGCGCCGGGCGTGGACACGGCGGAAGATCTCAAGTACGCCGAAGCGGCGTTGAACCGAACCCTGAGAGAGGTGAGCCCGTGAGTTCGACGAAGTACATCTTCGTGACCGGCGGTGTGGTGAGTTCCCTCGGCAAGGGCATCGCGGCCGCGTCACTGGGCCGCCTGCTGGTGGAGCGGGGCCTCCGCACGACGATCCAGAAGTTCGATCCCTACATCAACGTCGATCCTGGGACGATGTCGCCGTTCCAGCACGGCGAAGTGTACGTGACGGACGACGGCGCGGAGACGGACCTCGATCTCGGGCACTACGAGCGCTTCATCGACCGCTCGCTGTCGCAGGTCAACAACGTCACCACGGGACGGATCTATCAGGCGGTCATCACCAAGGAGCGCCGCGGCGAATACCTCGGCTCGACGGTGCAGGTGATCCCGCACATCACCGACGAGATCAAGGCCGCGATCCGACGCCTCGCGCCGGAC
>MNIR01000063.1 GCA_001919865.1 Gemmatimonadetes bacterium 13_1_20CM_4_69_16 | reverse complement strand
CGCTCGCCGGCGTGCGGTGCCGGGCGATCGTCGCGAATCCTCCGTATCTGACCGAGGCGGAGTATCGGGAGCTGGACCCCGCGGTGCGCCGCTTCGAGCCGCGCGAGGCGTTGGTCAGTGGCCCCGACGGGCTGGACGCGACGCGCGCGTTGCTCGCGGGCGGCGCGGCGCTGCTCGCCCCCGGCGGCTTGCTGGCGCTCGAGATCGACGAACGGCGCGCAGAACGGGTACGGGCGCTCGCGCGCGACTCCGGCTGGCCCTGCGTCTCGATCCACGAGGACTTGTTCGGCCGGCCGCGGTTCCTGCTGGCCTCTGCCATGGAGGAAGCGTGATCGACCAGAAGGCGCACGAGCTGGGCCGGCTGCTGGGGCAGAGCGAGGAATACAAGACCCTGGTCCGGGCGAGCGAGAAGATGCGGGAAGACGCGACCTGCAAGCAGCTGCTCGCCGAGGTCGAGCGCATCGCCCAGGATATCGAGCGCGCCGCCCAGCAGAACCGGGAACCCGCGCGCCAGCAGGTCGAGCAGTACGATCGCGCGCTCCAGAGCGTCCAGGGGAATTCGGTGTATCAGCAGGTAGTCGCCGCGCAAGCGAATTTCGACAAATTGATGGCCAAGGTGAACGCGCGCATCTACGACGGCATGAAGCAGGGAGCCGCGAGCCCCATCATAACGCTGGGATGACGTTCATCGTGGTGGAGGGGCCCGAGGGGGCGGGCAAGTCGAGCCTGGTGCGTTGGCTGGCGGGGCGTTTCCTCGCCGACGGCCGTCCGGTGGTGACGGTGCGGGAGCCCGGCGGGACGCCCGTGGCGGAGGCTGCACGCAAAGTAGTGCTGCGCTTCCCCCACGACCTGGCCCCAGCGGCGGAGTTGTTCCTGTTCCTCGTCGCGCGGGCCGACGTGGTGCACAAGGTGATCCGGCCGGCCCTCGCGGCGGGACAGGTGGTGCTGGCCGATCGGTTCGAGCTGTCCACCATGGCCTACCAGGTGGCCGGCGGCGGATTACCATACGATGAGGTGGTACGGGCCAACCGGCTGGCCACCGGCGGGCTCGTCCCGGACCTGACGCTGGTGCTCGACGTGCCCGTGGCGGTCGGCCGTGAGCGGCAACGGGCGGCCCGCAAGGTGCAGGACCGGATCGAGCGGCAGGATGACGCGTTTCACCGGCGCGTGCTCGAGGCGTACCGCGCCGCCGGGGGCCCGGGGGTGGTGCACATCGATGCCGCCCAGTCCAAGAAGGCGGTGCAGGACGCTGCATGGCGCGAGGTCATGGCGGCGACCGCACTCTCAACGCGAGAGGTCTCATGAAGCTTCGAAAGGTCCTGATTGTCGCCGCGGTCTCCGGCGTCGCGCTCGCGACGGGTGGCTGGCTGTTGCAGCGCGACGCCGCGCCCGAGGGATCCGTGTACCAGCAGGCCCGGCTGTTCGAGGACGTGCTGGCGCACGTCGCCGATTACTACGTCGATTCACTCGAGGAGCGTCAGCTCTATCAGATGGCGATCGACGGCATGCTCGACCAGCTGCACGATCCCTACTCGGTGTTCTTGAAGCGCGACGACTTCCGGGCCCTCTCCGAAGCGACTACCGGCAATTACGGCGGCCTCGGCATCCAGATCGACGTCCGTGACGGATGGATCACCGTCGTGGCACCCCTCCCCGACACACCGGCCGAGCGGGCCGGCATCCAGTCGGGGGACCAGATCGTCGCCTTGGACGCGCGCCCGACTGAAGGATGGAAGAACGACCAGGCGGTGAAGGAGCTGCGCGGCCAGCCGGGCACGAAAGTCGAGCTGCGGGTGCGTCGCGTCGGGGTGGAGCAGCCGCTCACCTTCAAGCTGACCCGCGCCACCATCCACATTCGCTCGGTGCAGGTCGCGATGCTGCTCGACGATAAGGTCGGATACATCCAGCTGAGTCCGGTGAGTGAGACGTCTGCCTCGGAGTTGACCGAAGCGGTGGGGGGGCTGGTGCAAAAAGGGATGAAGTCGCTCATCCTCGACCTGCGCGGCAACCCCGGGGGCCTGCTCGATCAGGGGGTGGCGGTCAGCGAGTTGTTCCTCGATCCCGGCCAGGAGGTGGTCTCGACGCGGGGGCGGACGCCCAATATCACCCGCTCGTTCCGGGACACGAAGCCCCAGCCCTGGCCCGCGCTGCCGATCGTCACGCTCGTGAATGGCGGCACCGCGAGCGCCGCTGAGATCATCACCGGCGCGCTCCAGGATCACGACCGCGCCCTCGTGGTGGGGACGCCCACGTTCGGGAAAGGCCTGGTGCAGTCGCTCTGGCAGCTCACCCCGGAGACGGCGCTGAAGCTGACGACGGCGCGCTGGTACACGCCGAGCGGTCGCACTATTCAGCGCAAGAGCAAGAGCGAATCCGATCAGGAGGCGCAGGTGGTGGCGGCGGAGCAGGGCCACGATTCGACCAAGAGCGATTCCGCGCTGGTGTTCCACACCGACCACGGTCGCACGGTGCTGGGCGGGGGAGGGATCCGGCCCGATCTGTTCGTCACCCCCGACACGTTCACGACCGCGGAGCGGAACTTCATGAAGGCGCTGGGGGACAAGATCCCGCAGTTCCGGGATGTCCTGTCCAGCTACTCGCTCGAGCTCAAGGGCGCGGGCCGGGTGAATGAGCCCACGTTCAGCGTGAGTGACGAGATGGTGTCGGAGGTGCTGCGCCGGCTGCGCGCGCGAGGCGCGGCTGTCCCCGACAGCGTCACCGCGGGCGCGCGTAGCCTGATCGCTCAGGAGCTCGGGTACGAGGTCGCGCGCTACGTCTTCGGTCGGCCGGCCGAAGTGCGCCGGCGCATGGCGGAGGACCACCAGGTGCAAGCGGCGCTGGCGTTGGCGCGCCGCGCTCGGTCGCCGCAGGATCTGCTCTCCCTCGCGCCGGCCAAGGCACCGACCAGCCCGCACAACTAGGTGGGGGGCGGCATCGAATCTGCCGTCGCAATCATCGGGCCGGGGCGTGCTGGTGTAGGCTTCGCACTCGCGCTGCTGCGCGCCGGCTACACCGTGCGGCTGCATGGCCGACGGAAGCGGGACGTTCCCAAGCCCCTGCAGCTCACCGTCGGTCCTCGAGACGCCCCTCCACCGCCCGCCTGGCTCGCCCAGGCGGGCGTCGTGATTCTGGCCGTGCGCGACGACGCCATTCGCCCGCTCGCCGAGGCGCTGGCGGGCGGCGGGGCCATTGGGCGGGAGCACGTGGTGCTGCATCTCTCCGGTGTGCAGGGCCAGGAAGCGCTCGCCCCGCTGGTCCCGTCACACGCCGCGCTGGGCTCGATTCACCCGCTCCAGACGATCTCCGATCCGGAACGCGCGCCCGAGCGCTTGCGGAGCGCCTGGGCGGCGGTGGAGGGGATGCCGCGGGCGGTCGAGGCGGCGGAGGCGATCGCCCGCAAGCTGGGCATGCGCCCGTTCACCGTCGCGGGCAAGGCGAAGGCGTTGTACCACGCGGGCGCGGTCTTCGCCTCCAACTACTTCGTGGTGGTGGAAGCGGTCGCGCAGCGCCTGCTGCGGCACGCGGGCCTGAGCGACGCGCAGGCCTGGCAGGCGCTGCGACCGCTCGTCGCGGGCACGCTCGAGAACCTGTTGTACGCAGAGCCGCAGGACGCGCTCACGGGTCCGGTGGCGCGGGGCGACGACACCACGATCCGGCGTCACCTCGAGTCGCTCACCAAGGACGACGCGTTGCTGTACCGCGCGCTGGGACGCGCGGCGCTGGAGCTGGCGGAGAAGCGGGGGATGGACGAGGCGACGGCGGCGCGCGTGGCCGACGCGCTCGCGACTGATCTACCACTCGTCCTTCGACGACCGTAACTGGTTCTGGCGCAGTTGAATTAGGCTTTGCCTAGTCGTAGTCTCAGAGGCGTACCATGATGCACAAGCAGACAGTCGTGGTAGAAAACCGTTGCCCGCTACCCTCTTTCTCCGCTCGCTAAAGGAGGTACGGATGCACCGAGTTCTGAAAGTGGCCGTTGTCGGCCTCCTCGCCGTCGCGCCCGCGTGTTACCACGCAACCGTGGATACAGGGCTCAAACCCTCTGCCCAGGTGGTCGAAAAGTCGTTTGCCGCAGGCTGGATTTTCGGGCTCGTGCCACCAAGCACGGTCGAGACCGCCTCGAAATGCCCACATGGCGCGGCAAAGGTCGAGACGCAACTCAGCTTCGTCAACCAGTTGGTGGCGTTCTTGACCCTCGACATCTACACGCCCATGAGCATCAAGGTGACGTGCGCCGAAGCTGGCCGCGCCTCGCGGTCTCCGACAGCGCCAACAATTGACGTGGGAGCTAACGCCACAGCGGAGCAGATTCGGAACGCGATTAGTCGTGCTGCCGAGCTTTCGGCACGCGACAGCGTACCGGTGTACGTCGAGTTCTAGAAGCCTGCGGGCAGCGTGCTGACCAAGGGGCGCATCGACAAGGTGCGCCCGCTTGCCTTTCTGGCTGCGGCGCCTCCCGCGCGCGTTCTTGCCGCAAACCCGCCCTTCGGTGCCGCAAAAACACCCTAACCTACCAACCCGCCCCGACGCATACTTCCCACGACCCTCTTCCCCTCGGAGGTGTGCCGTGCGATACGCACTGTTTACGTTCCTCGGGCTTAGTCTGCCGACTGTAGACAACACCGCTGCTCTGTCGGTCGCTCCCGTCTGTTTGACCGCCCAAGGCTATCGCCTCGCTGACATTGCGTTGGGCTCAAACGGAGAGAGTGTTGAGAAGATGCTAGCTGCCCAAGGCCGTCAACGGCGTCGGGCCAGTCCTAGCCCAGTCCAGCCTCGCCCTGCCGTTCGCCCAGTGGAGGCACCGCCCAAGCAGCACAAATTGCTCTTCGGTCTTTGGCTGGCCTGCCAGTTCGTAGGATTCTTCCTGGCCTCGTATGGCGTCCTGCGCGAGAGTTTTGCCAACCTTGCCCAGGAGCCTGGCTTTGGCGAGGGTCGATATGGCGAGGGGACCCTTGGTGGCGTTCTATCGTGGTCGGAGCAATTCCTCGTCAACCTCGGCACCAAGGTCCGGCTCCTCCCGGCTGATCGCGCGCTAACGCTTACAGACCGGAAACGGAACGCTGCTTGGGCCATCGGCGGCATCGCACTTGTTGCTCTCTCGATGCTATTCGATCTTGTGCTAAGGCTCAGTGGGCGTTGATCCCGTGTGCGCGAGCCGGTTAGGCTCAAGGGGAATTCGCGTCTACCACTCGTACTCCGCCCGGGGGCGCGAACGTGAACTCGCGGCCCGGGGCGCCGCCGTTCACTTTGAGATTCCCGAGGATCACGGTCCGCTGCTGGCCCGAGGTCTCCGCGATCTCGATGCGCCGCACCAGCCCGTTGTTCCGGTCTACCCAAATCCGCGCCTCGCTGTAAGGCTGGTCCCTCGCCTTCGGGACGAGCGCCACCACGTCGGCCATGCCGCCGGGCAGGGAGTCCGCGCGTAGATAGCGCGCGTCGTAGCGCTGGCGCGGCCGCTCGACGAACTGGCCGATCAGGTTCGGTCCGGTGGTGCCCACCTCGGGGATGCGCGAGCGGATCACCTGCCCGGGCACAGTGCTGGGTGTGTAGAGCCAGAGGTAGCGGCCGTCCGCCACGATGCGGTCGCCCTTGGGCTCCGTGAAGCGCATTGCGAAGCGGCTCGGCCGCATCTGGTACAACTTGCCGCGCGTCGTGTCGGGAGTGCCGATCATCGGGTTCACGATGACCTGCACGAAGTCGGCGGACAGGGTGGTGATCGTTTGGTAGGTCTGGCTCGCGTGGTCGAGCACGGGCCAGGGGTCGGGGGCTTGCGCCGCGAGGACCGCGAAGAACCCTGCAAGCAAGATTGCGGATTGCGGATTGCGGATTGCGGATTTGATCGGCGCACGCCGAGCAGGAGGGCCGGTGCCGGGGTTCGGAAGCGGGCTCATCCAATCCACAATCCGCAATCCACAATCCGCAATTGCTCTCACGCCCCCACCGACGCCGGTTCCGCCACCCGCCGCCCGATCACCTCTGCGATGACGCGGACCTCGCGCATCAGCTGCGTGAACTGGTCGGGGAAGAGCGATTGGGCGCCGTCCGACAGGGCCTGATCGGGATGGGGATGCACCTCGACGATGATGCCGTCAGCCCCGGCCGCTACCGCCGCGCGGGCCATGGGGATGACCTTGTCCCGGAGGCCGGTCCCGTGTGACGGGTCGGCGATGATCGGTAGGTGCGACAGCTTGTGCACCACGGGGATCGCCGTGAGATCGAAGACGTTGCGAGTCGCGGCGTCGAAGCCGCGGATGCCCCGCTCGCACAAGATCACGTCATGGTTCCCCTCGGCGAGCAGGTACTCGGCGGAGAGCAGCAGCTCCTCGATCGTGGCCGACATGCCGCGCTTCAGGAGGACGGGCTTCTTGACCCGGCCCGCTGCCTTGAGGAGCGAGAAGTTCTGCATGTTGCGGGCGCCGATCTGGATGATGTCGGCGACCTCGGCGACGTACCCCACGCCCTCGGGGTCCATGGCCTCGGTGCAGATCAGCAGTCCGGTCTCCTCGCGCGCCTTGGCGAGCAGCTGGAGGCCGGGCCGGCCGAGACCCTGGAACGCGTAAGGGGAGGTGCGCGGCTTCCAGGCGCCGCCGCGCAGAATCACGGCGCCCGCCTCGCGCACCTGACGCGCGGCCTCGAGGATCTGCCGTTCCGACTCGACCGAGCACGGACCCGCGATCGCCACGACGTCCGTGCCGCCCACCGCCACGCCGCCGGGCAGCCGGACCACCGTGTTCTCGCTCTTCCACTCGCGGCTCACCTGCTTATACGGCTTCGAGACGTGGATGATCTCCTGCACGCCCGGGAGCGCCTCGAGCCGCGACGCGTCCACGCGGCCGTCGTTGCCTACCAGCCCGACGGCGGTGCGTTGCGCGCCCGGCATCCGGCTGGCCTTGTAGCCCAGTTCTTCGATGACGGCGACGACGCGCTGAATCTCCGCGTCGGTGGCGCCGTGCCGCATCACGATCAGCACCGCTCAGGCTCCTCCGATAGTGAACCGGTCCCCGTCGCGCGCGGCGGCGATCGGCCCACCGAACCGCGCCCCGGCGCCCCGCGCCGGGTCCGAAGTTTCCACCGGGGGATAGAAGTGCGTCAAGACGAGGCGCCGTACGCCGGCGTCGCGCGCCAGCTCCCCCGCGCGCTCGGGCGTGAGGTGAATGTCGAGCGCCATCTCCTCGGGGAGCGAGCACTCCGCCAGCAGCAGGTCCGCGCCCGCCGCCCAGCGGGCGAGCTTGCTCGACGGGCCGGTGTCGCCCGTGTACACCAGCCTCCCCTCGGGCGCCGCCACGGCCAGCGCGACACTCTCGGGCGTGTGCGGCACAGGGAAGGTCTCGAGATTCACCTCGGCGTCCAGCGGGAACGGCTCGCCGTCCCGGATGTCGAGGATGCCGATGGGGAATCCCGGGTCCAGCAGCCATGGTCCGTAACCCTCGGCGAGCGCCTTCACCAGGCGCACCACGCCGGGTGGCCCGAGGATGACGAGCGGCTCCTCGCGCGGAGGGGCCGTGGTGTACTTGAGGGCGTACACCAGCATCGGCAGCTCGCCCCAATGGTCAGGGTGGAAGTGCGACAGCACGACGTGCGTGACCTGCTGCCACGGCAGCCCGAACTCCGCGAGGCGGTGCAACGCGCCCGCGCCGCAGTCGAGCAGGATCTTCAGCCGGCCACGGCTCACCCAGTGACACGCCGCGGTGCGGCTCGCCGACGGGGCGACCGTCCCCGTTCCCACGGTGACCAGTTCCATGACGCTAGCGGCCCCTCCCCCGGAAGACGATTCGCCTGAACTGAATTACCCCTCCGGCCCGCAACTTGTACAGATAGACCCCCGGCGGTAGCTCCCGACCGTTATCGGCGCGGCCATCCCACATGAGTCGCGCATCGCAGGTGGGGCCGCCGGGCCCATTCCGCCCGTACCGGCCGGCGGGCAGAATCCCGGGGAAATTCGGCCCCGGCACGAAACGCCGCACCGCGTTGCCGCGCAGATCGAGCACCGCGAGCTCCACCAGCGCTGGGACCGCGAGATCGAACCAGAGGCAGGTGGAGTCCCTCCCGACCGCGGGAAACGGGTTCGGGAAGTTCTGGTAGAGCAGCGTGGTTGGGGGAATGGACCCGTCGACCACCATGAACACGCCCTGACTCCGCACGAGGCTCGTGTCGGTGCCGGCGTGCACCACGAGCGACCACACGTAAGCGGCGTCGCGCTCGAGCGGCTGCGGCAGCTGGAACACGGTATCGCTCAGCCCGGCGACGCTGAATGCGGGGGCATCCGCGAACTGGAGTGCGGCGCGGCGCACCGTCAGGTCGTAACGCAGCGGCCCCGGGGGCGAGCTCACTGCCGGCGATTGCCAGGTGAGGGTGGGCTGCGCATCGGCGGTGTTGACCCCGCCCGGAGCCGAGAAGGAGGTGAGCGTCGCCCACGGGGGCACGGCGATCGGCCCCACGACCCCCGTCGTCGCGCCGGTGCCCGTGGCGGCCGTGGCGTCTACCTGCCAGAACAGCGGCCGTCCGGGTTTGAGCGGGCGGCGCAGTCCATAACTCGTCGCCGCGGTGAGCGTGTCGACGACGAGATACCGGAGCGCGGAGTCGCGCGCGATGCGAAGACGGTAGCTGATCGGAGTCCCGAAGGGCGGGGGCTGATCCACCGACCAGGAAAAGTCGGGGGTGATCGACGCCAGCGCCGGGCCGGTCGGCGCGAGCGGTGTGACGCCACTGGGAAACACCGCGCTGGCCGCCACGTCGGGCCGACCCCAGCCGCGCGAGCTGTCCGGCGCCGCGCGGTTCGACGCGTGGCTGCGCAGTGCCCGGAGCAGCGCGCCCGGCCCGAGGCCGGGGTGGAGCTGCTTGACCAGTGCCGCCGCCGCCGCGACGAGCGGCGTCGCGAAGGACGTGCCGCTGGAGCGGCGCACGGTGTTGGGCCCGCTCAGCACGCAGACGAACACCCCCGGCGCGGTGAGATCCGGCTTCAGGCGGCCGTCCGCGGTCGGCCCCCGCGACGAAAAGCCCGCCAGCACGCCGAGCGAATCCTCCGCGCCGACGGTGATCACCGCAGCGGCGTCGCCGGGCGTGACCAGGCTGCGAAAGCCGGGGCCGCCGTTCCCGGCGGCGGTCACGACGAGGATGCCATGGGCCGCCGCGCTCTCCGCGGCCACGGTTGTGACCGCGACGTGGCCGTTGAGATCTGCCGCGGTGTAGGTGAAGCCGTCGTCGAAGCTCAAATAGCCGAGGCTCGAGGAGACGAGGTCGACACCGATGGAATCCGCCCACTCCAGGGCGTGCACGTAGTTCACCTCCTCGACCCGGGTTTCGGAGCGCACGTCCTCGGTCTTGGCGAGCAGGTAGGCTGCGCCCGGCGCGACCCCCCGCAGCCGGCCGGGGACGCGCCCCGCCATGAGCGACCACACGGCCGTGCCGTGAGCCTGTGCGCCCGGCTGGTCGTTCGGCTGGTCGCGCACCACGGAGTCGCCGAACACGAAATCGTGCTGCGCGGTGACCGTGGCGCCGGCGAACGCCGGGTCGGTCGACAGCGGCGGCCGTCCCCGCCGCGGGCGCGGTCGGGTCCGGGCCGGCCCGCAGGCGCCACCGGCCGGCTGGCTGAATGCGGTTGAGCAGCGCCTCGCGCGCGAGCTGGCGCAGCGCCACCGTCGGCGCATCCACGCCGAGTGCGTGCAGCCAGCGACTAGAGACGCGCACCACCGCGCCCGTGGCGCTCGCCTGGGCGGCCGCCTGCGCGAGCGGGACGCCGGGCCGAACGAACAGCCAGACGGTGAGCATCGTGTCTCGCTGCCACATGCGCGCCAGGACCGGAGACACGGCGGGCCGCTGCGCTGCGAGGCCTGCCGGAATGGGGGCGGCGAGGGCGAGGAGCACAGCGGCCCGGAGGGACCGTCGCACCGGGGCTAGGCCGGTTCCATCTGGCCCAGGCGCACGCCCACGATGGTCGAGACCCCCGGCTCCTGCATCGTGACGCCGTAGACGGCGTCGGCCGCCTGCATGGTGCGCGGGTTGTGAGTGATCACGATAAACTGGGTCTGCTGCTTGAATTCGGCGAGCAGTCGGACGTAGCGGCCCACGTTGGCGTCGTCGAGCGGGGCGTCGACCTCGTCGAGCAGGCAGAAGGGGCTGGGTTTCGTGAGGAAGATCGCGAACAGCAGCGACACGGCAACGAGCGTGCGCTCGCCGGACGAGAGCAGGTGGATGCGCTGGGTGCGCTTGCCGCGCGGCGCCGCGTGGATCTCGATCTCGCTCTCCAGCGGCTCGTCTTCGTTGGCGAGCCGTACATCGCACTCCCCTCCGCCGAACAGCGTCTGGAACACCGAGCGGAAGTGCTCGCGTACCTTCCCGAACGACTCGAGAAACATCAGCTTCGCCGTCTGATCGATCTCGCGCGCCGCCTGCTGCAGCGACTGGCGCGCCGCGACCAGGTCGTCGCGCTGCGTCATGAGGAACTCGAGGCGCTTCATTTCTTCGGCGTGCTCCTCGACGGCCAGCGCGTTGACAGGGCCGACGGCATCGATCGCGCCCGTGAGGCGCTCGTTCTCCTGGCGGAGCCACGCCACGTCGCCGGCCACCTCCGGCGCCGTGGCGAGCAGTTGGTCGAGCGGCTTGCGCCACTCGGCTTCCACGCGCTCGATCAGCCCACGCTTGCGCCCCGCGATCTCGGTGCGCTCGAGCTCGAGCTTGTGCTCGCTCGCGCCGAGGGCTTCGAGGGCCTTCCGGACCTCCTCCAGCGCCGCCTCCGCCGCGGTGAGCCGCGCTTCCGCCTGCTGCACGTCGGCGGCGGCCTCCTGGGCCGCGGTCTCGAGGGCGCCGAGCGCCAGGCGGCGCTCTTTCAGGGCCTCCTCCCACTCCGACTGCTGCGCGGCGAGCGTTGTGGCATCGCGGTCCAGGGTCGCGATTTCGTCGCCCAGGCTCGCCCCCTGGTGGCGCGCGAGGTCGGCATCCCCGCCGGAGCGCGCCGCACGCTCCCGCGCGGCGGTGACGCGTGCCTCGACCTGGGCGGCCTCGACCTGCCAGTGCACCCGCTGCTCGCGGGCCGCTTCCTGCTGGGCCTCGAGGTCCACGAGGCGCGACCGCTCTCCCCCCAACCGCTCGTCCAGCCGCACCCGCTCCAGCTCGTGCTGCTCGAGCTGTGTCCCGAGCGTCGCGAGCCGCTCCTCGACCTCCTCCAGCCGTCGCGACAGCCGGCCCACCTCGGCGGCGGCGTCGGCGGCTTCGCGGCGCGCGTGCGCCGCGGCGCGCTCGGCCTCCCCCTTCAGGCCGCCGGCCTCCAGCTCCTGCTGCCGTGTCCGCTCGGCTGCCTCGCCGGCCACGTTGAACGCCGCTTCCGCTGCGGCGAGCTCGGCCAGCGTCCGGTCGAGCGCGGCGGCGGCGCGGCCGCCCGCGGCTTCCGTCTCGCGCACTTCGTGCTCGAGCGCGTCGAGCTCGGCGTGCCGCTGCAATGGTCCTCCCGCGGCCGGGCCGCCGTCCAGGAACACGGCGCCGTTGGCGCGCCGTAGCGCGCGGCCGCCTCCTCCCTCCAGCACCTCGAGTCCCGCGAGCAACGCCCCCACCCACGCGCCTGCCGGTCCTTGGACGGTCAGCCCGTCCTGCAGGGGATGAGCGCCTGCCGCGACTACGGGGCCCGGCTCGCAGGGGAGCAGCACGAGCGGGCCGGGCTGCGCCTGCTCGTGCCAGGCGCGGATGGCGTCGATCGCCGCCGCGTCGCGCACCAGAACCGCATGCAGCCAGTCTCCGAGCAGCCGCTCGGCGAGCGCGGCGTCGCGGTGGCTCGCGCGCACGAAGTCGGCGAGCGGGCCCACCACGGCGTCGCCGAACTGGCCCCGGTCTTTCAGGAGCGCCTGGGCTGCGGGGGCGAGCCCGACGCGCTCGCGCTCGAGCTCCGCGAGCGCGTCGCGGCGCGCCGTCAGCTGCGCCAAGGCTTCCTCCGTTTGGCGTCGGATGGCGCGTCCGCGCGTCTCCTGCTCCTTCAACTCCGCCACGCGGCGCCGCGCTCGTTCCAACTCGTCCGCCGCCTGCACCGTCGCTCGCGCCTGGGCCGCAGCGCGCTGCGCCAGGGAGCTCGCCTGCGCCGTCGCCGCCTGCTCGGCCGCTTCCCGAGCGGTCCGCTCGTGTGCGGCGTGCCCCAGCAGCGTCCGCAGCTCGGCCCGCTCCCGCTCCAACGCCGTGCGCTCCCCCTCGAGCGCCCGGAGCTCCTCGACGCGACGCAGCAGGCTTTCTTCCAGCTGGCGCACCGTGGCGCGCTGCGCCAGCAGGCTCTCCCGCACCTCCTGCTCGCGCGCGCTCCGACCCGTCAGCTCGGCCTGAACGGTCGCCGAGTCGCGCTCGGCCGTCTCGCACTCGGCCGCGGCGGCGGTGCGCTCCCGCTCCGCCTGCGCCGCCCGCGTCTGTTCCTGCTCGCGGCGCTGCCCCGCCGTGACCCGCCGCTGCCCCGCGTTGCGCAGCCGCTCGGCCGCGAGGGCGAGATCGCCCTCCAGTCGCCCGACGTCGACCTGCGCGTCGGCGCGGCGTCGCTCCAGCTCGGTGCGGCGTGCCTCGGCCGTGTGCCGCGCCTGCGCCTGTGCCTCGCGCGCCCGCTCGGCCTCCGCCAAACGAGTCCGCTCGGCCGGCAGCGCCGCGGTCAGTTCCGCGCTGCGCTGGCCCAGGCTGCCCAACGCGATCTCGAAGTCCTCGAGCTCGCGCCGCACCAGCGTCAGCGCGATCCCGAAACGCTCCTCGATCATCTTGCCGTACCGCTCCGCCTTGCCGCGCTGCCGCGCCAGCGAGCGCACCTGCGTCTGCACCTCGCCGATCAGATCTTCGAGGCGCGCCAGGTCGGCCGTCGTCTCCTCCAGCCGTCGCTCGGTACTCTTCCTCCGGTCACGGTACAGGCCGATGCCCGCCGCCTCCTCGAACAGCGCCCGCCGCTCTTCTGCCTTCTCGGAGAGCAGCGCTTCGATCATCCGCGCTTCCATGACCACCGCGGCGTCCGCGCCGAGGCCGGTCCCGCGGAGCAGGTCCTGCACGTCCCGCAGGCGCACCGCCGAGCGGTTCAGGAGGTATTCGCTCCCGCCCGAGCGAGATAGGCGCCGCGTGACGACCACTTCCTGGTAGGCGACGGGCAGCGTGCCGTCGGCGTTGTCGAACACCAGCGACACCTCCGCCACGTTCACGGGGCGCCGCCCGGTCGACCCCTGAAAGATGACATCCTCCATCTTGCCGCCGCGCAGCAAGCGGGGTGACTGCTCCCCCAGCACCCAGCGCACGGCGTCGGAGATGTTCGACTTGCCGCACCCGTTGGGCCCGACGATCGCGGTGACGCCCGCGTCGAACGGCAGCTCCACCGTGCCGGCGAAGGACTTGAAGCCCGACAGCTCCAGTCGGGTCAGTCTCATGGTTTGGTCCCCATCCGTGTCACAAGGGTGGCCCGAATGCGGGCGCGCTTGAGCTGCGCCTCGGCGAGACTCGCTTGCTCGGGGGTTTCGAAGGCGCCGACGACGAGGGCGCCTTCCGTGCCCCAGCGGGTGGCCGGAATGCCGCGCGCGCGGGGCCCGTCCGGCCGGCCGGTTTGCGCGAGCGAGAAGGAGTAGGGCGCCCGCAACAGGTCGCCTTGCCCTTTGGGGGCCATGCCCCGCGCCCACAGCGTCGCACGCGCCGCCGCTGCCGAGTCGCGGGTCGTGAACGCGCCGGCGAGCACGCGGTACCAGACCGCGGCGCCCCCCCGCCGTCCCGCGAGCGCGACCGGCGTAACGAAGGCCGGTAGATCGCGGGCCGCGAGCCGGTCGGCCAACCCGAGCGCCTTGTCGACCCTCGCGTAGGCGGCGAGCTGCACAGTCCAGGGGAGCGAGTCCATCCGCGGCGCCGGAGCGCCGGTCGGCCGCACCGGTCGCGCAGCGCGCGCGGTGACGGCGGCGCGGTGCTCCGCGCCGCTGGCCCGTCCCGCCTCGCCGCCGGTCGCCAGGAGCGCCCAACTCCCCGCCGCTCCCGCCACCAGCGTGGCCGCGACCAGCACGGGCCGGGTGCGATGACGGGCGATCCGCGCCTCCGGGTGCGGCAGCAGCACGGGTCGCGATGGTCGCGGGCTAGGGAACGAGGGGGAGGAGGGCGCCGCGTGCGGGTCCGGCGCAGCGCCGGGCGTCCAACGCTCTCTCACCACCCCGACGAGCGGCATGCCACGCTCGAGCGCCGCAGTGACTCCCTGGCCGATGGACGACTCCGGCTCGAAGCCCTCCGGGGCAAGCACGATCAGGCCGTCCGGCACGGCCGACAGCCGCGCCAGCGCGCCCGCGGAGAGATAGAGCAACAACAGCGCGCCTTCCACGCGGAACCCGCCGTGTAGCTTCTTCCAGCGCTCGTGCCCGAAGAGCTCTCCCGAGTGCGCCGTGTACGCGCCCGCCGCGATGAAGAACACGTGGTCCACCTCGTGCGCCGCCTTCGTGAGCGAGACACCGTACTCGAACGCGTCCACGATGCCCTCAGTCGGGGCGAGCCCCACCACCTCGTGCAGAGTGGGGTCCTCGATCCAGAGGTCGACCAGCGCCACGCGCCGGCCGTGTTGCGCCGCCGCGCGCGCGACGTCCCACGCCGCCGCCGCGGCCCACTTGAGGTCCCCGGTGGCGGGCACGAGGGCTACCAGCGATTGCCCGTCGAGCAGTGGAGGGATGAGGTTGTCGAGACGCGAGCGCGGGAGTGGTCGTGCGCTCATGGCGCGGGCTGGTAGATCCAGAACGGGCGGCCGAGCTTTCGGCCGATGGCCTCGGCCTGCGCGCGTGTCGGGTACGGGCCCAGCACGACGCGATAGCCGTCGTCCGGCCCGTGCGGCGGAAGCACGCGCGCAGCCAGCCCGGCGCGGGTGAGCTGCTGGGCCATTTCGCTTGACCACGCCTCGTTCTGCGAGGTGGACACCTGCACGTACAGCAGCCCCTCGCCCGCCGCCGAATCGGCCGGCGCGCCGGTCGCCGGCTGCCCCGCCGGGCCGGCCGCGTCGGCGAACGTCGAGCGGTAGCTGCCGCGCGGCCGCCAGCCGGTCAGCGTCCACAGGTCCGCGCCCCCGCCCTTCACCCGGCCCGTCACGACCAGGGAATCCGGCCGGTACGCGGCGACGTCGTCGCCCTGCCGCACCAGCAACGAGCCGTCCGGACCGATCGCGGGGAGATCCACACGCCACGCCGTCGCCACCGAGCCGACCAGCCGTTTCACCGGCAGGTCCACTAGCCACGCCGAATCCCCCACGGTCGGGCGCGCCAGCAACCACCGTCCCAACGGATCGAGACGGATCGTCGCCGCCGGCGTCGGCAGCGCGACCCCGTCGATCTCCGCGTGCTCGTAGCGGTCGATCACGGCGAGCCCCGGCTCGGTACGCCGCGCCACGTAGATGCGGTGTCCGGAGGGGGAGAAAACGAGCGCGCGCGGATGATCCTCGAGCCGCACGAATGCCGGCTCGCGCCGTCCCAGGGCATCCAGCAGCAGGACGCCCGAATCGCTCGCCACGGCGATGAGGTCACCCCAGCGCGTCGCCGCAACGTCGCCACCCACGGGGATCGTCCGGCTGCTGGGCGGCTGGTCGGGCGCCGCGGTGATGAGTTTGGGTGGGTCGACCGCCACGAGGCGTTGATCGGTGCCACCGAACAGCTCGCGCGGCACGCCGCCCAGCGGCTGGGGCCAAGCGAACCGCACGCGCCGCGCGACCGAGACGACGTGTCGCTTCGCGTCCACCGTATACAGCGTGCCGTCCGGTCCGAGCGCCGCCTGCGCGATCGCGTGCACCACCGTGTCGACGCGACCGCTCCCCAAATCGAGGGACACGAGGTCCTTCTTATCCGTCATCACGAACAGGAATTCCGACTCCGGGTCGAGTCCGACAACACCGTCAACCGCGGGCAGCTTGCCGTGAATCACGTTGGGGATCTCGGCAAGATCCGGGAGCCGATACACCCGTGGCGTTCCGCCGCGGGTCGGGATGCGAACGGCGACGCCGGCGGTGCGCGCGCCGCCCACCGGGGGACGGTCAGGTGAGCGTGTAACTGCTTGTGAGTTGGCGGGTTGGGACGAGGCACCCGCGGGCGCTCGGGACCGGCAGCCCCACAGCCCTAGGCTGGCGAGGAGGAAGAACCGCGCACGCGTAACCAAAATGGCCTCGCCGGACAAGATAGACAACCGGCGAGGCCAGCGCAAGTGTTTTAGCGATACGGAGTTAGAACGTTGGGCCGAGGCTCACCGTCCAGTACGCCTTGTTGCTGAGCCGGTCGAGTGGCTTGGTGTAGTCGAAGCGCACCACGACGAACCCCAGGAAGTTGACGCGAATCGATCCGCCCCAACTCCGCAGCGGCTGGCGGAACACCTCCGGATCCTGACCCGCGTCGCGGCGCCACTTGATGACCGAGCCTGACTCCCAGGCCAGCCCCATGTCGTAGAAGATCGCGCCCTCGATCGGGGGCAGCCCCACCGGCAGGAATCCCAGCACCAGGTTGCGGGTGAGCGGGAACCGCAGCTCCGCCCCTGCCACCGCGATCCTCGAGCCGATCAACTGGTCGAGCTCGGAGCAGCCGGTCCGACCGGTCGTCGTCGTAGTGGAATTCGCGCATTCGTTGTTGATGAGCGAGCCCGCCGTATAGCCGCGCAGCAGCTCGGTGGTCCCGAGAAACACGGGGAACTCGTCGCCGTTGCGTCCGAAGCGGCCGAAGAACAGACCGCGGAACGCGAACGTGAACGGCCGGGCGAAGAAATAGCGTCGCCAGTCCGCGAGCCCGCCGACAAACTGCCAGTCGCCGAAGTTCGGGTTCACCTGCAAGCGGTAGCGGGAGCCGGCGAACGGACCGACGTAGCCGAACAGGGAATTGTCGTGCACCAGCGCCAACGAAGGCGACACGTACGAGATCGACGGGTTGCTGATGGTCTGGAGGTCGGACTGCGCGAAGATAATGCCGTTCCGATCCACGAGGTATTGCTGCTGGAGCACCGCGTCGGTGATGTTCACCGCGTGCACACCGAGCTCCACGCGGCTGAACCGGCTGAACGGGTAGTACGTCTCGACGAAGCCTTCCCGGATCACGAAGCGCCGGATGCCCACGGTGAGGATGGACGTGTCGGGTGCGACATTCTCCACCGTGGTGGGCTGGTAGAAGTAGTACGGCTGCTGGGTAGCGCCGACGGCCCAGTTCAGGCGGTGCGCCTGGTTGATGTATGCGGCCAGCACCTGCGCCTCGGAGAGACGCCCGTTCACGGCGCCGGCGAACACGAGCGTGTGGTTGCCGAGCATGTCCGAGAGCGAAATCGCCGTGCCGCCGAAGAACCCCCGTCCGAAGTTGTTGCGCTCGTAGCCGATGGTCGGCCGCGCCACATAGTCGGGGGTGAAGCGCGTGTGGTAGGCCTTGAACGTAAACTCGCTGGTATCGGGCAACGTGGTGGCCGAGTCGAGCAGCGTCCGCACCGATACCGGCGTCGCAGTGGTCCCGGAGTCGACCTTTTGGGGTGAGGTGTTCGAGGCGCGGAAGCCGGTGGGCGAGCGGTACACCGACGCGGCGGCGCGCGGCTGCTCGATCGACGTGACCTCGGCGGCCGGCGTGGCGGAGCGGACGGTGTCGCGCCGGGTCGCGGCCAAGAGTGAGGTCACAGGCGGCACGGCGGGCTCCTGGAAGGGCTGGCGTCGCAGCGACCGCGGGTTGTCCACCGCGTAGACGTTGTACTCACCCTCCTCGTAGTACGCGAACGCCATCCGGTCCGCCTGCCGCGCCCACGAGAGGACGGGCGAGAGCGGGGTGAACGCCTCGGCGCCCGTGAACAGGTCGGTGAGCTGGTACAGATTGTGATCGCCCAAGTCGTACAGGTAGATGTTGCTGATCCCCGTCCGATCCGAGACGAAGGCGATCGAACGCCCGTCGGGCGCCCACGCCGGGTTGATGTTCTTGCCGTGCTCCATGCGAGGCAGCGTTTCGATCGCGCCGTTCTCCAGGTGGTACAGGGCGATCCGCATGTTCCCGAAGCGTAGTGCGCCGAAGTCGGTCGCCGGGCCGCGGTCAGTCGCGAACGCGATCGTCTTGCCGTCCGGGGACCAGGCGGGGTGGAGATCGGCGTACTTGTCGTTGGTGAGGCGCCGCAGATCGGTGCCGTCGGCGTTGACGACGAACAGGTCGGACAGCCCGCCGTCGAACCCCGTGAACACGAGCTGCTTGCCGTCGGGGGACCAGGCCGGCGTGATCAACCCGTTCAGGGGCACCGTGATGCGACGCACCTCCTCGTCCTTCTTGACGTCGAGGATGACGAGGTCGTCCTTGTCGTTGTGCTTCGCCGCGATCGCGAAGTAGCGCCCGTCCGGCGAAAACGACCCCGCGGAGTTGATGAACCGCAGGCTCTCGTAGTTGTTGCTGAGGGTGGCCTTGGTGAGCCGCCGCTTCACCCGGCCGGTCTCCGCGTCCGCGAGGTAGAGGTCGACGAAGAACGACTTCCGTTCGCTGAAGTAGGCGATGTCGCGGCCGTCGGGCGAGAGCGCCGGTGCGATATGGAGCGTGCCGTCCGACCGCTTGCGAGTGAGCACGGGCTGGGCGATGCGGCGCGCGCGGTAATGCTCGGCGAGCTGGGGCAGGTAGGTGGTCTGCACCGCGTCCCGCCACTCGCTCGAGAGATCGTCCAGCGAAAGCCCCAGCGCCCGCTTGAACGCGCCCTCGACGCCGCTCGCCGTGGAGCCCTGGAGGATCTCCCCGATCACCTCGTCGCTCCACTTCTCGCCGATGTAGGCCCAGAGGGCGTGCCCGAAGTAATAGGGGAAGATCCGGGGGTCGTAGGTGAGCTGCTCGATGGTCGGCAGGTGGCCCTCGAGCGAGGCGTCGCGCAGCCACATCGCGGTGTGGTTGTCGATCGGCCCGAGCGACAGGTACTCGGCCATCCCTTCCATGAACCAGAGCGGCGGGTTCACGTTGATGAGCGTCTGCACCCCTGCCCCGATCCGACCCCGGCTGAACACGTCGTACTGGAATTGGTGCACCATTTCGTGCCCGATGACGTGCTCGAGCTCGGCGTAGGAACCGGTGAACGGCAGCACCATGCGGTGCTTGAAGAACTCGGTGACCCCCCCCAACCCCTCGCCGGAGGCGTCGACGACGTTCGTCTGCTGGAAGTCGGACTGGGACGCGTATAAGATGATCGGCTTGCGTCCCTGAAACTCGTGGTGCAGCACGCGGGACAGGCGGGCGTACCAGCGCTCCGCCATGCGGGCGGCGTCGAGCGCCGCCACGCGCTCGGCCGGATAGTAGTAGACCTCGAAGTGCTCGGTCTGGATGATCTGGAAGTCGAAAGTCCGGTACTGGACCTTGTTCTGCCCGAAGTACTGCGCCACCAGCGGCGCGGTGCCCGCGAGCACCAGCACCGCCACCGCTCCCGCGATCCGTCGCATGGGGATCATCCTTTCAACTCGGCCCGCCGTCCCGCGTGTCTCCGGCCAGCACCGGAGCATCGCCCCACAACCGCTCGAGCTGATAGAAGGCCCGCAGCTCGGGATGGAACACATGCACTACGAAATCCACATAGTCGAGCAACACCCAGCGACCCTGCGTCAACCCCTCCACATGGTGCGGCGCGATACCATGCGGCGCAAGCGCCGTCATCAAGTGTTCCGCCATCCCCCGCACGTGCGCGTCGGACGTTCCTGACACGATTACGAAGTAGTCGGTGGCGGCGCTGAGCTCTCGCAGGTCCAGTACCAGCGGCTCGACCGCCTTGCGATCGAGCAGCGCTGCGGTCACGAGTCGCAGCGCCGCCCGCGCCGGCACGACGGCGCGCTTGGCGGGGCGCCCGGCTCCTCCCCGCGTCCCGCCGCCCCCCCGACTCCTGCTAGTCATAGCGTCGCGCGCATCCGTTTGTTCCGTCCGAGCGAGCGCACGTGGATGCCGAGCTCCTCGAGCTTGCGTTGGACGTCGCCCGCCGTGATCGATCCGTACAGCTTGTCCTCCTCGCCCACCTTGACCGCGAAGGTGAGCTGGACATCGGCGAGCCGCCCGGCCTCGGTTTGAGCGGCGGTCTTCTCGGTGGCGCGCTGTCGGGCGATGCGCTCCGCCTCGTAGGCGATCTTCTTCTTATTCGCCTCGGTGGCGGGGTACGCGAGCCCCTTCGGGAGGAGGTAGTTGCGCGCGTAGCCGTCCTTCACCTTGACGACGTCGCCCGCTGCCCCGAGGTGCTGCACGTCTTCTCGCAGAATGATCTCCATCGCTTCCTCTCAATCACGGGTCAGGCCGGCGCCTTGAGGCGGCGTCGGAACTCGAGCCAGGTGTCGGTGACCCCCAGGGCGGCCAGCAACGGGAGCGCGACGGCCGCCGTGAGCAGCACGCCGACCGCGCCGATCACGAGGGCGGCCGGCGCGACGCCGAGCGCGCCGGAGAACGCCGCCACGATGGCGATCCCGCGGATCAGGTAGAGCGTGCCGAGCACCGCGACCAGGTTCAACGCGGCGAGCTTGACACCCGCCACGACGGGCGTGATCCAGGCGACGAGCGCCACCACGATCGCCCACACCCAGTGGTCGCCGAACCGGAACTCCCGGAACGGAGCGAGCGGAGGGGCGAACGGACTGCGCGCCACGCGGCGGTGCCACTGCCAGGCGAGCGCGAGACCGGCCAGGGTTTGCAGCGCGAGCGTGGCGGGCACGGTATCGCTCACGAACCGCACCACGGGCTCGTACACCGGGAACGCTTGGGGCGCGAGCTCCACCATGACGCGCATCGTGGCGCTCGCTTGGCGGCGCGCTTCCCAGTGGAGGGCGTCCCACACGGAGCCGCCCAGGCTCACGCGCGCGAGCGCGACGGCCGCTACGCCGGCGATCAGGCCCGCGCGCACCGCGCGCTGCAGCAGAGACTCGTGCGCGGTCGCGAACAGCGTGACGGCGACGAAGGCGGCCGCGAGGAGCACCGTGTAGGCACGCACGAACCCGGTGAGCAGATCGCTGGCGGGGAGCAGCAGCAGCCCGAGGCTGACGACGCCCACGCCGACCGCCGCGCTCCATTCCGCGGCGGAGCGCGGCCGGGCGGCGATCAGCAGCCCGGCGAGCGGCAGCCCCACCAGACTGGGCCCCGCCCAGGCCGCGAAAGTGGCGGTGCCCAGGATCAGCCGCCAGCGCCCTCCCTCCCCACCAGCGGTCATATCAGCCGATGTAGCCCTTGATGTACGGGAGCAGGGCGAGCTGGCGGGCGCGCTTGATCGCGGTCGCAAGCTGCCGCTGGTGCCGCGCGCACATCCCCGAGAGCCGACTCGGCAGGATCTTGCCGCGCTCGGTCAGGAACCGACTCAGGGTGCGGTCGTCCTTGTAGTCGAGTACGCGCACGCCGGACTCGCACACGGGGCACGTCTTGGCGGGCCGCCTCATGCTTCGTCCTCCTCGAGCTCTTCCACCTCGGGCGCGATCACGGCGGCGACGACCGGGGCGGCCTCCGGCTTGGCCGGCAGACCCTCAGAGACGACCACGAGATAGCGGAGCACCGCCTCGTCGAGCTTGACGGCCCGCTCGTACTCGGGCAGCAGATCGGCGGCGGTCTCGAACTGCGCGACCACATAGTGGCCCGAGTCGCGCTTCTTGATGGGGAACGCCAGCGTGCGCTTGCCCCAGTGGGCGACGTTGGTGAGCGTCCCTTTGCCGTCCTTCGTCAGGAGGGCGTGGAACTTGTCCAGCTTCTCGGTGATCGCGGGCTCTTCCAGGGCACTGTCGAAGATGTACACCGTCTCGTAGCGACGCGTCATGCCACCTCCCTTTGGTCTCGAGCGACCCGGCGCGGTGCGGCGCCGAGTAGGGGACTTGTATGAGGAAAGTTAGGCGCTCCGAGGACCGGGCGGTAGCGCGGGGTGATTACCCAGCGCAACGCCGGCTCACCCATCGAGGCGCAGAGGCAGCGGGCGCCGGGAAGCGTGACCCCCCTCACAGCCCGTCTCTCGAAATGCCTGCCCCGTTTTTAGGCCACGATGATCCGGCGTGACCACGGTCACATGCAGGCGCGATCCGCAACCATTCCTTACATAACGACTTGCCACGCCCGCATCAGAGGTGTTGGAACCATGGCATCGGTCTTGCCCTTGCAGGGGAATGACAGGGCAGTGCACCCGGTCCAGTTGTCCCGGGAGGCGCGGTGACCGAAGGAAGGCGGCATGCAGCGAGTCAGCGTTTGGTTGCTCACGCGTACGGGGCGTGTCGTCTTGGCGACGGCAGGCCTGATGACGCTGCTCGCCTTGCAGCCCGAGTCGGTGCGGTTCGCGCAGTCCGCCTCGCCGCCTAGCGCGATAGCGAGCGCCGGCGCCGCTCGCACGCTCAGCCTCTCCGCCCAAGCGCGTCGCTTCCTCACCCTCCAGTACCGTTCGTTCCCGACCGAGTTCATGGGGTGCATGATCGGTGAGGTGCTCGGCCAAACCGTGATCGTGCGCCGCATCGCGCCTGCGGACGTCGATCCCCCGCAGTCGACCGCGACCCACGTCGTGCCCAAGCAGACGTGCGAGGACGCCGGGTGGAACGGCACGGTCGGCATGATTCACAGCCATCCGAGCGGTGAGCGGTGCTGGTACTTCTTCCCGGGCACGCAGGTCGCCAGCTCCGACGGCCAGTCGTTCCTGCGGCAGCCCTACCCGATCGACGCGATCATGTGCGGCGACCAGGTCGTGTGGATCAGCCGCGATATGGTGCAGCGGCAGCTTCCGCTCACGGATCAGACCAAGCAGGCGAGCGTGGTCCACGAGCACCAGCGCGGTAACCGCGTGCACGCGGGTTCGGCGAGCCCCACCGGGATCGACGACTAGCCTGGCACCACCGTCGGGCGGGCGTGTATCATTCCGATGTGAAACGCCAGCCCCTGCAGCCGATACTCCCGCTTCTGCTGTCGCTCGCCCTCATCACCGCGGCTCCCCCGTTCGCGCCGGCGCAACAGGACTCGGCCCGTATCTTGCCAGTTCAACAGGATTCGGCTCGTCTCTCAGGGTCGGTGCGCTCGTCCCTCAACGGCCTGCCGATTTCCGGCGTCATGATCGCCGTACAGGGGAGCCGGGTGTTCGACGTGAGCAATTCCGTAGGGTTATTCGCCCTCGCGGGGCTGCCTTCGGGCCGCCAGACGCTCCGCGTGCTGTACGGGGACAGTCTCTCGTACGAGAAGGACATCATGCTGCAGCGCGGGCAGACGCTCATGCTCGCGGTATTGCTCGAGGTCGAGGCGCTGGAGCTGACGCCGATTGTCGTCGAAGCGCAGAGCGCGCGCGCCGTGCGCAGTCTCGCGGGATTCTACGATCGCAAGACGTGGGGGCGGTTCGGCCGCTTCTACACGCTGCAAGAGCTCCAGCAGCGCCGGGGGTTGCCCCTGCGGTCCCTGCTGAGCGAGGCCGGCGTCTGGGTGGGTTGCGGGACGGGGTACTGCATTCCGCTCGGCTCGGGCGGCCCGCGCCAATGCCTGATGTCGCTGTACCTGGACGGCATGCGGCTGCCCGCCGACGAGATAGGGCTCTTCCGGGTGGACGAGCTGGCCGGCGTGGAGGTCTACAAGCGGGGGTTCGACGTGCCGCTGGAGTTCCAATGGGGCTCCGGGAGCACGTGCGGCGCCGTCCTGCTGTGGCGCCGCTACTAGACGTTGAACCGGAACAGCAGCACGTCGCCGTCCTGCACCACGTAGTCCCGCCCCTCGGAGCGGACCAGCCCCTGCTCGCGGGCCGCCTTGTACGATCCGGCTCGCACGAACTCCTCGTAGGCGACCGTCTCGGCGCGGATGAAGCCGCGCTGAAAATCCGAGTGGATCTCGCCGGCGGCGTCGAACGCGGTGCCCCCCCGGTGCATCGTCCACGCGCGGACCTCGTTCTCGCCGACCGTGAAGAACGTCTGGAGCCCGAGCAGGTGATAGCCGGCGTGAATCAAGCGGTCGAGCCCGGGCTCCCGCACGCCGGCGCTCGCGAGGTACTCGCGCCGCTCCTCGCCCGACAGCTCGGCGAGCTCCGCCTCCAACCGGGCGGAGAAGGGGACGATCTCCGCCTCCTCGTGGTGCGACTGAACCGCGGCGCGCAGCCGCTCGATCCATTTGCCGCCGCCCGCTGCGAGGTCGTCCTCGGTGACGTTCGCGGCGTAGAGGATCGGCTTCGCCGTCAGGAGGCCCAGCCGGCGTAGGAACCGCACGGCGTTCTCGGCTTCGCCCGCTTCCCGGGCCCCGCGCCCGGCGTTCAGCTCCTCCACGACGCGCTCCAGCACCACCAGCTCGAGCTGCGCTTCCTTGTCCCCGGCCCGAGCGGTCTTGCGGGTCTTCTCCAGCCGACGCTCGACCACCGCCAAGTCCGCGAGCGCCAGCTCGCTCGTGACGATGTCGTGGTCGCGCACCGGATCGACCGGGCCCATCACGTGCACGACGTCGGGGTCTTCGAAGCAGCGAATCACGTGCACGATCGCGTCCACTTCGCGGATGTGCGACAGGAACTGGTTGCCCAGACCCTCGCCCTGGGACGCGCCCTGCACCAGCCCCGCGATATCCACGAACTCGACCACGGCCGGGACCTGCTTCTTGGGCCGGACGAGCTCGAACAGGCGGTCGAGCCGGGGGTCGGGCACGGCGACCACGCCGACGTTGGGCTCGACGGTGCAGAACGGGTAGTTCTCTGCCGCCGCCTTCGCGGCGGTGAGGGCGTTGAACAGGGTGGACTTGCCGACGTTGGGTAAGCCGACGATTCCGAGGCGAAGCATATCACTTCCGCGTGCTCACTGGCGCAGCCACTTCTCGACGGCGTCGATGAGCTCGGGCATCAGGGCCTCCACTTGATCCCGCTGCTCCGGCGTGAACGGTGCGAGCACGTACTCGGACCAGTCGCTCACTCCGTCCGGCAGCGGCCCCACGCCGATCCGGAGGCGGGCGTAAGCTTGCGACTGCAGCGCGCTCTCGATGCTCCGCAAGCCGTTGTGACCGCCCGAAGAGCCCTCCGCGCGGAGACGAAACGTGCCGCACGGGATCTGGAAGTCGTCCACGAGGATGAGCAGGTCGGTGGCCGGGCTGAAGGCGGGGTCGGCGCGGAGCGACGCCAGCGCCGCGCCGCTGCGGTTCATGTAGGTGGTGGGTTTGAGCAGGCGGACGGGGACGCCGTCCACCGAGCCTTCGGTCACGCGGGCGCGCTCGCCCCGGCGGAACGGGGGAAACCCCCAGTGCGCAACGAGCGCGTCGGCCAGCCAGAAACCCGCATTGTGGCGCGTCGCCGCGTACTCCGGGCCGGGATTCCCGAGGCCGACGACGGCGCGCTGGCTCAGCTCTCTTTGCCGCCCTTCGGCTTCTCGGCCTTCTCCGGCTTCTCGCCCTTGGTGGGCGCGGCCGGGCCGGCTTTCGCCTCCGGTTTGGCGCCGCCTTCGGGGGCGGCCTCACCCGCCTCCTCCTCGCCCTCCCGGACCTTGCGGATCAGCTCGGGCTCGGCGACCTCGGTCGCGGCTTCGGGTGCCGGGGCCGCGACTTCCTCGGCCCGCGGCGGCACGACGGTGGCGATCGTCAGGTCCGCCAGCGTGAGAATCGTCGCGTTCGGGATGTTCAGCTCCCGCACGTGGAGCGAGTCCCCAATCTTCAAGGCCGTGACGTCGAGCTCGACCCGGTCGGGAATGTTCTCCGGCAGCACCGCGATCTCGACCTCGCGTGTCACCTGGTCGAGCACGCCGCCGGCGTTGCGCACGCCGTCCGGGTTGCCGACCAAGTGCACCGTCACCTTGAGCGTGACCTTTTCCTGCGCGTGGATCTCGTAAAAATCCACATGGATGATGTCGGGTCGGACGGGATGCCGCTGGATCTCGCGGATCAGCGTCTTGGTCGTCTTGCCGTCCACCGAGAGCTCGATGATGGTGCTGGCGGGCTCGACGCCCGTGAGCGCCTTCTCGAGCGCCTTGGCGTCCACCTCGAGCGGCAGGGTGTCGCGTCCGTGTCCGTAGATCACCGCGGGGACGCGGCCCCGGAAGCGCGCCTGGCGCGCGGCGCCTTTACCGGTCGCGCTGCGCGGGCTCGCTGCGAGAGAAACAATTTGAGCCATACGTTATCCGTTGTCCGTGATCCGTGGTCCGCACTCAATCGAACAGTGAGCTCACCGATTGATTCGAGTGCTCGTAACCGATTGCCTTGGCGATCAGTCCCGCGATCGACAGCACCTTCAGCTTCTCGAACACCCGGTCCTCAGGGATGCGGATCGTGTTCGTCACCGCCACCTCATCGACCGGCGAGGCACGCAACCGCTCGACCGCGGGCCCGGACAAGAGCGCGTGCGACGCGAACGCGTAGATCTTGCGGGCCCCGAGCCGCTTCAACGCGGCGGCCGCCTCGGTAATCGTCCCGGCGGTGTCGATCATGTCGTCGGGGATGAGACAGTCCTTGGCGGCCACCTCACCGACGACGTTCACCACTTCGGCGACGTTGGCCGACGGCCGCCGTTTGTCGATAATCGCCAGCGACGCGTTCAACCGTTTCGCGAACCCGCGCGCCATCTTCGCCGAGCCGACGTCGGGCGCCACGACGACCGGATCGTGCAGCTGCTTCTGGCGGAAGTGGCTCACGAACACCGGCGCCCCGTACAGGTGGTCCACCGGGATATCGAAGAACCCCTGCACCTGATGGGAATGGAAGTCCATTCCCAGGACGCGATCGGCGCCGGCATGCGTGATCAGGTTCGCCATCAGCTTGGCGCTGATCGCGACGCGCGGCTGGTCCTTGCGGTCCTGGCGCGCGTAGCCGAAGTACGGCAGCACCGCCGTGATGCGCGCCGCGCTCGCCCGGCGCGCGGCGTCGATCAGGAGCAACAGCTCCAGGTAATTCTCCGCCGTCTCCTCGGCGAGCGGCCGGTTGGCCGTCCCGGCGAGGAGCAACAGCTGGCTCCGCGACAGCGTGAGGTCCGCCATGTGAGCCCCGCAAAATAGACGGCGAACTGCTGGAAGCCAAGTGGTTGGGAGGTGTACCCGCGGTTACTTCTTGTTGGGCACGAGTGCGCCCCGCGTCGGCGTGAGGCCGTCCACGTCCCACGCGTTCATCCGGTACACCGTGCCCGCTTCACCGGCGGCGGCGCCGCCGGTGCCCCGGACCCAAAAGCCGCTCGCAGTCGAGTCGAATACCAGCGCCACGAGCACCACGCCGCGGGCGTCGCGTAAGCTCACGCGCCGGGCCGGCCGCATCGCCCGCGCGGAGTCGGCCTGCGGTTGCGAGGCGAAGCCCGTAGCGCTCACGCTACGGTACTTCTCGAGCAGCCGCGCCACCGCGCCCGAGTCCGGTGCCCTCGCCCCCGCCCCCCCGCCGGCCAGGGTCCAGCGTTTCCCCGCGCGCCTGAGCGAGTAGTGGTCCTTGCCGCGCTCCACGTCGATCAACGCGATGCTGTCCGGCGCGAGCCCAGTGATGCGTTTGTCGCGCCAATCGTCCGCCGTGCGGTCCGCGAGCGACGCGAGCCGGCCGCGCCACAGGTATACGTGTGCGTCGCCGGGCAGCCGGACATATGCGCTCCCGTACTCCGAGCCTCGGGCGCCGACGATCAACCGGAGCAGCGGCTTGCCTCCGCCCGTAACGCGCAGCCAGCGGCCCGTCGCGCTGTCCACGTTCAGTCGGGCGAACGACCCAGAGTCCTGCGCCACCAGCTCCGGCGCGACACTGTCGTGCAGTGCTCGCAGCAGGTCGTTCACCGCGTCGGGCGCAGCCCGATGACCGTTTACGGTCCACGCGGTGGGCGACTGCTTCGCGACCACGAGCGAGTCCCTCCCCTTGACGACACGGATCGTGTCCACTGCGCCCGGCGCGAGGCGGGGGAGGACGAGCCCTCCGGTAACGGTGTCCGAACCCCGAGACAGGCGCTCCGCGCCGCCCCACAGCAGCAGGGCCACGACCAAGCCGAGGGCGATCAGCCAAAGCTGTTTGGCGCTCATGCCGGCTGCGGCGCAGTGAGCGGCCGGTACGTCTGCCGCGTGATCTGCCGCCGCCGCCACAGTCTCAGCAGGCCGAGCACGACCAGCAGCCCGGGGACCCCGATCATGTTGCCGTACTTCACGGCGTCGCGCGTGGCGGTGCTGGTGAACACGAGGGGTGGCGGGGTGCGGTTCTTCGAGCGGATGGCGATCAGCGCGTCGTCCTGTGCCAGCCAGTCCACCGCGTTCTGCACGAACACGAGGTTTTCCGGCGAGTTCTGAGCGTAGCGATCGCTCGCGAAATCCCCGGTGCCGACGACCACCACGCGGCCGCGTGACCGGCCGCTGTCGCCCGGCGCCAGCGGGTTCACGAGCGCCGCCAGGACCCGGGGGCGCAGGCTATCGCGGGGGAACTCGCGCGACGGGTCGAGGAGGGCGGTGGTGGTCTGCAGGCCGCCCGCGCGACTGGTGACGAACAACGCGGTGACGGTGCCTTTGCGGGCCTTCGTCGTGTCGATGCTGCTCGTCCAGGGAAGCAGCACCGCGTCGATCTCGGCGTTCACGGGCGACGCCTTGGTGCTCAGCGCCCGCACCCACAGGGGGTAGGGCAAGAGCACCTGGCCGAACTGCGCCTGGATCGCTACCCGCACATTCGAGGCGAGATCGTACACCATGTCCGAGCCAATGGACACGCCGTACGGCTTGAGCAGCTCGTTCCATCCCACGGGCCGCGAGAACGAGAACGGCCCCTGGGGCGAGCGCGCCATGCCGCTGGCCATGAGGAGCATGCTCCCGCCGCGGTCGAGGAAGGCGGAGAACCTGACGGCCGGGGCGCCGCGCAGCGAGTCGGGCGTGCCCGCGAAGATCAGCACTTTCAGCTCGGGTGCGATCGTGCTGTCGCCGAGTGAGACCGCGTGCACCGCGTAGGTCCGCTCGAGCTGCTGACGCAGCCCCTCGAAGGAGCGCTGCGCCTGCGCCGCCGCCGGCTCGGTGATCTCGCCGAAGCCGATCGCCGGTTTGGCAGGCACCGTGAGCGAGCGGATGTCGGAGGTGAGGCGGTACTCGAGATCGTTGGTCTGCTGCACGAAGGGAATCGTCTTGACGCCGTCGGCGTACCGCACGGCGACGCCGAGATACCCTTCCTTCACCTGCAGCTCGGCCTTCCCGAGCACGTTGAACTGCACCGGTGGGATGCCGAGCGTACGCGCCTCGCGCAGCGCCGCGGTGTCGGCGGAGGGGTCTTGGACCACGAGCTTCACCTTGCCGCGGCCGGCGGCCCGGTAATCGCGCACCAGGTCGTCCAGGTCCCGTTTCAGGAACGCTACCTCCGGTGGGAGCGCGCTCGAGGCGAACAGCTTGATGGTCACGAGGTCGGGCAGCGCACGCAGGATCCGCTTCGTCGCCGGCGACAGGGTGTACGACCCTCCCGGCGTGAGATCGAGCCGGCCCCCGATGTGACGCCCGAACAGGTTCACGACGATGAGCGTCGCGACGAGCAGCGCCGTGCCGAGCCGCAGTCGCTGGAGCGGCGCCCCCCGCGGTGTGAGCTTGCGACGCAGCAGCGCGAAGTAGGCGAGCAGCAGGAACAGGGCGGCGAGGGTGACGAAGTACACGGCGTCACGCAGGTCGATGACTCCGCGGTCGATGCCGGTGAAGTGCGACAGCACGCCGAGCGACGCGGCGACGGCCCCGAGTCGGGCGGGGAGCCCCACGATCAGCGGGTCGAGACCGACCAGGACGAGCACGAACATCACCGCGACGGCGAGGATGAACGCGGTGATCTGGTTGCGCGTGACGCTCGAGGTCCAGACGCCGACGCCCGCCAACCCGGCGATCAGGAGCGCCGCGCCGACGTACTGTGCCACGAGGACGCCGACGGGGAGACGCGCTCCCAGCGCCAGGCCGAGCGGCAGCGTCAGCGTGAGCGCGAGCGCGCTCAGCAGGAAGAGCACCTGCCCGGCGTACTTGCCGAGCAACAGCTCGAGCTCCGTGATCGGCTGTGCCAGCACGACCTCGAGCGTGCCGCTGCGCCGGTCCTCCGCGAGGGCGCGCATCGTCACCGCGGGGACGAGGAACAGGAGCAGCCACGGCAGGAACTCGAGCATCGGGCGCAGCGACGCCACGCCGTACAGCTCCACCTGCCGGAAGAAGAGGAAGCTGTTCACGGCGGTGAACACGACCAGCAGGATGTAGGCGGTCGGCTGGTCGAACAGCGCCCGCAGCTCGCGTCGCGCGATCGTGGCGATGGCGTTCACGCGTCGCTCGTGCCTCCGAGCGTCAACTGGTGGAACAGGTCCTCGAGGCTGGCGCGCTGCTGGTGCAGCTCGTACAGCGTCCAGCCGCGCGACTTGGCGAGCGCGAAGATCTCCGGCCGCAGATCGGTGGTGCCGTCCGCCGTGAGGGTGACCGAGACCCGGCCGTCGGCGGTGCGGGCGGGCTCGATCCGGCGGACGCCCGGGAGCCCGCCGAGCGCTTCGGCCACGCCCGCGCCGGCCGCCTCGACCGCGATTTCCACCGCCCCCTGCGCCTGCTGGATGAGCCGATCCACCGGGCCGTCGGCGACGATCTTCCCGCCGCTGATGACGAGCAGCCGGGAGCAGGTGTGCTGCACCTCGGACAGCACGTGGGTCGAGAGCAGCACGGTGCGGTCCCGGCCGAGCGTCCCGATCAAGCGCCGGATCTCGACGCGCTGGTTCGGGTCGAGGCCCTCCGTCGGCTCGTCCAGCACGAGCAGATCGGGGCGGTGCAGCATCGCCTGCGCCAGCCCTACCCGCTGGCGGAACCCCTTCGAGAGCTCGGCGATCGGCCGGTAGTAGACGCTCTCGATGCCGGTGCCCGTGACCGCCCCGTCGAGCGCTTGGCGGCGGGTGAGCCCCGCGAGCTCGCGCAAGTCGGCGATGAACTCGAGGTAGTCGGCCACCAGCATGTCGTCGTACAGCGGGTTGTTTTCGGCGAGATAGCCGATGCGACGCTTCGCTTCGCGCGCCGCGTCGGCGAGCGGTACCCCGTCGAGCTTGATCTCACCCGTGTCCGGTTCGTAGTACTGCGTGATCAGCCGCATCGTCGTGGACTTGCCGGCGCCGTTCGGCCCCAGGAACCCGACCACCTCGCCCGGGTCGATGGCGAAGGACACCCCGTCGACCGCGGTGACACCGTCGAACCGTTTGGAGACACCTTCTAAGGAAAGGAATGACATAGCCGGTGGAGATGGTAATCACGCGCCGCCGGGTTCTTCAAGCCCCCGGCGACGTTTCTTACAGGGACTTGAGAAACGCCACCAATGCCGCGCGGTCGGCGGCCGGCAGTCCCTTGAACCGGTCGCGTGCGCCGGTAGCCTCCCCGCCGTGGCCCTCGATGGCTTGCTCCAGCGTCGCCGCCCGGCCGTCGTGCAGAAAGTGCTTGGCATCGCGCAGGTCGAGCAGCGGCTCGGTGCGGAAGTCGGAGGGCTTCGCGAGGCCGAGGCAGATGTCGGCGAGATCGGGCCCCATGTCGTGAAGCAGTAGGTCCGTGTAAGCGGCGAACTCCTTGTTCCGCAGGGCGGCGATGGGGCTGTCCCCCGTGCGCAGCGTCGGCACATGGCAGGCGGCGCACCCGATGTCGGAGAACAGCTCGCGGCCGCGCCGCCCGTCCCGTCCCAGCTTGAGGGGGGTGGGGGGTGCCAGCAGGCGCACGAACGCGTCCGTCAGATCGAGCTCCTCCTGATTGATCTCCGGCTCGGGCACGGGATCGACGCCCGCCGGGATCGGCTTCCCTCCGATCGTCTCCTCGGTGCGCACCGCCGGGTTCGTGATGCCCATCTCGGCCGAAAACGCGCCGGCGTTGAACTCGTCCAGCGCGGGCACGAACGCCTTGCGGCCGAACCGTCCCACCCGCCCGTCGGTGAAGCGGTTGGGCCGGCCGGCGATGCCATCGTGGTTCTTATCCTCGGGGTCGGCGTAGGCGAGGATGACCGACTCGGGGACGGCATCGAGCAGGCCGCGCGCAAACACGACCGGCGAGGTACGCATGGCGCGCGCGGTGGCCGACGGTGGAAACGGCTCCGAATCGATCCCCAGCGCTTGCTTGAGGGCGGGCGTGGTGTGCTGTTGAATGACGAAGCCCCCCTCCTCGACCAGCGGGTCGCACACCCGACCCTTGAAGGCCGTCGCGTGCACCTCGACCTCGTCGCCGCTGCCGCCCTTGGCCGGCTCCTCGTGGCACTCGCCGCAGCCGGTCGCGTTGAAGAGGGGACCGAGCCCTTTCTCCGGGGTGAACGTGCTGTCGAACACCACCTTGCCGCGCGCGAAGCGGTCCTGCTCCGCGCGGTTGAGGCCGCGCAGCGGGTCGCCGGGTTTGAGCGGCCGCTCGCAGCCGGCCGCGACGCTAATGAGGAGCGCCACGGCGGCCCAGCCACGGGCGCCGTTCACGGTGCGCGCCTCTTCAGCTCGATCTTGTCTGCGATGAGCCCGGCCTGCGTCAACCGGCAGTCGGCGCGCACCACGTCGCCGGGCTGGAGATCGCCCAACGCGATGGAGGCGCCTTCGCCGAACACGGCGGTCGCGGACTGCGTGCGCATGTGCACCACGCGCACGGCTTCCCCGACGCCGATGATGAGGTCGAGGGCACCCGCCTTGACGGCTCGCACGGTGCCCTGGAAGGTGTACGGCAGCTCCCGTTGCGCGGACAACGCCGCGCCGGGAGCGAGCAGGATGGCGGTGAGCGCGACCGCCCGCGTCAGATTCCTCATGCGAGCCTCCCGGGCTTCGTACCCCGCCGCATTCTAGACAGATACTCGCCGGCGAGTCAATGGCGGGGGCGTCCGCTACGGTGCCAACTTCTCCAACTGCTCCGCCGCGCGGGTGATCGCGTCCGTCTCGGCGCCGAGCGTGTGGGCGACGCGTCCGACCTGCTCGTCCGCTTCCTTCCAGTTCTTCTGCTCGATCGCCTCACGGATCCCCGGCAGCGTCTTGACGCCGTAGCCGGTGTAGAAGCCGGGCGCGTAGATCTGGTGGCGGTACCACGGCCGCCGCGGCAGCCCATCCGCGCTGGTGAGCGCGCGCTCGCTCTGGAGCAGCGTGGCGTTGAGCGCCTGCGCTTCGGGCTTGGCGAGCGCCGCGCCCCCGTTCGCGGTGGCCTTGGTGAGCGCTTTCTCGTAGCGGTCCGCCGCCCGGGTGAGCGCGTCCACGGCGTTGCTGAGCGGGGCGAAGTTCAGAAACGGCGGGATCTCCTCCTTCGCGGGCGGCAGGAGCGGCTCGCGCGGATCGTTGGTGGCGCTGAACACGCCCTCATCGATCTGGCGGTTCTGCTCGCGCACCGAGTCTTGCTTGTCTTTGAGCAGCTTCTCCACCTCGCGCACGTAGCGTCCCACAGTCTCGGCGAGCCCCGTGAAATCGTACGGGAGCACGTCGGCGCCGGCCAGCCGCATCACCGCCGTGCCGACGGTCTGGGCGAGCGCGCGGCCGTACACGAACGACGTGTCGCTGAACGTCGAGTACCACTTGAAGTCGTCGTAGACGGAGTGGTAGATGCCCCCGCCGTCCTCGCCGCCGAACCCCAGGTTGAGCGACGCGACCCCGGCGTGCTGCAGGAACGGCGTGTAGTCCGAGCCGGAGCCGAGCGCGCCGATGCGGAGGTCAGGGCGGCGGCGCGCCGAATCGCGAGCCTCGGGGGTGCGCCCGTCGGCGATCGCGCGGAGCTGGCTCCGCTTCCACACCGTGAGCCTCGTCTCGGGGTCGTCGATGTCCCGCGCCACGTCGTTGATGAACTGCTCGAGGCTGTGAGAGCCGGCGACGGAGAGGTACCCGCGGCCGTTGCTGTCGGTGTTGAGGTAGGCGACGGCCTTGTGCGCCAGCTCGTCGGCGTGCGTCTCGACCCACTCCGTGGAGCCGATCAGCGCGGGCTCCTCGCCGTCCCACGCGGCGTAGATGATGGTGCGACGGGGTTTCCAGCCCTGCTTCAGGAGCTGGCCCAACGCGCGGGCCTCCTCCAGCAGCGGCACCTGTCCCGAGATCGGGTCCTCGGCGCCGTTCACCCACGCGTCGTGGTGGTTGCCGCGGATGACCCACTCGTCCGGCGCGCTCGCGCCCGGGATGCGCGCGATCACGTCGTACAGGGGCTTCAGGCTCCAATCCGACTTCACTCTCAAGTGCACCTTCGCCGGCCCGGGCCCGACGTGGTAGGTGAGGGCGAGCGCGCCGCGCCACTCCTCGGGTGCCGTCGGGCCCGCGAGCGCCGCGAGCAGGGGTTGCGCGTCGCCATACGAGATCGGCAGCACCGGAATCTTGGTGATGGTTTGCGCGTCGCCGATCGCCAGGCGCTTGGCGTCTTTGGTGGCACCCACGCCGGGGGTGAGGGGATCGCCGGGATACACCGGCATGTCCATGACGCTGCCGCGCTGCACGCCGTCCCGCGGGCGCCAGGGGCCGCGGGGATAGACGTCGCCGTGGGTGTACCCGTCGTCCTTAGGATCGGAGTAGATGAGGCACCCCACGGCGCCGTGCTCGGCCGCCACCTTGGGCTTGATGCCGCGCCACGATCCGAAGTAGCGGGCGATCACGATCGCCCCCTTCACCGAGATCCCCAGACGCGCGAGCCGCTCGTAGTCCGCCGGCACGCCGTAGTTCACGTAGACGAGCGGCGCCGTGACGTCGCCGTCCACCGAGTACGCGTTGTAGGTCGGGAGTTGCTCGGCCAGCTGGCTCGAGGTGGGATCGCCGGGCACCGGCGGCTCCTGCAGCTTCGCCACGAACTTCGTCGGCGCGACGAGCTCCACCACGCGCTCCTTGGGTGTGGGGAACAGCACGTCGAACGATTCGATCTGCGCGTCGAGCCCGAAGCTCTTGAACTTCGCCAGGAGCCACTCGGCGTTAGCCTTGTCGTAGGGCGAGCCGACGTGGTGCGGCCGCGCCGAGAGGTGGCGCATGTACTCGCGCAGCGAGTCGGGGCTCGGGATCGCACGGAACTTGGTCTCCCACTCCCGCTCGGCTTTCGCCCCGGCGGCGGTGTAGCCCCGCAGGTCGCCGGCGGGGGAGGGGGCGGCGGCGACGAGCAGCGCGCCGAGGGTGAAGGCAGCGAGCACACGGGCGATCACGGACATACCGCGGGGACCTCGCTTCAAGAGGGATGGGTGGACGACTGGTGCACGAAGCAAGCTAGAGGTGCGCGGCGCGGCGCCACCGCTCCGCGATCACGGCGTGTCCCGCCGGGGTGGGGTGGACGCCGTCGGCGGCCCAGTACTGCGGCGCGGCGTCGTGCGCCCGGTCGTCGAACACCTCCTGGAGCGGGACGAACTTCGCGTCGGCGTGCTCCGCGACCCGGGCGGCAGCCGCCCGGCGGGCATCGAATTCCGGAAACCAGCGGTCGTCCACCGCGCCGCACCGCAGCACGAACGGTTCGAGCACGATGAGTCGCACGTGCGGCAACGCCCGCCGGGTCTCCTCGAGCAGGGCGGCGAATTGGCTCTCGTAGTCCGCCACTGTGCCGGTGTAGCCGCCGCTCAGCTTGTGCCAGAAGTCGTTCACGCCGATCAGAATGCTGAGCACGTCCGGCTGCAGCTCGAGTGCGTCCACGGCCCAGCGCTCCTGCAGGTCGGGCACCTTGTTGCCACTCACGCCGCGATTGTAGAACCGCAAGCCGCGATCGGGGTGCGCCGCGAGCGCCGCGGCGGTGACGAGCAGCGGGTAGCCGCTCCCGAGGGCGGCCGGCGCGTTAGGGTCGGCCACGGTGCGGTTGCGGCCGCAATCCGTGATCGAGTCGCCCTGGAACACGACGACCATGCCCTCGGCCGTTCGGCCGGCCGGTCGGTCGGCCCGTGCCGCGGCGGGTCGTAGGGCGGCCCCGGCCAAGGCGGTGGCGGTCGCCACGAAATCGCGCCGCATCACGCGCGTGTCACGGCACCGTGGGCGTGGGCATCCCGCGGCGCGAAGCATCGTAACAAAACGGCATCGGTCACGTTCTCCTCACCATAACTCGGTTTCGCGCGCTTCTCCAGCGCCCCCTCGAACCGGGTCTGCCTGAGGGGCCGCTTCGCAACGAGCTAGTGGCCCGGCGCCGCGCGGCGGCGGACCAGCTTGCCGGCGACCACCGCGAGCACTCCGAGCGCCAGGCCGGACAGCACGCCGATGACCGGACCGATCAACGCCATCACCATGCGGGGAGACCCCGGCGCCGGCGTGGTCGTCATCATTGCCGCATAGCGTGGGTGATGCGCGACATAGCTGTCGAACAGCAGGATGTGTGACGCGGTCACCCACACGCTGTTCGCCAGGCCGACCAGCAGACCATGCACGAAGTACCTGCGGGAGATGCGCGTGGCGATGAAGTAGGCCGAAATCCCGAGCACGACGAGCCACAGCCACGGCTCGACGCTCGAGGGAATCACGAACACCGTCGCGATCCCCATCGCCAGGCCGAACAGTGACAGTTGCAGGATGAGTTTCCAGTTCACGCGCCGCGGCGGTGATCGCATCGAGGTTGAGCAGGCCCTGGTGAGCGAGGAAACCGGACGGGAGCACGAGGCTCTCGGCGGGAACGAGCAGTCCCGCGAAGGCGGCGTATTCGAGGGCCGCCGCACAAAGATGATGAGATAGCCCCCAGTGGCAGATACTGGAGCATCAGGTAGCTATTTCGTCTTGGTGGCCTTGCCCTCTAGTGCGTTGGTCCACGCCCCGCCGTCTACGGACGTGTCATACTTGTAGGTGTATTCGGTGGGCGAGACTTCCTTGATGGTAAAGCGCCCTTTCACCTTCTTCCCGCCCATGTCCACCTCGGGGATCAGCCATGTCCACATGTCCCCGGAGACCGTGGCGGTGGCCGTGCCGTGCTCGCCCCTGGTGCTGAACTGATCGAACGTGTAGGTCTTGCGGTTCGAGTCATAGCCGATGACCGCGACTTCCTTGACCGGTCCCATGGGACCTGTACCCTCTGACTCCAGGACCAAGAAGAAGTCGCCGAGCATCCGGTTGTGGTTGATGACTGTGGACGTGCCGCCCGGCCCGTATGCACTCGGCTTCATCGCGCCCTCGCTCTTCCACTCGCCCACGTAGTAGTGGAGCCTCTGGTGCTCCGGGCCGGGCTTGGGCATCTGCGGCCCTTGGGCCAGCGCGCCTACGGCGAAGGTCATTATGAAGGTTGCGGCCGCGAAGGTTGTTTTCATGGGGTTGCCTCCTCGGTTGGTTCGCGAGACTGGTTGGCAGTTGGCCCCGGTGGATTCGAACCACCATACCCAGATCCAAAGTCTGGTGTCCTGCCGTTGGACGAGGGGCCAGCGATGTTGCTGCGCCTCAACTTAGCGTCGCCTAGGACCCGGTAGAAGGGGCCTTCTGTCCCGTAACTGTCTCGTTCGCGCCGAACCGCTTGGCGACGAACGCCCTAGCGGCGCCGAGCTGGCTTGCTGCATTTTCACGGCGTTCTGGGGTCAACGAAAGGAATTAGGCTGGGAGGCTCGCAGCCTAACACTAGTTAGCCCGCGGCGACCAAGATTCTCGAAATGAACGACCTCCTCATCCGCATCAAGAAGAAGAGCGACGGGTCGGCTGCGTTGAGCTGTCTGCGACCTGACGGCTCGGTCACATGGCAGCGTCAGAACGGCCAGCAGGGACGCTTCTTCCCCCTTCATGATCTGACCCACTATGCCGTCGAGGCCGTCCTCGGACACGCGCGCGGTTTCTACGGTTTGGTGGCTGAGGGCTGGGACCTGGCCGACTTCGGGAACCCTTGGCCGCGTGGCCCGCTCCCTCCTGAGGCACTCGTGTCAGAGTTCATCGTGGGGTTCCTCGATAGGGAGCGGGGGGCGGGCGTCGAGTGGTCAGCCGCGGAGTTCGGGGGCGCCGCGGCCACGTATTTCGTTCAGCACGGGCTCGACGCCGCTTGCGTCGTTACGGATGACGATCTCCGGCACGTGCGTGACAAGCGTCGGGAACTCTTTGCCCAATGGGCCGCCCTTCCGGCGGGCGAGACCCTAGAGTTGCGGTTCAGCGGGCCAGGCCGGGGCCCAACAAGCGCTTGAAGCTGGCGGGCGGTGATCGCCTTAAGGGAAGCGGAGTGTTGTGCCCCTGACGGGGCACGGACTGTCGTCCACTACCCTTGCGCCGGCGGGAGGGTCGCCCGCAGCTTGAGCTCGATCCGTTAGGCGCCCGCAATGAGACAGCTCTGCCTTCGTATCCTGATTGTGCTCGCCCTGGGAGCGACCGCTCAGGCTGCTGACGGGCAGCGCCTCGCGCCCGGATTCCCGAGCGCCGACGCCAGTCCCTTTGTCCCTACCGCTGCCTTCTCGAGCGCCGGCGTGAGGCTCAGGTACCAACCGCGAGAGTGCCGCCTCCATCCCGTCCTGCGCGTAGCAGCTGGCGGCCTGGGAGGCGCCGCCGGTGGCTGGCTTGCATACGAGCTGAGCCTCGGGATCTGGGTCTCGGGGGAGACGGGTAGCGCCGCCCCGGATGCCACGTTCCGTCGCATCCGCAGTGCGCTCATTGTCACCGGCGCGATCATGGGTGTTGTGAGAGCGGTTCATATATCCCGGCAGTGCCGCTCGGACTAGGCGGGCGCCTAACAAGCTAACCGTAAGCGCGATCTGTTAGGCAGCGACGCCCCGACTTCTGTCCCGCGGAATCGGTCCAGTCCTCCCCGCCTCCCTCCCATTCACCACCGGATCCTGACATCGCGAACCTTGCCAGACCACCTGGCGCCTTTCAAGATCTGGAGAAGCTGTCCTCCCGTGGAGGCTTCACGATGAGACTCTTCGTCGTCTGCGTGTGTGCCCTCGTTTTCTGTCGATCGGCCGCGGCGCAAGCGCCTGGGAGGTTCCCGCCGGATTCGCTCGTCAACGTCAAAGTGATCCCCCGCACCACGCCAGTCATCCAGGTCGTGGGCATAATGCGGAACTTCGCCTTCGGCCTCGGCGTGCGGTGCCCGTTCTGCCACGTGGGCGAGGAAGGCATGCCGCTCGAGCAGTTTGATTTCGCCAAGGACGAAAAGCGCACCAAGCTGGTGGCCAGGCAGATGATGCGGATGGTTGAAGAGATCAACCGGCGGCTCGATACGCTCCCTCACGGATCTGACCACGTGCACCAGAATGTGGAAGTGACTTGCGCCACCTGCCACCGCGGCGTCAGCCTCCCGTTGCCGCTGTTCCAGTTGATGATTGACGCGGCGACGGCCGGCCGCGCGGATTCAGCGATTCGTCTATACCGCGCGCTCCGCGCGCGGTACTACGGGCACGACGCCTACGATTTCGGCGAGGGATCGCTCAATACGGCAGCGTTCCGGCTGGGGCGGGCAAAGCGTTTCGACGACGCGTTCGCATTGCTGCGCCTCAACGAGGATCTGTTTCCCGGCTCGACCGGCATGTCGGTGTTTCGCGGGAACATCCAGCTCATGAAGGGCGACACGGCCGCCGCCGCGGCGGAGTTTCGCGAGGCCATCCGTCGGGACTCGACGAACGTGGAGGCGCGCGGCCGGTTGCGGGGTATTGGGCGGGCGCCCTAACCGCGGCACCCGGCACCGTTACCGCGGGACCTTTGGAGCTGTGATGGGCGCGGTCGGTCGCTTGCAGCTGGCGCCCGCGCTCGCGCTACGAGCCGAGCTCGACGATCACTTCTACTCGTTCTCCGGCACCGCGTTCACGACCCCACCGGATTATTCTCTCGGAGTGGTCGCCGGGAATTACCACTCGTCCCCACAACACGACCTGGTGGTGTCGCTCGGACTCGCGGTTACGCCGCTCGGTCGCGGCAAGTCGGCGCCGTAGTAGCGTCTTTCAGGGCGGGAGCACGACCCCTTGCGTCTGGCCGTGCTTCGTCTGCACGTCATATGCGCGGTTCTTGGCGCGGCCCTCGGCTACGATCCGCTCCCCGGTGCGCGACGCCGCGTCCATCACTTGCTGGCACGTGGCTGCCCGCATGCTCGACAGCGCCGCCAGCAGATCGCGCGCATTCTGCTCGGCGATCGCCCGGTGCCCCGCTTCGTGCTGTCGCACGTGCTGGAAGTACGTCTTCCATGAGTCGACGACGTGGGCGGGGGTGCCGGCTGCAGGGACCCAGCGCGGCAGCGTGGTGCTGAGGGTGAGCGTGACCTTCACGTCGCGCAAGCCGCACCCGTCCGCGGTGCGCGCCTCCGCATAGGTCCAGTCGATCGTCCACACGGTCAACGCGTCGCGCGCTGCGTCGCCGTCCCTCGGCCCCAGACGATGCATTTGCTCCCGCAGCGCGCCGGTGGTCGATCCCTCGATGTCGTAGTACTGCTCGTGGCTTTCGAGGAACGGGCGGATCGGTGCGGGCGCGGCGGCGCCGGCAGACCCGGGGGCCGCGACGGGGACGGGTGTCTCGGGAGGGCCTCCGCACGCCGCCACGATGATGGCGGCTCCAACGACGAGCCGCCTCACCCGGTCTCCCACCACGCGATCTCGCCACGAAATCCGCAGGCAGGGCACTTGGTTTCGCGCGGCTGGCCGACCAGTCGCACGCGCGAGCCGGACATCGGGCAGACGGCGTACACCCGACCCATGTCAGCCCTGGTGCCTCGCGCCGGATTGACGCCGTCGCGCGGCCGGTACACCACCGTAAACCGCTCGGGCCGCTTGGGCCTGATTTCCACCTGCTCGCTGGGCACCGCCACCCGCTGCCCCTGGATCTCGAGCACAGTACGCGTAGCCCCCGTGCTGATAACGGGATACCACGCTCCTTGCCGGAGCATCGGGTCGCTGACGAAGGGCGGTGCCGCGAACCACGCTCGGGCCCAGCCGAGGGGTTGATCCATCCCCACTACGTTCGCGTCGGGGTGGGCCGCGACTCTGTGATCCATCTTACAGGGCCGCGTTAGTCACCTTGAACACCTGGTCGTGCTGGCGCGCCCGGTCGGCCACCTGGATGGCGACCTCGTCGCCCGGCTTGGCCTGCTGGACCTTCTGGTGGTTCACCTCCATCGAGGTGACCTGCTCGGTGAACTCGGTGGTGTGGCCGTGAAACCGGACACGATCGCCCACCGCCAGCTCTCCGTCGGTGATGCGCACGACCGCGACACTGGGCCCTTTGAAAAAGTGGACCACAGTTCCGATGAGCTGCTCGGGCATGGGGGCCTCCTCGTCCTTGAAACGTAGGGGCGGCCGCGCCCGCCGCTAGGGAAGGGGCTCGGGACCTGGGGCCGCTGTGGCCCGGGTCAGGGTGCTCATCAACTGCTGATGCTTCTCTCCCAGCACCAGCCGCGCGTCATCGCGCAGCCGGTCGTTCGCGTACACCGCCGCGACCGCGCTGCCCGAGCCGCACAGGCGCACCCACAGGGGGTGCGTCTGGGCGAGTCGCTCGTACAGATCGCGCAGGGCGGGATGTTTCCCGAACACGGGGATCTCGAAGTCATTCCCGCCCAGCCGGCCGACGCTGCCCCAACCGGTGAACGCCCCCGCGTCGAGCACCACCGGCCCTCGCGCCGCAGGCTCGGGATACAGCTCGTCCCACCAGCGGTCGCCGAGCCGCACGCCGAGCTGCAGCAGCTCGTAGCGCGGGACCACATTGCCGGCGAGCGCGTTGACGGCGTGGAGCGCGGCCGCGGCGTCGCTCGACCCGCCGCCCAGCCCGGCCCGTGCGGGGATTCGCTTGGTGAGCTCGATCGTCACGCCGAATCTACCGCCGGTCGCTTCCAGCACGGCCTGCGCCGCGCGCACGGCGAGATTCGCCTGGGGAGGCCCGAGGTCGGGGCCGTGCACGGTGAGCGCAATGCCGGACTCGGCGCGCCGGACGACTAGCTCATCCGCCAGCTCGAGCAGCGCGAACGCGGTCTCGATCTGATGATAGCCGCGCCCGTGCGCTTCACGCGCCAGGATGCGCAGCAGCAGGTTGAGCTTCGCGTGCGCGGCGACGCGCACCGCGTCCACGGTGACCACCGGCGTTAGGCTGCCGTCGCCGCCGCGGCACGCAGCTCCGCCAAATGGAGCCGCAGACGCGACAGCGAGTACAGGCCCATCAGGGTGATCGGCAGGAACGTGGCGACGTGATACGCCACTGCATAGCTCACGGCGCGGGTGGCGTCGATGCCGTAGATCGCGAGCGTGACGCGCGTCGCGGCCTCGAACACGCCGACGAATCCGGGGGAGGCGGGGAGCGCGACCCCCAAGCCGATGATACCCTGCAGCAGGAACGCCCCCTCCGCGGGAACGGCGAGCCCGAAGGCCCGGAAGCATACGGCGAACGCCGCGGCGTTCACCAGCCACTGCACCACGGACCAGCCCACCACGCCGAGGAACCGCCCCGGGCTCTTCAGCACCTCGAGTCCCGCGACCAGCCCTTCGGCGACCCGGATGAGGCGCTCGCCGAAGCGCGCGGGGAGCACGGCGTGCGTGACGCGGCGCAGCAGGGCCAGCCACGGCGCCGGGCGGTGCACCACGAGGAAGGCGAGCCCGAGCACGGCGGCGAACACCACCGCCGCGCCGGTGGCGAGCCCGGAGACCGACGTGGTCCCGATCTGCGCGTGACGGGGGAAAGCAGGCGAAGCGATGGCGAGCATCATCAGGCCCACCAGCAACAGCCCGTCGAACACGCGCTCCACCCCGATCGAGGCGAGCGCGGTGCTGAACCGCACCGGCAACCGTTGCTGCGCGACGTATGCACGAGCGAACTCTCCCGCCCGCGCGGGGAGCAGATTGTTCGCCATGAACCCGATGGCCGTCGCGTGCCACAGCGGTCCCAGCGGGAACCGGGCCCCGCCTACGTCTCGCAGGATCAGACGCCAGCGCACCGCGCGCAGCGGGAACGTCAGCGTCGCCAGCGCCACGGCGACGAGCAGCAGCAGTGGGTCGGCGCGCCGCACGTGTCCCACCAACTCGCCTGCGTCCACACCGTGCAGCGCCCACGCGAGCAGCCCGAGCGTGACCGCGAGCCCCACGATCCACGCCCAGCGCGAGGCGGATGCGCCGCTACTGGGCGGGGCTGGGCTCGGAAGCGAGGGCAACGAGGTCGCAGACTTCGTCGACGAGGGCCCGGAGCGAATCGCCCGACGCGGTGCGCGCCGCGGCGCGCAGCTCCTGCGCGCGCTTGAGCGCCCGGTCGCCGCGGTACAACAGCGTGCGGACATCGACCACCGGCGGCGACTCCGCCGGCGGCGCGCCCGGCCCGGCCGGGCCGGCGGTCAGCTCCTCGAGCGATGCGGGGCCGATGCCGCCTTGCAGCAGCCGTTGGTACGCCGCCCACGAGCCGACGAGGTCCGGCGTCTCGGGCACCAGTTCGCCCACTGCGCCCTTGGTGGGCTGGGCCACGGGGCGCGCGGTGGGCGGGGCAGGTGCGGGGGGCGGGGGCGGCACGGGCCGTGGGACCCGCGCTGGCGGCGGTACGGCTGGCTGGGGCGCGCGCAGCGGCGCCGGGTCGGCCGCGAGCGCCGCGATCGGCACGATCGGGGTCGCACCCGGGCCACCCAGCGCGCGGATCCGCTCGATCAGGGGATCGAGCTCGGCGGAGAGCGCCTCCTCGTCGCCGGAGCTCGAGCGCGTGAGCAGGTCGCCCACGCGCCGCAGCTCCGCCGCGAACGCGGCGGCGTGGCTCACGGCGAGCCCGCTCGCCACCGCCTCGCGCGCCGCCACGGCGAAGTGAGCCACGCGGTCGGCGAGGATGCCGCCACCCCCGTTCGCGAGCGCGCGGAACGTGCTGCCCAGCGTGTGAGCGCGCAGCTCGCGCTGCGTGGCGCTCGGTGCCCGCTCGAGTGAGTCCGCCGCTTGGCGCAGGTGCTCCCCGTGACTCACCAGCTCGAGCCGTCCCAGCGTGGACGGGCGCGCCGCCGGCACGCCGCGCGACACGATGTGCGGCCCCGAGTCGCTGTAATAGAGCGACCCGATCGACACTGCGTCGGGCTCGCTTTCCATCGACTTGACTAGCAGCTCGGCGAACTGCCGGAACTCGGCCCCTTCGGGATCGGGGCGTCCCCGCTCGGCCACGTCCCGCGCCGAGCGCGCGATGGCCGTCGCCGCCGTCCGAAACAGCTCGGCGATGTGCGCGGGAGGCTCGAGCCCGGAGCGCTCCAGCTCGGCGATGGACCGCTCGATCCCCTCGAGCAGGTCGGGCAGGGGCGGGAGGTCAGCCAGCGCGGCGAGGCCGCGCAGCGGCTGTAGCGCGCGCAGCACGTGCTGCAGGGGGTCGTGGGCGGTCGGGTTGGCGCGCAGCGCTTGGGCGGCGCGGTCCAGCGCGCTCGCAATCGCCGCCCCCTCGCGCGCCACGAACGCGCGCGCGCCCGCGTCCAACCCCAGCGCCTCGGCGGCGCGAACTTGGGCCGAGGGGCGGCCCGCCACCTGGTCCAGCTCTTCGCCCAGCGCCTCCGCCTTGGCCGTGTCCGCGTCGGTCCAGCTCCCCGCCCGGCGCACGAAGATCTTGAGATCGTCCACCGCGCGTACGGCCAGCTGCTTCGTCTGGGCGTCCCAGGTGCGGCGGGCCTCGCGCACCGCGCGCGCCAGCGACTCGAGCCCGGAGGCCGCGCGCGCGATCGCGTGCTGGTTGGCCATCAGCGCGCTGCCGCGCACCGCCCGCGCCAGCCGCACCAGCTCATCGCCGTTGGGGTGCTCCCCCTGCGCGACCAGCCCATCCACCCGCTCCAGGTCCTCCCCCGCCTCGAGGGCGAAGAAGTCCGACATCCCGAGCGGCTTGTTTGGTTCGGTCATGGCGGCTCCAAACTATAACCCTCTCGCCTCATCCACCAACTTCCGCATCCGCCGCAGCGCCTCTTCCAGTCCCCAGAACACCGAGTTGCTCACGATCGAGTGCCCGATATTCAGCTCCTCGATCTCGGGGATACGGGCGACCGGCTGGACGTTCTGATACGTCAGCCCGTGGCCCGCGTGCACCGCGAGGCCGCGGGCCTTGGCGTGCGCCGCCGCGCGCGCGAGCGCGCGCAGGGCCGCGTCGCTTTGCTTCGAGGTGTGCGCGTAACGGCCGGTGTGCAGCTCGACCGCCGCCACGCCGAGCCCGGCGGCTCGGTCGATCGTCGCCGGATCGGGGTCGATGAACAGACTGACCCGGATGCCGGCGTCCGTCAGGCGCCCCACGACCGCCCCGACCTTACGGTCGGGGCCACGCAACGCGAGACCGCCTTCGGTGGTGATCTCCTGCCGCCGCTCCGGGACGAGCGTCGCCTGAAACGGCTTCACGCGACACGCGATGCGCACGATCTCGTCGTGTGCGCCGAGCTCGAGGTTCAGCACCGTGCGGACCGACTGTTTGAGCGCACGGACGTCTGCGTCCTGGATGTGGCGTCGGTCCTCGCGCAGGTGCACCGTGATGCCGTCGGCGCCGCCGCGCTCGGCCGCGTCCGCCGCGCGCACCGGATCGGGCTCGTCGGTCTTGCGCGCCTCGCGCAGTGTCGCCACGTGATCAATGTTGACGTAGAGCCGCATGGCGCCTTACCTTCGGTTCACTCCGTCCAACCCTAGGATGATCGTGAAACCACGACTGGCCGTGCTCGTCGCGCTGGGCCTCCTCGCGTGCGGAGGCGGCAGTCGGACGCCCGCGCCGCAGTCGCTACCCGAGACGCTCGCGCAGTTCATGTCGGCCGTGAAGGCGAACGACGCGAAGCGCATGGGCACCCTCTGGGGCACGGAGCGCGGGCCCGCGGCCGAGTGGATGAAGTCCGACGAGCTGCAGCAGCGGCTCGGGGTCATCCAGAAGTATCTCAGCCACGCGGGCTACCGCGTGATCGAAGGCCCGCTCCCGGTCGCGGGACAAGACAACCAACGGCGCTTCCGCGTCGACATCCAGCGGCCCAACGGGTGCAACATCGTGCTGCCGATCGATCTGGTGCGCACCAAGGCCGGTAGTTGGCTGGTGCTGGACGTGCACCTCGACGTCGCGGGCAACCCGGCCGCCGGGTGCAAGCCGTAAGCGCGCGCGGAACGCTCCGTACCCCGGCGGCGTTACATTTACTCAGTCAGCTCCAGCAGGATCCCGGCCGTCGCCTTCGGATGGAGGAAGGCGATGCGGCGGCCTGCGGCGCCGCGGCGCGGTACCTCGTCCACGAGACGGTAGCCCGCCGCGCGGCAGCGCTCCAGCGCCCGGTCGAGATCGGGCACGCGGTAGCAGATGTGGTGTATGCCCGGGCCGCGGCGCGCGAGAAACTTCGCCACGGGGCTATCGGGATCGCGGGGCTCGAGCAGCTCGACCTGAACGTCGCCCAGCGTGAGGCCGACGATCGTAGCGCCGTCGGCCGACTCGGATCGCCCCGGCGCGAGGCCGAGGATGTCACGATAGAAGGCCAGGGCGGCCGCGATGCTGGGCACGGCGATGCCGATGTGGGCGACGCGGGCAGCGGAGTCCGTCATCTCGCCCGTCAACATAACGAGTGCACGAGAGGGAGTGGAGGGTCATGGTAGATCAACATCCGGTGGCGGTCACAGACGCCACGTTCGATCAGGAAGTCGAGCAGCACCGCGGGCTCGCGGTGGTGGACTTCTGGGCGACGTGGTGTGGCCCGTGCCACATGGTGGCGCCCATCATGGACCAGCTCGCTGGGGAGTACCACGGCAAGCTGAAGTTCGCGAAGATGGACGTCGACGAAAACCAGAAGACGGCGATGCGCTTCAACGTGCGGTCGATTCCGAGTATTCTATTCTTCAAGGACGGGCGCCACGTGGACACACTGGTGGGCGCCTATCCGAAGCCGGTGTTCGAGCAGAAGATCCAGCAGCACATGCCGTAGCAGCCTCCCGGAGGCCCATGCGCGCGAGCACCGCTCGCCTGATGAATTCGCCGGTTCGCATCGCGGACTTGACGTTCCCGCAGGTGAACCGGCTGATTCATCGTACCCGCCTGGCCTTCATCCATCTCGACAACTTGCTGGCGTTTGCCAAGCGCGACCGCGACGGCCGCGTGGACGGCTACATCACGGCGCACCTCCCCGACGAATGCCTGCTGCTGTTCTTTCGCAAGGGTGAAGCGGTGAACGCCGCGTCGCTCCACACCACCGGCCGGCAGGTCGTCACCATCACCGAGGCGCTCAAGCGGATGCGGACCGAGGTGGAGCGGGGCGAGCTGGCGTACTGCGCCGCGCCCATGGAGCAGCTCGCGTGGATGTACCAGTCGTGCGCGGTGCCCGCCCAGCCGCGCGCCATCGATCCGACCAACCCCGAGGCGGTGTTCCCCGCGCTGCAGCGGGAGAAAGTGAGCGGCGTGCTGGAGCTGATCTCGGACGGGCGCGTGTCCTACGTGCGGCTCGAGGAGGGCCGGTTCGCGAGCGGCTACTTCTGCGACAAGCGCTGATCAACACCTACCGCGAGCTGTACTGGCGCATCGTCGAGGAAGTGGAGAAGGAGTTCCCCGGCGAGGCGAAGCGGCGCGCGCTGAAGGTCAGCTCGGGCATCCGCGATCAACACAAGGCGATCATGATCCTCGCCGCCGCGCGCGGCGCCGACACGCCGGACGCCGTGGTCCGGCCCGAGGAGCTCGCCAACGCCCTGATGGACTGGTCGCTGCAGCTGCTCGAAGGGGTGGAGGTGATCATGCCCGGCACGGCGCCCAAGATCCTGCGCGAGGCGACGCGTGAGCACCGCTACGTGCTGCAGTCGGCCGGGTACTACGGGCACCTGCCGTGGCAGGTCACGTGGTAAGATGGCCGGCACCCTCTACGTCGTGGCAACGCCGCTCGGCAACCTCGCCGACCTCTCCCCTCGCGCGGCCGCGACCCTGAAGCAGGCGGCCGCGGTCGCGGCCGAAGACACCCGGCATACCAAGGTCTTGCTCGCGCACGTCGGCTCGGGCGCCGAGCTCGTGAGCTTCCACGCGCATTCGCCCGACTCGGCGCTGCGTCGCATTCTCCATCTGCTCGGTACGGGGAAGGACGTCGCCCTCGTGACCGACGCTGGTACCCCGACGGTGAGCGACCCCGGCGCCGTGCTCGTCGCCGCGGCGCGCCAGCGCGACGTCCCCGTCGTGACCATCCCGGGCCCCACCGCGGTCGCCGCGGCGCTGGCGGTCTCGGGCCTCCCCGCCGATCGCTACCTCTTCCTCGGCTTTCTCCCGCGCAAGGGGAGCGAGCGGCGCCGGCTGCTCGAGACGGTGGCGAAGAGCGAGTGGACCGTGGTGCTGTTCGAGGCGCCCCAGCGCACCGCGGAGCTGCTCGCGGACCTCGCGGCCGCCTGCGGCGGGGAGCGCCGCGCCGCGGTGGCGCGTGAGCTGACCAAGGTGTTCGAGGAGACCCGCGCCGGGACCCTGACCGAGCTCGCGGGTTACTATGCCCAGGCGCCCGCTCGCGGTGAAGTGACCGTCGTCGTCGCCGGCGCCGGCAAACCCGCCCGGGAAGAACGGCCCCCCGATCCGGAAGCGCGCGCCCGCGTGCTGCTGGCGCAGGGGATGACACGCAAGGACGTCGCCGAGCGCCTCGCGGAGGAGACCGGGATCGCTCGGAACACCGCATACCGCTTGGTCAACGAATTGTGAGACGCGGCGCTTTGATCGTGGTGACTGCGCTGTCAGCCGTCGGCTATCGGCAGTCGGGGCCGACTTCAGCCGACAGCCGACTGCTGAAAGCTGATCGCGCCGCCTCCCTCACCATCGGCCGCCTGCATTACGACGGCGGCGGCGACTGGTACGCGGGTCCGTCGAAGCTCGCCAATCTCCTCGCCGCTATCCGCCAGCGCACCGGGCTCGCGGTCGCCGAGCGGGAGCGTGTGGTGACGCTGACGGGCCCGGACCTATGGGATGTCCCTTACCTCTATATGACGGGACACGGCAACGTCCGATTCTCGGACGAAGAGGTGAAGCTGCTGCGTCGCTACCTGGAGCAGGGCGGGTTCCTGCATGCCGACGACGATTACGGGATGGACAAGGCGTTCCGGCGCGAGATCGCCCGCGTGTTTCCGGACCACCCGCTTGTTGAAGTTCCGTTGACCCACCCTATCTATCACGTGCCGAATGAGTTTCCCAAGGGGATCCCCAAGATCCACGAGCACGACGGCTTGCCGGCGCAGGGGTTCGGCATCTTTTTGGGTGACCGCCTGGTCGTGTACTATTCCTATCAGTCGGACCTGGGCGACGGATGGGAAGATCCCGAGGTCCATCACGATACGCCGGAGCTGCATGAGGCGGCGCTGCGCATGGGCGTGAATCTCTTCACCTACGCCGTGAGCTCCACCCGATGACCGACCGGAGCACAGCCGTGCGGCTGGCGCGCCTGGGGCTGCCGCACGCGCGCGCCCGGGCCGGAGCCGTCCTGCTCGCCAGCCTCGGCATCGCTGGCGCGCTCGCCGGGCTGGGTGTGTGGCTCGCTCCGCATGTCGCGGGCGTGCTGGGCGCGTGGATCGCGATCGTGGCGGTCGTGGCGGTCGCGGTGTGGGGGACGCGTCGGGCCCAGCGCGCTACTACGCCGCCCGCACTCGGGCGCCGCGCCGAGACCGAAGCGGGAGCGCGCGCGGGGAGCGTCGTCGGGCTGCTCGCTCCCGCGCCGGCGGGGGGTGTGAGCGCCGATCTCCTGGCGCTGGCCGATGCACGCGCGCTGCAGGCGGTCGAGCGCGCCGCCCCGGCGCTGCGGCGCGCTCTGGCGCGCGGCACGCGGCGCGGCGTGCTCGTGGCGCTCGGCGCCGCGGCGGCGGGAGCAGCGCTGTTCGTCGCCTCCGCTCCGGCGGCGGGACGCGCCGCCGCATTCTGGCATCCGCTGCGGACGCTGGCCGACGCGCGCACTCCCGTGCGCCTCTCGGTCGATCGCGCCACCGTGCGGCGCGGCGACAGCGTCACGGTGACCGTGCAAGTCCCGGCCGCCGCGCGGGCCACGCTGTGGACGCGGGGGCCGGGGGAGCCATGGCGTGCCGCGAGTCTGGGCCTCGACTCCGCCGGTCGGGCGATCCGCCGGATCGGACCGCTCGAGGCCGATCTCTTCCTCCGGGCCTCGAGCGGCGGGCGCAACAGCGTCGAGCGCCGGGTCACGATCGCGCTTCCGGCATTCGTCGCCGAGCTCGAGCTCACGGCCCACTATCCCGCGTATCTCGCGCGCGGCGACGAGCCGCTGGTTCCCGGCCGTGACACGATCTTCGTTCCCGAAGGCACGGTGATTCTGACGAGCGGCGCGGCCAGCGTGCCGCTGGCTTCGGCTGGCTGGCGACACGCCGGTACGGTGGCGCGGCTCGCGGTGTCGGGCGCGCGCTTCTCGGGGCGGCTCGCGCCCGTCGCCTCGGGAGCGGGAAGCTGGCGCCTGGACGTCACGACCGCGGACGGGACGCCACTCGAGGGCGACGCGCCGGCGCTCGAGCTGCGCGTGGTCCCCGACTCGGCGCCGGTCGTGGCCGTGCCGGTGCCGGGGCGCGACACCACACTGCCCCTCTCGCTCCGCCAGCCGCTCGTGATCGACGCGCGCGATGACCACGGCCTGTCGCGGCTGCAGGTGGTGAGCTGGCGGGTGAGCCGCACCGGCAAGGTGGGCGACGCGGTGCGCGACTCGCTCGACGTGAGCGGCGTGGGCGATCGAGCGATCGTGCAGGGCGATCTCGATGCCGCGCGGCGCGGACTCCTCCCTGGCGACACCCTGCGGTTCCGCGTGGAGGCGTGGGACAACGCGCCGGCCCCGCATGTGGGCCGGAGTGGGGAATTCGCGCTGCGCCTGCCGAGCCTGGACGAGCTGCGAGCAGCGATGCGCGCCGCGACGCACGGACTGGTCGAAGCGGCGGACTCGATCGCCGGGTCGCAGCGCGACCTGGGGGAGCGGACGAGCGATCTTGCGGAGCAGCGCTCGCGCGAGGAGACACCGGGGGGAGCCCGCCGGCCGCCGCCCGGCGCACAGTCCGGGACGCTCCCCTTCCAGGCGACCGAGCGCGCGCAAGCGGTGGCCCAGGAGCAGGAGGCGGTCGAGCAGCGGGTGCGGGAGCTCAGCAAAGCGGTCGAGGAGATCGCGCGGGCCGCGAAGGCGGCGGGGATCGACGACACGGCGTTCCAGGCGCGGCTGCGCGAAGTGCAGCAGCTGCTGCAGCGCGCCGTCACGCCGGAGCTCGAGCAACGGCTGCGCGAGCTGCAAGAAGCGCTGGCCAAGCTCGACCCCGAAGCTACACGGCAGGCGCTGCAGCGGCTCGCCGAGGCGCAACAGCAGCTCAAGGCCGAGCTCGAGCGGAGCCGGGAGCTGTTCCAGCGGGCCGCCGTGGAGGGCGCGCTGGCCTCGCTCGCCGCCGACGCGGAAGACTTGAAGCGCCGCCAGGGCGAGTGGAACGGCACCGACGCCCGCCGGCCGGACAGCGCGGCGGCGGCCCGCGAGAGCGCGCTCGCGGAGCGCACCGATTCGCTGGCGCGCGGCATCGAGCAGGTGGGGAAAGACCTCGGGCAGCCACCGGGTCGCGAAGCCCCGCTCGCGGCGCCGCAGCGCACCGCGCAGCAGGCCGCCGGCGCCATGCAGCGCGCCGCCCAGTCGGCCGAGCAGGGGGATGCGGGCGCGGCGCAGCGGTCCGGCGCGGAGGCGGAGCAGCAGCTCGCGCAGCTGCCCGCCGCGCTGCGCGCGCGGCGCGACTCGCTCGCGGGCGCGTGGCGCCAGGAGACGCTCGACGCGCTCGACCGCGCGCTCTCCGAGACGGCGGCGCTGGCGGAGCGCGAGCAACGCGTAGCCGAGGCGCTGCGGCGCGGCGAAGGCGGTCCCACGACGCGCTCGCGCCAGGCCTCGATCGAAGAGGGAACGGCGGCGGTGGAGCGGCAGATCCGCGAGGCGGCGGGGAAACACGCGCTGGTGTCACCGCAGCTCGAGGGGGCGCTGGGCTTCGCCCAGCGTCAGATGGCCGCGGCGCGCGAGCAGCTGGAGCAGGGCGATCCGAACAGCGGCGAAGCGGCGGCGCTGGCGGAGCAGGCGGTGGACGCGCTCAACGCCACGGCGCTCGCCCTCGCGCGCAGCCGCAGTCAAGTGGGGGGAGCGCAGTCGGGGAGCGGGTTCGCGGAAGCGGTGGAGCAGCTCGCCCGCTTGGCCCGCGACCAACAGGGACTGAATAGTCAGGCGCGCGGGCTCCTGCCGCTGGTGGGGCCAGGCGGGCAGGCGGTGCTGGAGCAGCTGCGCGCGCTCGCGGCTCGGCAGCGCGCGCTCGCACAACGGCTCGAACGCCTGCAGGCGGAAGGCGGCAGCGCCGCGGCCGGGGCGCTCGCGCAGGAAGCGCGCGAGCTGGCGCGCCAGCTCGAAGCCGGACGGCTCGACCCGCAGACGATCCAGCGGCAGGAGCGCCTGTACCGCCGCCTGCTCGACGCCGGCCGGACGCTATCGGGCAGCGAGCCCGATGAGAACCGGGAGCGCACCAGCCGCCCCGCGACGGGTGACAGCGTGCACCTTCCCGCCGTGCTCAAGCCCGGGGCGACGGGCGCGGGCCCGAGATTGCGCTATCCGCGGTGGGAAGAGCTGTCGGGGCTCACGCCCGAGCAGCGGCGGCTCGTGCTCGAGTACTTCCGGAGATTGAATGCCCCCGAGCCGCGTTGAGTCCGCGGCTGAAGCCGCGGCTCGGCGACGGCCGGTAAACCGGCACGACCCCGCTTCAGCGGGCGAGGCCGAGCCGCGGCTTCAGCCGCGCACCCTCGCGGCACTTCTGGTGCTTCTCCTTGCACTCCTGCTCTGGTCCCGGTTTGCGCCTGCGCAAGCTGTCGGACAAGGCTTCGAGCTGGAGCGCGCCGGCCAGTACCAACGCGCCGCGACCGTCTACTTCACGACGCTACGCGGCGATTCCACCAACCTCGCCGCGCTGCTCGGGCTGGAGCGCGTGCTGCCGTCCTTGAACCGTGTGCCCGATCTGCTGCCCGCGGCGCAGCGGGCCGTCGCCGCGAGTCCCAAGAACGCCGCCCTGCGGGGCCTGTTGCTGCGGACGTACGTGACGCTGAACGAGGCCGATAGCGCGCGCGTGCTGGCGCAGCGCTGGGCGGCGGAGCAGCCGCGCGACGAGGTTCCCTACCGAGAGTGGGCGATCGCGTTGCAGGACGCGCACCGCTACGCGGAGGCACGCCAGGTATTCCTCGCCGGGCGACGCGCGCTGGGGCGGCGCGGGGCGTTCGGCGTCGAGCTGGGCGAGCTGCTGGAGCGCGTCGGCGAGTGGGAAGGGGCGGCGCGCGAATGGGCCGCGGCGCTGGCCGAGGCGCCGACGCAGCTGGCGAACGCGGCGAGCTCGCTCGCGGAAGCGCCAGCCGAGCAGCGGGAGCGGATCGTGCGCGCGGTCTTGACTCCGGAGGCGACCCCGCTGCAGCGCCGTCTCGCGGGTGAGCTGCTGCTCGGCTGGGGTCAGCCGGAGAGCGCCTGGAACGCATTCGCGCCCACGGTGGCCGAGCCGTCGTCCGACGCGGCGTACGCCCTGCGGCGCTTCGCCGACCTGGCGGGAGCGGGGGGACCGGGGGGGGCCGGGGGAGGCGCCACTCCCGAGGCGCGCCGGGTGCGCGGGCTCGCGCTGGCGCGCTACGCGGAGATGGTCCCGGAGCCGCTGGCCGTACGGGCCCGGGCTGAGGCGGCGCGCGCCTTCCTCGCGGCGGGCGACCGGGTCGCGGCTCGGCGGGTGCTCGAGCGGGTGGCGGCCGATTCCACGGCCCCGCCCGACGCGCAGGCGCTGGCCCAGGGCGCGCTGGTGGAGGCGCTGATCGAGGACGGCCAGCTCGCCGAGGCGGGGACGCGGCTCTCGGCGGATACCCGACTCGCCGATGACGACCGTGCGGCGTTGCGGCTCAAGCTCGCGCGCGCGCGCATCCGGCGCGGCGAGCTCCAGCTCGCCGATTCGACGCTGGTGGGGGATTCGAGCGTCGAGGCGCTGGCGGTGCGGGGGTGGATCGCGCTGTACCGGGGCGAGATGAAAACGGCGCAGCAGCTGTTTCGCGCCGCGGGCCCGTACGCGGGCGAGCGACGCGACGCCACCGAGCGCACCGGCGTGGTGGCGCTGCTGCAGCAGCTTCCGGGTGACCGCTTCCCCGAGCTGGGGGCGGCGCTGCTGCTCGTCGCCCGCGGGGATTCCGCGGGGGCGCTGGCGGGGCTGCGCGCGGCGGCGGAGCGCGCCGGCGACGCGCGACCCGACGTCCTGCTGCTCGCGGGACGCATCGCGGCCCGGCTGGGCACGGCGCAGCAAGCGACGGCGCTCGCGTTGTTCCAAGAGGTGGCGACGACGGGCGGGAAGAGCGCCGCGGCTCCGGCGGCCGAGCTCGAGTGGGCGCGATTGCTGTTGCGCCAGCAGCAGACGGCCGCGGCGATCGCGCAGCTCGAGCACCTGATCCTGGCGTATCCGGCGAGCGCGGTGGTGCCGGAGGCACGCCGGGAACTCGAGCGCGCCAAAGGAGCGATTCCAAAATCGTGAGACGGCGAGAGTTCGTACGGACGGTCAGCCGCACGGTTGGGCTGTCGGTCGGTGCCGGCGTTCTCGGTTTCCGTCCGACCGTCCCACAGTCTGTCGGTCCCTCGCTCTTGATCCCCATGGACGACTCGCAAACCGACCATCTCAAGGCCTACGGTGTCACCTATCGCGTGGTGCAGGCCGGGATCAAGGCCGAGTGGCTGCTCAACTACCGCGGTGGGTCGTTCCTGCTCCCCGACGGGGAAGCGATCCGGCGCGACGCGGCGCTCGCGGGGGTGAAGGTGGAGCCGGTGGACGACGGCCGGGTGATCGCGATCCGCGGCGAGATCGAGGCCAACAACATGGACGCGGTGCCGCTCGAGAAGGCACCCAAGGTGGCCGTGTACGCGCCACCCAACGCGCCGCCCTGGGATGACGCCGTGACCATGGCGTTGCAATACGCCGGTATCCCGTTCGACAAGGTGTGGGACTTCGAGGTGATGGCCGGCAAGCTCACGACCTATGACTGGCTGCATCTGCACCACGAGGACTTCACGGGGCAATACTCGAAGTTCTTCCTGATCTACGGCGGCGCGCCGTGGCTTGGCGAGATGGTCCGCTTCAACTCGGACGCGGCGAGACGGCTCGGCTTCGACACGGTCCCGGACCTCAAGAAAGCGGTGGCGCGTCGCATGCGCGACTACATCGCGAACGGCGGCTTCCTGTTCGCGATGTGCACGGCCACGGAGACCATCGACCTAGCGCTCGCCGCCGAGCACGTGGACATCGCGGCCGCCTTCGCCGACGGTACGCCGATGGACCCGCAGGCGGACGCCAAGCTCGACTGGGCGAAGAGCCTGGCCTTCACGGGGGCGCACGTCGAGCCGAACCCCTCCATCGCGAGCTTCTCCGACATCGACGGTCACCAGGTGAACGCCGGTCCGCGGCGCCAGCCCCTCGGGGCGTTCAAACTGTTCAACTTCAGCGCGAAAATCGATCCGGTGCCGACGATGCTGGTCCAGGACCACCGCCAGGTGATCCCGGACTTCTACGGGCTCACGACGTCGTTCCTGCGCAGCCGCTTGAAGCCCAGCGTGACGGTGCTGGCCGACGAGGAAGGCGCGCCGTGGGTGAAGTACATTCACGGGGACTCGGGGAAGGGGACGTGGACCTTTTTCGGTGGCCACGATCCCGAAGACCAGCAACACCAGATCGGCGATCCGCCCACCGACCTGTCGCTGCACCCGCACTCGCCGGGCTATCGCCTGATCCTCAACAACGTGCTGTTTCCGGCCGCCAAGAAGCGCGAGCTGAAGACGTGAGCATCGAGCGCCTCGCCCCGGCGGTGCGCGAGCTGGTACGCGCGGAGATCGCCGCGGCTCACGGGCGCGAGGTGTCGTTCGTGGCGCATCCCGATGCGAACGGCCTGATCGTGGCGGCGCGCGCCGTGGCCCGCGGGACGGTGGACGCGGTGCTGGCGCTGCCGGGGATCGCCGAACGGGGAGAGCTGCTACTGCACAATCACCCGAGCGGCGTGCTCGAGCCCTCGGGCGCCGATCTCAGCGTGGCGGCCCGGCTGCACGACGGGGGCGTGGGCTTCGCCATCGTGGACAACGCGGTCACCGATTGCTACGTGGTGGTCGAGTGCCCCCGGCCGCGCGCCACCACGCGGCTCGATCCGTTCGACACGGCAGGGCTGCTCGCCCCGCGGGGTCCGGTGGCCCGCGCGCTCGGGGCGTTCGAAGACCGGCCCAGCCAGCGCGACATGGCGGCGTACATCGCGGACGCCTACAACGACGGCGGGGTGGCGCTGCTCGAGGCGGGCACCGGCGTGGGCAAGTCGTTCGCCTACTTGGCGCCCGCCCTGGTATGGGCGCGTGAGAACGGCGAGCGCACCATCGTTTCCACCAACACCATCAATCTGCAGGAGCAGCTGGTCGGCAAGGATCTTCCGATCCTCGCCCGCGCGCTCGGCACGGGCGACCACTCCCCCACGTTTGCCCTGCTGAAGGGCTGGCGGAACTACATCTGTCTCGCGCGGCTGGAGCAGGCGCGCGACGGCGAGCATTCGTTGTTCGAGGACGAGCGCGCCGCGGAGCTCGAAGGGCTCGCCCACTGGGCCGCCAAAACGAGCGACGGCAGCCTCTCGGACCTGCAGGACGAGCCGACCGGCGAAGTGTGGGACGCGGTGGCCGCCGAGTCCGACCTCTGCACCCGGCTCAAGTGTCCTCACTTCGAGCGGTGCTTCCTGTTCCAGGCGCGCCGCCGCGCGGCCGAGGCGGACGTCGTGGTGGTGAATCATCACCTGCTCGCGAGCGATCTCGCCGTGCGCATGGCGAGCGACAACTGGCAGGAGGCGGCGGTGCTGCCGCCCTACCGCCGGCTGGTGCTCGACGAGGCGCATCATCTGGAGGACGTGGCCGCGATGCACCTGGGCTCCCAGGTCAGCATGCTCGGGGTGCAGCGGCTGTTGTGGCGGCTCGAGAAGAACGGCCGCGGGCTGTTGCCGACGCTGCGGGCGGTGCTCGCCAACCGCGACGACCTGCTCTCCGCGGCGAGCCGCGACCTGGTGCAACAGAGTCTGCTCGACGCGGTCGGCGCCGCCCGGCGGGCCGCGGACGAGTTGTTCGCGCGGCTCACGCGGCGCCTCGAGGCGGAGCCGGGACCAACGCCGGTGTTGCGGCTCACCGACGAGTTCGCGCGGGACGACGTCTGGCCCCAGGGCCTCGACGTCGCGCTCGACAATCTGCTGCTCGCCTTCTCGCGGCTGCGCGACGGCGTCGAGACCATCGCCGACCGTCTGTCGCTCGACGACCCCTCGGAGCGGCGGGCCCAGCTCGTGGGGGAGCTGCGCGGCGTGGTGCGGCGGCTCGACGCCGTGGCGACGGGGCTCACCGCCGCGCTGCGGCCGCCGGCGGGTGGCCCCGCGGCGGTGCGCTGGGTGGAGCGGCGCGGCCGCAAGGTCGCGAACGTCTCGCTCGCGGCCGTGCCGCTCGACCTGGCGCCGATCTTGAAGGACAACTTGTTCGACCGGGTGGAGACCGTGGTGCTCACGAGCGCCACACTCGCCGCCGGAGGCGAGTTCGGCTATCTCGAGGAGCGCCTGGGACTCGACCTCCCGCCGTCGCGCGTGCGGGCGCGCGAGATCCACGCGTCGCCGTTCGATTTCCCCGTACAGTGCCTGTTCGGGATCCCCACCGATCTGCCCGAGCCGCGCGACGACGAGCCGGGACACGACGCGGCCGTCGCGCGCGTGCTGGTGGAGCTGGCGCACGCGTCGGACGGCGGCATGTTCGTGCTGTTCACGAGCCACGGCGCCCTGCGCCGCGCCGCCGACGCGGTGCGCGACCAGCTGGGCGGCCGCTGGCCGCTGCTGGTTCAGGGCGACGGCCAGCGCGACCAGCTGCTGCGGCGGTTCCGCGAGGCGGGCTCCGCCATCTTGCTCGGCACCGATTCGTTCTGGGAGGGCGTCGACGTGCCCGGCCGCGCCCTGCGGGTGCTGATCCTCGCGAAGCTGCCGTTCAAGGTGCCGAGCGAGCCGCTCACCGCGGCCCGCCTGGAGCGGCTCGCCGCTCGGGGTTTGGACGGGTTCATGCACTACCTCGTGCCGAACGCCGCGCTCAAGCTGAAACAGGGCTTCGGGCGACTGATTCGGAGCACCAGCGACGTCGGCGCCGTGGTGCTGCTCGACCGCCGCGTCGTCACCAAGCGCTACGGCCGGCTGATCCTCGAGGGGCTGCCGCCGGCGGCGCGCGTCGTGGGCCGGTGGCCGGAAGTGCGGCGGGCGTGCGAGGAGTTCTTCGCGGGGCACGGCATCGAGGCGGCCCTGGGCGCCGGCGGGTAGATTGTTCCTGGTGGTGTGGATGTTCGAGACGAAGGCCGGCGCCGAGCAGGACTTCATCCGGGCCTACGGGGCCGACGGCGATTGGGCCCAACTGTTCCGGCGCAGCACCGGGTACGTGGACACCGCGCTGGCGCGCGACAGCGAGATCTCCAGACGCTTCGTGACCATCGATCGCTGGGCCTCGCGGCAGGCGTTCGAGGACTTCAAGGCGTCCTCCAAGGCGGACTACGACGCGCTCGACGCCCGGTGCCAGCAGCTCACGCGGAGCGAGCGGCTGATCGGGCACTTTGAAACGTGACACGGACGACTCGTCGTGCGTAACACAGACAGGTGATCCCGTGACTAGGCTCAGCAAGCGCCTTGCCGCGCTCCCTGGCTATCCCATGGCCGAGCTCCCCGCCATCAAGCGGCGGCTGATCGAACAGGGGGTCGACGTCATCGACGTGGGGGCGGGGGATGCCGACCTGGCGCCGCCCCGCGTGGCGGTCGAGGCGCTGGCGCGGGCTGCGCGCGATCCCGCGATGAGCCGCTACCCGTTCCAGCTGGGCTTGCCGGCGTTCCGCGAAGCAGCCGCCGCCTACATGCAGCGCCGCTTCGGCGTGAAGGTCGAGCCGTTCGCCGAGCTACACCCGCTGCTCGGATCCAAAGAGGGGATCGCCCACCTCGCGATGGCCCTGCTCGACGCAGCGGACGTGGGCATCGTGCCGGAACCGGGGTACGCCGTGTACGAAGGGGGGACCAGGCTGGCGGGCGGGGAGCCGTACCGCTACGCGCTCACGCCGCGCACCGCGTTCCTGCTCGAGCTGGAGGAGATCCCGGCCGAAGTGATTCGGCGGGCGCGACTCGTCTACCTGAACTACCCAAACAATCCTACGGCCGCGGTCGCGACGCGCGAGTACCTGGAGCGCACCGTGGCGTTCTGTCAGCGGCACGACCTCGTGATCGCGTACGACAATCCCTACTGTGAGATCACGTTCGACGACTACGTCGCGCCCAGCATCTTCCAGATCCCGGGCGCGTGGGACGTCGCCGTCGAGTTCCATTCCCTCTCGAAGACGTTCTGCATGACGGGGTGGCGGCTGGGGTGGGCGGTGGGGCGCGCGGAGCTCATCGCTGCTCTGGCGCGCGTCAAGAACTACGTGGACACCGGCGCCTTCCTCGCGGTGCAGGCCGCGGGCGCGGCCGTGCTGCCGCAGGCGGAGCCGCTGGCGCGCGGCTACGTGGCGCAGTTCCGGGAGCGGCGGGACGCGATGGTGCCCGTGTTGCGGGCGCAGGGGTTCGAACCCGAGACTCCGCGTGCCACGATGTACGTCTGGGTGCCGCTGCCGGAGGGGCTCGCCTCGGCGACGTTCCAGCGCCGGGCGCTCGAGGAGGCAGGCGTGGTGACCCTCCCGGGGAGCGCGTTCGGTGCCGGCGGCGAAGGGTTCTTCCGCGTCGCGCTCACGGTCGCGGCGCCTCGGCTGGTCGAGGCGGCGGAGCGACTGGGAAAGGTGTTGGCCGCTGTTTAATCCCCGGCGGCTCCCGCGCGCCAGAACGCGGCTCACCTGGGCCGCGAGTATCGTGCTGCACGGGCTGCTCATCACGCTTGCGCTGACCACCGCGTGGCGGATCGACCGCCACCAATCCCTCATCACCATCATCCCGCCCGAGCCGCCGCGGCGGGCGGAGCTACCCCCCTTTGGGGGCACCAAGCGCGGTAAGGGGCCGAGCGGAGGCCTGGGGCGGCCGCCCGCGCCGGCGCCGGCCGCGGATACCACGACGCCGCCCCCCGCGCCGCCCGTCGGCACGCCGGATACGACGCTCGCGGCGAGCCCCACGGCCGTCGGCCCGCACTTCGTGATCCCACCTCAGGTGGGAGACGGACGCCTCTGGGTGTTGCCGCGGCCCGCGCTCCCCGGCGAAGTGGCGGACGCGCTGTACGGCCAGGAGGAGCACAAGGACTCGATCGCGGTCCACCGGCTGCGTTCCATGGTGGACTCGTTGAACGTGATCATCGATCAGGAGCAACGCGCGCGCCAGAAGCCGACCTGGACCACGGAGGTAGCGGGGAAGACGATCGGCATTGATTCCCAGTACATCCACGTCGCGGGGATCAAGATTCCCACGGCGGTGCTTGCGCTGCTGCCGATCACACTGCCGCAGGGGAACTACGACGAGCAACTGCGAGCGCGCCAGCTCGAGGACATGCGTCGGGACCTGATGCAGGCGGCGCGGCGCACCGAGACGCTGCAAATGTTCCGGAAGTACGTGCGCGAGCTGCGGGCGCGCAAGCAGGCGGAGCGGGACGCGGAGAAACGGGCGAGGGGGGATACGACGACGACGAAGGCGGATACCGTCAAAGCGGTGCCCTAACCCGGCCTCTCGCCGTCCCCGCTGTTTCGGAGTTCGGTACTCATGGCCAACCCGCTACTCGCAGGACTTCTCGTTGCAGCTACCCTCCTGCCACCCCAGGGCCAGCAGGACACCGTCCCAACAGAACTGCGCGCCGCCGCTGAGGAACTCGCGTTGGGGCGCGTGGAGGAGGCCATCAAACTCGCGGAGCGGTACACGCTGCGGCATGGGCGTGACCCCCGCGGGTTCATGATCTTGGGTGACGCGCACGCCGCTCACATGCCCACGGGTCGCTTTCGAGCACTAGAGTCATATCGGCAAGCGAAACAGCTTCTGCCCCACGATCCAGAGCCACCTTATCGCATCGCTCTCATGGGTC
>MNIR01000053.1 GCA_001919865.1 Gemmatimonadetes bacterium 13_1_20CM_4_69_16 | reverse complement strand
TGGACTTCACGGTGGCCCAGGCGGTGGCGGCCGAGCTGTACCAGGGCGAGCCGGTCGCCGTGTTCGCGTCAAGCGACCCCCGTCCGCTGACGGCCCGGATCGTCGCGGTCGACGCGCGGATCGATCCGACGACTCGCAACGCATTGGTGCGGGCCCGGATCCCGAGCCACGCCCCGGCGCCGGGTGCCTCGGTGCGGGTCGAGGTCCCGGTGGGACCCGCGACGACGGTCGTCTCGATTCCGGTGAGCGCCCTCCGCAAAGGGCCCAGCGGCGACCACGTCTTCTTGATCGTCGCCGACTCGGCCGGGCGGAGCCGCGCGCATGTGCAGCCGGTGCGAAGCGGACCGGTGCTCGAGGACGAGGTCGTGATTCTGAGTGGTCTCACCCCCGGCCAGCAGGTCGCCACCTCGGGGTCCTTCAAGCTGCGCGAGGCTGTGCTGGTCGCGGGCGATTCATCTCGCTGATCGGGAACCGTCCATGCGCTCCTTTACCGATACGTTCATCAAGCATCCCGTCCTGGCGGCGGTCGTCAACCTCGTGATCGTGCTCGTCGGGTGGCGGGCGATCACGACGCTGCCGGTGCAGCAGTATCCCAACATTCAGAGCTCGTCGGTGCTGATCACGACGGTGTATTACGGCGCCAGCGCCGAAACCGTCCGCGGCTTCCTCACGACGCCGATCGAGCGCGCCGTGTCGGCCATCAGCGGCGTCGACTACGTCGAATCCACGAGCCGCGCCGGCGTCTCGAGCATCACGGTGCACCTCAAGCTGAACCACAACAGCACGGCGGCGCTGGCGGAGGTCACCGCACGGCTGCAGCAGGTGCGCTCCGAGCTGCCCGCCGAGGCCGAGCCACCGGTGGTGGAGGTGCAGCGCGCCGATCGGCCGTATGCGTCGTTCTACCTGAGCTTCACGTCCTCGGCGCGCGAGATTCCGGCGCTCACCGACTGGCTCACCCGGAACATGCAGCCTCAGCTCTCGACGCTGCCCGGCGTGCAGCGGGTGGACGTGCTCGGCGGCCGTCCCATCGCCATGCGGATTTGGATCGACCCCGACCGGCTGGCCGCGCTCAACCTCGCGCCCGGCGACGTGCACGCGGCGCTGCAGCGCAACAACTACCTCGCCGCGGTGGGGCAGACCAAGGGCGACCTGGTGCAGGTCAATCTGCTGGCCAACACCGACCTCCGCACGACGGACGAGTTCAAGAACCTGATCGTGGCGGAGCGGAACAGGGCCGTCGTGCGGCTCTCGGACGTGGCCCGCGTCGAGCTGGGGGCGGAAGAAGCCGACTTCATCACCAAGTTCAGCGACAAAGAAGCCGTGTACATAGGCGTCTGGCCGCTCCCCGGGAGCAACGAGATCGAAGTGGCCACGCGGCTCCACGCTGAAATGACCCGGATCCGGCCCACGCTGCCCGGCGATATCGACATGCAGATGGCCTACGACGCGACGGTGTTCATGACCGACGCGCTGCAGGAGATCACCAAGACGTTGATGGAGACCATCGCGATCGTGGGTCTCGTGGTGTTCCTGTTCATGGGATCGGTGCGCACGGCATTGGTACCGCTGGTCGCGATGCCGGTGTCGCTGGTGGGCGCCGCGATCGTCATGTACGCCTTCGGCTTCAGCCTGAACCTCCTCACGATCCTCGCGATCGTGCTATCGGTGGGATTGGTGGTGGACGATGCCATCGTCGTGGTCGAAAACGTCGAGCGGCACGTGCGCGAGGGGAGGACGCGAATCCAGGCGGCGCTGGTCGGCGCGCGCGAGCTGGTCGGCCCCATCATTGCGATGACGATCACGCTGGCGGCAGTGTACACGCCGATCGGGTTCCAGGGCGGGCTCACCGGCTCCCTGTTCCTGGAGTTCGCGATCACTCTCGCGGCTGCCGTGGTGGTGTCGGGCGTCGTGGCGGTGACTCTGTCCCCGGTGATGAGCTCACGCTTCGTCCACGAAGCGGGGCGCGAGGGGCGGCTGACGAAGTTGGTGCACCACGGGTTCGAAGCGGTGCGCCGGCGCTATGAGCGGCTGCTGGACGGCGCCCTGGGAATGCGCTGGGCGATCGTCGCTGCGGCGGTGCTGGTGATGCTGGCGGCGTGGCCGTTGTACCAGAACTCGCGGCGGGAGTTGGCGCCGATCGAAGACCAGAGTCACATCAGCCTGTTCATGCAGGCCTCGCCCGACGCGTCGCTCGAGGCGACTAACAAGGCCTCCCTCCAAGTCGTCAAGGCGGTCACGGCTTTCCCGGAGGCAAAGTTCATGTGGTCGATCACGGCCAACTGGGGCGGGTTCGGCGGGATGGTCGCGAAGAATTGGAAGGAGCGGAAGCGCACCACCGAGCAGATGTACGGCCAAGTGTACGGTGCGGTGTCGCAGGTTCCGGGACTGCAGGTGTTCCCCCGCCTCGATCCGCCGCTGCCCACGCCGGGACAGTATGACGTAGAGCTCCTGCTGACCAGCGACGTTCCGCCCGAGCAGATGCTCCAGACCGTGGGCGCCGTGCTGGGCGCCGGCTGGCAGAGCGGCAAGTTCCTGTACGTCGACACCGACTTGAAGATCGACCTGCCCGAGGCGCGCGTGGTGATCGACCGCGACCAGGTCGCCGACTTGGGGCTCGACCTCGCCAGCGTGGGCCGAGAGCTCGGCACGTTGCTGGGCGGCGCGTACGTCAACCGCTTCAACTATTACGACCGCAGCTACAAGGTCATCCCCCAGATCGGGGACGAAGGCCGCACAACGGTGGGGCCGCTGCTCGATCTCAAGATCAAGACGCCAGGTGGCCGGCTGGTGCCGGTGTCGACGTTCACGCACATCGAGTCGAGCACGGCACCGCGCACCCTGAATCGGTTCCAGCAGCGCAACGCGGTCCGAATCTTCGGCGGCGTGAAGCCCGGCGTCACCAAAGAGGAGGGGCTGCGCGTGTTGGAGAACGCCGCCGCGGCGGTGACGGGCCCCGGCGTCGGGCTCGACTACGCCGGCGAATCCCGGCAGATCCGGCTCGAAGGGGCGGCGCTCACCGTGACGCTCGGGTTCGCCGTGATCCTGATCTATCTGGTGCTCGCGGCGCAGTTCCGGAGCTTCCGCGACCCGCTGATCGTGCTGGTGGGCTCCGTGCCGCTCGCCATCTCGGGGGCGCTGGTGTTCAGCTACCTCAATCTCACCACCATCAACATCTACTCGCAGGTCGGGTTGATCACCCTGGTGGGACTGATCGCGAAAAACGGCATTCTGATCGTGCAGTTCGCGAATACGCTCCAGGCGCGAGGGCTGGCCAAGCTGGCCGCGCTGCGCGAGGCGTCGCTCACGCGGCTTCGGCCCGTGCTGATGACGTCGGCGGCCACGGTGTTCGGCCACCTCCCGCTGGTGTTCGCGACCGGTCCCGGATCGGCGGCGCGCAACAGCATCGGCACGGTGCTCGTGGCGGGCATGACGGTGGGGACGGTGTTCACCCTGTTCGTGGTCCCGGTGTTCTACTCGCTCATCGCCGCCGAGCATCGTCCCAGCGAGGAGGAGGCGAGCGAGCGACTCATGGTCAAACCTGCTTTGGTAGAGGAGGCGGCGCATGCGTAGCGCGTTTCTCCTGGGGTTCCTGGCGCTCTCCGGATGCGCTTCGGCCCCAGGCTATCGATCACCCGCCGTTGACGTGCCGGCGTCGTTCCGCGAAATGGGCGACAGCAATCGCAGCAGCGTCGCTGTTGCCTCGGGCGACGCTGTCTCCGCCTCGTACCTGGCGCCGGCGACGCGCGCCGCGCACGGTGCCCCCCCGGATCCCTCCGATCGGCCGGTCCTCTCATCGGACTATTGGGCGCCATTGGGCGACACTACGCTGTCTCGTCTCATCGGCGCGGTGCAGGGCGCCAACCTGGACGTCAGAGCGGCGCGGGCGCGCGTGAGCGCCGCCCGCTCGGACCGGGTGCGACAGGTGCTCGAGCTCACGCCCTCGACGGTGGTCTCGGGCAGCTACTCCCGGCAACGACTGTCGAGCGCGACCTTCCCCGGGGCCGGTGTGTTCCCTGATCAGACCGTTTGGGATGCGGGCGTCAGTGCAACCTGGGACCTGGACATTTTCGGTCGCATCCGCCAGGGCGTGCAGGCGCAGGGCGCGCTGGTGAGCGTGGCGCAAGAAGAGCTGCGCGACGTGCAGGTGTCGCTCACGGCGGAGCTAGCCGCGGCGTACTTCGAGCTGCGGGGAGCGCAGGAGCAGCTCCAGGTAGCCCGCCAGAACGCCGAGAACCAGCGCCGCACGTTCGACCTCACGCGCCAGCGCCTCGAGGCGGGGCGCGGCAGCGCGTTCGACACCGACCGCGCGCAGGCGCAGTTGAGCACCACGCTGGCGTCGATTCCGGCCCGGGAGGCCCAGGTGGCGGCGGCGCAGTATCGCATCGGAACGCTGGTGGGCCGCTCGCCCACTGAGGTCGCTCATGAGCTCGAGCGACCCGATCGGCTGCCGCCCCTTCCCGAGGTGACCACGATCGAGCAGCCCGAGGTGGTGGTGCGCTACCGCCCCGACGTCGCAGCGGCCGAGCGGTTTGCCGCTGCGCAGGGAGCGCTGGTGGGAGCGGCCCAGGCGAGCTACCTCCCGCGTCTCAGTCTCGGGGGCAGCGTGGGCTACGCCGCCCCACAGGTCGACGCGTTCGGCAACCGCGGGACGCTGCGCTACGTGGTCGGGCCTGTGCTCACGTGGCCCGGTCTCAACCTGGGCAGAGTGAAGGCGGAGGTCGACGCGGCGCAGGCGCGGGAAGAGGCCGCGCGCGCGCAGTACGGGCGCGTCGTGCTGGCGGCTATGCAAGACGTGGAGACGAGCATCACACGCTATCGCAGCGCTCGGGAGCGGTTGGAGCGGCTCCAGGATGCGAGCGCCGCGAGCGAGCGCGCCGCCGAGCTGGCGCGCCTGCGGTTCAGCGAAGGAGTCACGGACTTTCTTCAGGTACTGGATGCGGAGCGGACGCAGCTCGAGGCGCAGGATCGCCTCGCTCAGGGGCGTAGCGACGCGGCGACGGCGTACGCTGCGTTATACAAGGCGGTCGGTGGCAGGTGACTCAGCCGGCCCGAAGGTCCCCCCCAGAACGATCCAGGGGCGCGCTAGCTGCTGATTCACGGGCGGCGAGCGGCCTCATTCGCCGCGTCGTCCAACTCCTCCATAAGCCGGCTCACAACCCACGCCGAGCCGCGCGCGCGCACCTCGCCCCAGCGCAGCCGGGTAACCTCCTTCACCAACCGGTAGCACGCGCCGGGGTAGCGGTCGGACCGGAACGCCTGGCGACAAAGTGACAGGCCGTGCCGCTCGGCGGCCGAGACCCAGGACAGGATGGTGGCCCATGCCGCCAGGCGGTGGAGCGGCGGCAGGCGCTCCCGTCGGAGGAGTCGGGCGAGTTCGAAGCGGTTCCGGAGCCCGAGCGAGCGCGCCACGGCCCGCGCGGAGCCGATGGACCCCTCCGACAGCAGTATGGCCTCCACGACCGCCCGGGTGATGAGCGACATGCCGGGATGCCCGGCACGGATCACAAAGAGGGGCTCAGCGAGCATCAGTACCAGAGACGTAGCGAGTACGCCCGATCATGCGACGGTGCGGTCAAGTGGCAGTCATGTCAGTCCCGTGACCGGAGTGCTCAAGCTGTTATAGCCATTATGAGCGTGCACGTAGTGTGATAGCCGTCGCGAGACGCCACTGACATTATCGCAGAACCGTCTGGGGGTTCACTCCAAACCAAGCGACGGGGCGATACAGGAGGTGTCTATGCGACGGTTCGATCTCTCGCCGGGGCGGGAAGCGCGGGTTCCACCGGCGAAGCGTCAAGAGGATCCGGCAGGTACGGATTACTCGTACTCGCGGCAATTTTCAGCTGGACGAATGGCGACCATCGAGCCCTTGGCGCCAGCGGAGCTCATCGAGGTGCTCATGGGGCGTCGTGCGGTGCCCTTGCCGCCACACCCGATCCCCATCCCGCTCCCGCTGCTGGGCGGTTCGCGCTTCGTGATCTGGAAGCAGGATCCGTCCGTCGGAGAACTGGGCAGGCGTCTCGTCTTGGTTCCGTCGCTCGTCGTCAACGGTCCCAGGGATCCACGGATCGACACCAACCTGGTGGGCACGACCCCAGTGACGCGCAGCGCCGCCGGCGATTTCATCTTTCCGGCTGATACACCGGAGGCCGACTGCGCACACACCTTCGCCGTGGTGCGCGAGACGCTCACGATGTACGAACGGCTGCGGGGCGGCATCGCCATTGCGTGGGCGTGGAACATCGGCGGTAACACCGACCCCGTGACCGCCTACCCGCGCGCCGGCGTGACGGCGAACGCGTTCTACAGCAGGAGCCAGAAGGCGCTGAAGTTCTTCTACTTCACGCCGCCGGGGGCAGGCCAGCCGCTGTACACCTGCCGCTCGCTGGACATCGTCGCGCACGAGACGGGGCACGCGGTGTTGGACGGCCTCAAGCCCGGCTGGCTGGGGATCGGCAATCCACCGCAGACCGGGGCACTGCACGAGGCCTTCGGGGATCTGACGGCGATCTTCCTGGCCCTGTCGCAACTCGATCAGGTTGAAGCGTTCGTCGCCATCACCAAGGCCAACCTCCACGCCAAGAACTACCTCTCGGCGCTGGCCGAGCAGTTCGGCGCCGCGCTGGGGCGGAGCGCAGGGCTGCGGAACGCCGACAACGACCTGAAATTGAGCCAGGTGAGCAACGAGGTCCACGAGCTGTCACAGGTATTCACCGGCGCGATTTACGATATCCTCGCCGACATCTATGCTCACGAGCGGATCCAGCAGGGCAAGGTCAAGGACCCCGCGCAGATCCTGCTCGAGGTCGCGCACAAGCTCTGCAGACTCCTGCTCGAAGCGATCATCAAGGCGCCGGCGAATGGAGCGACGTTCGCCGACGTAGCGACGGCGATGCTCACCATCTCGAAGGCACAAGGTGATCCGCCGGCCTATCGGACCTTCATTCACACGCGGTTCGCGGTCCGGGAGATCGTGGTGCCGCCCGTCCCGCTCACAGCGTCGGCTATCGGGCAGATGGACTATGGCGACCCGAACCTGATCCTGGGCGCGGACGAAGTGAAGGTCCAGGCCGCGGATCCGAATCATCCCTCGCTGTCCGCGAAAGTCCCGCAGGATCGCTCCGGCTGTTGCGGAACCATGCAGCTCCCAGAGTACGCGCGGGCGCCGGATAAGCTGCAGGCGGAGTTGCAGCGGTTGGGACAGGAAGGAGAGGTCATTCCCGAAGAGGAGCTCCTGGCTGGCGCTGTGGCCGAACTGAGGAAAGCATTCAAGTGAGCCGGCGGCGACGTCGCGGCCCGGTTCCGCGACGTCGCACCCTCGCGAGGGACGTCACAAGGAGACGGATGTGATTGTGAGAGTCACCCAGACCGGCGGTTTCGCCGGTGGATCAGAGCCGGTCGCCACCGTGGACACGAGCACGCTCACGCCGGCGAGCGCGGCGAGAATCAAGGACCGGATCGCGGCACTTCGTCGGTTCGTGGCCAGTGGAACCCAGCCGATCGGGGCGGACCTCTATCGGTACGAAATCGACATCGTGGACGACACGGGCAAGGCCCAGCGACTCGTGGTGTTGCATGAGGGCGAGCCCGGCGTGTCGCTGCCCGAGCCGCTCGCCGGACTCCTGCAAGAAGTCCAAAGTTCGTAGGAGCGAGGACTCGACCCGCACCCCGCGGTATCAGAGCATGATCAAGCCTCGCCGCAGGCCGGTCGCGACTGCTTCCGCCCGGTTCGAGGCATCGAGCTTTTCGTAGATCGCCCCAAGGTGGGTCTTCACGGTATGCTCGGATATGCCGAGCCGCACCCCGATCTCCTTGTTCCCGAGCCCTTCACCGAGCAAGGTCAGGATCTCCCCTTCCCGAGGGGTCAGGGTAGGGTCCCCGGTATCGACCGGCCCACGCGCGCCGTCGTTTGACTTACCGTCCAGCACCGTCATCGCCACAGCCGCCGGCAGCGAAGCGAGCCCCGCTGCCGCCGCTCGAATGGCAGCGTGGATTTCCTTGGGCGACGCTGTATGGGGCAGAGCGGCCCGCGCGCCGGCGCGCAATGCCCGAGCTCCCACCTCGCTTTCCAGATCCTCCAGCAGCACGACCAGCGGCGTCGCGTGGCGGCTGGGCCGTTGCTCGAGCAGCAGGGGGAGGGGCAGGTGCGACTCAGGTCCGGGATCGAGTACGATGACTTCGGGACGGGACTGGTCGATCACGTCGTCGAGCGACTGGAGAGAGTCGGACGCACCCACGATGACCAGGCCAGGGTCCTGGGCGACAACGTGCTCGAGTGCTCTCCGGGTGCCGGAGCTCGGTGACACGATCAGCACTCGTATCACGACGCCACCAGCGCGTGAGAGCGTCGTACCCACGCCTCGACCGCCGCCGCGGGAACCGCCAGCGCCAGGCTACCGTGCGTCATCGTGTTAACTCCGACGAGTCTGCCCGTGGCATCGGCGAGTGGGCCTCCCGAGAAGCCGGGAGCGAGGCGCACGTCCGCGCGAATCCACCGCGCCGTCCGACCCTCGCGCGGACTCTCGGCACCGTGGATGATGCCGAGCGCGACTGCGCCCACGAGGCCGCCCGGATGACCGATCGCGATCACCAGGTCGCCCACGCGCAGCGGTGGAGAGTCCCGCACCGCGGCGGATGGCGTCGCGCTGGTCGGCTCGAACTCCAGGGCAGCGAGGTCGCGCTTCAGGTCACGCGCCACGAGCCGCCCGCGCGCAGCGGTACCGTCGCTGAGCTCGATTGTCGCCCGATCGCCCCGGACGACGTGGGCGTTCGTAATGACCAGCCCTCGGCCTTCCGACTCTCCCCCGGTCCATAGGATCCCGGCGCCCGTTGCCGCACCGTGCGCCCGCACCTGCACGGTGATGCGGCGGAGCTGGTCGACCGCTGCCGCGAGCTCGCGCGCGAGGCCAGCGGCCGCGAGGAGGGACGCAGTCATGCCACCCGCGACTTCGGCCGCTCGCCTGGGGTCACCTGAAGCGTTTTGACCTGTCCTCCCCGGATCACGCGCGCCGCGAGGGGCCGGCCCACACGGTCTCCCCCAAGCTTCGCCAGGATGTCGGTTGGATCGCTCACCGCCGCACCGTCGAGCTCGAGCAGCACGTCACCCAGCAGCCAGCCGTCCCGGTCGGCGGGTCCGCCCGGGGCCACACTCACAATGAGCAGGGCGACGTCCACCTTCAGCTCGAGCTTGCGAACCAGCGATTCCGGGACCCGCACGGGTTGCGTACCGATTCCCAGATAAGCACGCCGGATCGATCCGCGTTCCAGCAGCTCGGAGACGGCACGCTCGACCGTCGCGACCGGGATCGTGACGGGCACGCCGCGCGCCAGCGCCGACGTGTTGATCCCGAGCACGCGACCCGCCCCATCAATCAGCGGGCCGCCGGAAAAACCGTCGTAGATGGCGAGGTCCAGCCGCAGGAGCGTATCTATCTCGGCACCCTGCCACGTACGCCACGGCCCATCCACGCCGCTCACCACGCCCCAGCTCGCCGTGAGACTCGGCCCCGGGCGGCCGAGCGCGATCACCAGCTCGCCCACCTTGGGGGGCGTTTCGGGTCGGAGACTCGCGGTCGGGAAGCTTTGGCCGGCGAGCTTCAAGACGGCGAGGTCCGTGCCCGGGTCGCGCCCGGCGAGGCTCGCTGGGGCGGTTGTTCCATCGGGAAGCGTCACCGTGATGTTCTCGTCGCGGCTGATCGTGTGATTCGTGGCGACGACCACGCCCGGTCGCCAATGCACCCCGCTCGCCGGAATGCGCCGCCGGGCGTGGATCGCGACGACGGCTCCCCCGGCCGACTGTACGGCATCGGCGAGCTCGCTAGAAAGAGACTGCAGCACTGTGCTCAAGATTGCCTCCCTCAGGGACGGGCGTCAGCGCCCGTCCAGGTGGGTCGGAGTATGGGGGGCGGCCGCGCTGAGCGGCATCGGCCGAACAGGGGAGGGGTCCGAAAGGCGGGCGAGGTGCGGTTTGTCCCCATCGTGCTCACGACCTGACGGTCACACCACGACCGCAACTATTTTCGCCTCGGCGACGTTGATGTTCTTACGCACGGCAATCGGCACGCGTCCTTTCCGGGCCACCACTGAGACTCGGGGGCGGTGGTCTTTCTGCTGTTCTTCATGCACCTTCACTGCCCGGAGCTGCTTTACCCTAGTCGGGAGGCGACCATGGAGCCGGACTCGCGCGACCCCTATGAAGAGCTGGAAGGCACCCTCGATCCACACCGCAAGGAAGAGCGGGATGCCGCCGTCGCCGAAGTCGCGGCGCGACTGCGCGGCCGCGGCGTCACGGTGACCGGTACCGAACCTCCCGACGACCTGGCGAACCTGCTCACGGCGGTGGAGCGGTTCGAGGCCGCCGTCGAGGCACACGGCGGGGATCTGATGGTGGACGACCTCAAGAGCCGGGAACCCGACGATCGCCACTTCGTGTTGCCACGTCGGGGCAAGGGCGAGGCGGTTCGGGCGTACATGGGTCGGATCGACGACGCGACGGCGAGACTGCGGCAGCATCCCCGGGGACTTCGAGTGTCCCTTTTGTGGTCGTGCGTACCCGGAGCTGAAGCGCGTGCTCGTCGAGGTCAGACCGAAGGTGCGCTTCGTGTTCCGCCACTTTCCCATGGGCGAGCAGCACCCGCACGCCGAGCACGCGGCCGAGGTTGCGGAAGCGGCCGCAGCCCAGGGGAAGTTCTGGGAGATGCACGATCTGCTGTACCAGCGCCAGGCGGCGCTGGCGGACGACGACTTGCTCGCCTACGCCAAGGAGCTGCGGCTGGATGTTCCCCGGGTGGCGCGGGAGCTCGAGGCGCACACCTACAAAGCGCGAGTGCACGACGACTTCATGAGCGGGGTGCGGAGCGGGGTGAGTGGCACGCCGATGTTTTTCATCAACGGCCAGCGCCACGAGGAGCCGGGCGACACGCGCACGCTGGCGGCCGCACTGCGGCGCGCCCTCTGACGAGGAGTGACCATCATGACTGAGACGGCAACACGCGCGACCGGCCGGCCAGTTCGGGCCGGTACTCGGGCCCCGGACTTCACGCTGCACAGCGCGCCCGACCAGACGGTGTCGCTGCACGACTTCCGCGGTCGCCCGGTGATCCTCGCGTTCTACCCGGCGGACTGGAGTCCGGTGTGCGGCGACCAGATGGCGCTCTACAACGAGGTGCTGCCCGAGTTCCAGGGCCACGACGCTGAGTTGCTCGGTATCTCAGTCGACGGCGTGTGGTGCCACCGGGCGTTCGCGCAGCAACGCAAGCTGCATTTCCCGCTGCTGGCGGACTTCGAGCCGAAAGGGGCCGTGGCGCGGACCTACGGGGTGTACCGCGAGACGGACGGCTTCGCCGAGCGGGCGCTCTTCGTGATCGATGGGGACGGCATCGTGCGCTGGAGCTACGTTTCCCCGATCGACGTGAACCCCGGAGCGGACGGGATACTGCGAGCGCTCGAGACGCTCGACGCGAGGGCAGAAGGGCGGTGAGCCAGCGCCGGGGCACGGGCGTGCTGGTGCTGCCGGTCGGGGACCGCGATCACATCCAGGGCCCTGCGGATGCGCCGGCGACGCTGGTCGAATACGGCGACTTCGAGTGCCCCAACTGCCGTCAGGCGCACCCTATCGTGAAGCGGATCCAGCGTCGCATGGGACCGCGCCTGCGGTTCGCGTTCCGCAACTTCCCGCTCACGGAGCTGCACCCCCACGCGCAGCACGCTGCGGAGGTGGCGGAGGCCGCGGGGGCACAGGGGAAGTTCTGGGAGATGCACGATCGGCTGTTCCAACGACAGTTCGCCCTGGACGACGAGCACCTGATCACCTACGCCGAGGAGCTCGGCCTCGACAGCGGCCGGGTGGCGCGCGAGCTGGCAGCGCGGACGTACAAGGGCCGCGTGCGAGACGACTTCATGAGCGGAGTGCGCAGCGGGGTGAACGGCACGCCCACGTTCTTCATCAACGGCGCGCGGCACGATCAGGCGTGGGACGAGGAAGGCCTCGCGGCCGCGCTCGAGCGGGCGGTCGCGGTCAAGACCTGACCTCCGCCCGCCGCTGGATCGCGCGCAGCCACATCCGACGGATCAGCGTGCTTCCGGGATAGATCAGCGTCCAGTAAAGCCGAAACCGCCGCTGTGTGCGGGCGTCCGTGGCTTGGACGCGCGTCTCGGTCGTGACCACACAGCCGGCACCCCGCTG
>MNIR01000010.1 GCA_001919865.1 Gemmatimonadetes bacterium 13_1_20CM_4_69_16 | reverse complement strand
GTGCGCCCACCATCGAAGCTCACGTTGTAGGCGCAGCCGTCGTTCAAGTTGAAGTCGTTGGCGCCGGTCAGGATGTTGCTCGTATTGCGCGGGTTGACGGCGATCGGGGTCTCGTCCTGGGCGGCGACGTCGCGACTGACGTCGGTGACGAACACCGCAGGACCGCGTCGGCCGGTCGCGAAGCTCGGGCGCGGAGGGGCGGTAGGCGCCGGTGGTTCGGCGCATGCCGCCAGGCCGAGGACCAGGGTGGTGATCGTCCCGTACATGAGCGCGCTACGCATCGCATGACTCCTTGGGGAGAGGGCGTGTGCGAATATGCGCGCGGAACGGCGCACCCGCGAGCCGCCTGGACCCGTGACAGCTTCCTGACAGCTTCGCCGGCTAGCTTTACCGGGTCTTCGTCCCGACTCTCCAGGGAGCGCTGGTGCGTCGTTCATTCGTCGTCTTATCCGTCGTAGGGCTGAGCGGTGTGGCGGGCGCGCGTGGGCTCGCTGGCCAGCAACCGGTGACGCGCGCCCAGGCCGTGGCGGCGGCGCTCGAGCGCGGCGCGCGAGTCGCGCTGGGCCGCGCCGATACGGCGGCCGCGCGGGGGTTCGTGCGAGTCGCCCGGGCGTTTCCGAACCCATCCTTCTCGGCGACCTACACCAAGGCCGTGCCGCAGTATCACGCGATCGTGGATCTCCCGCTCGATGTACCGTGGTTGCGCGCGCCCCGCATCGGGGCCGCGGAGTTCGCGCGCGCTGCCGCCCGCTACGGCTTTGCCTTCGAGCGCGCCGCGATTCGATTCGACGTGGACACGACGTATACTCGCGCCCTGGCCACCGCGGCGCACGCTCGCCTGTCGCGCCACAACGCGCGCGACGCCGACAGCCTGCTCACGATGGCCCGGCTGCGGCGCGAGGTAGGCGACGCGAGCGAGCTCGACGTCCGGCTGGCAGCCGTCAACGCAGGGCAGTTGGAGAATGTGGCCAGCGACGACTCGCTCACCAGCGTCGCGGCCCTCCTCTCCGTGCAGCTCGCCATGGGGTTGCCGGGGGAGGAGTCGTCGATCACGCTGGGGGATTCGCTGGCCCCCCCCCCGCCGGCCGACAGCGCCGTCTCGGGCACCGCCGAGCCGCTCCCAGTCGCCGCCGCCGCGGCCTCGCTGCGTTCGGCGGAGCGCGCCCTGACGCTCGCGCATCGCAGCGTGTTCGGAGCCCCGAGCCTGCAGCTCGGCGTGGAGAACGGAGACCCCACCGGTTCAGAGCCGGGCGTGCTGCCGACGGTCGGACTCTCCCTCCCCTTGCCGCTTTTCAACTGGAACGGCGGCGTCGCGGCGCAGGCCACCGCCGCGCGGGACCGGGCACGGGCGGAGCTCGATCTGGTGCGCCGGGAAACGGGCGCGCAGATCGCCCGCGTCCGGCGCGAGCGCGCCGCGGCGCTGGCGCGACTCGACCGCGACGCCCGGCTGCTGGCGAGTGCCGATCGAGTGGCCGGCATGTCACTCCAGGCCTACGGCGAGGGCGCGATCCCCCTGGCGAACGTGCTCGAGGCACAGCGCAACGCGCGTGAAGCCCTGGGCCGCTACATCGACGACCTCGCGACAGCGCATAACGCGCTGGCGGCGGTTCAGCTCCTCACCGCCACTTCGGATCAGCCGTGACACTCCCAAGACGGGTGATGGCCGCGCTCGCCGCATTCGGCATCGGATGCGGCGGCTCGCACGCCGCGTCCGACGCAGCCCAAGCGTCGGATGCGCCGGCGGGCGTCCAGGCGGGGACCGCCGTGGCGACGCTGCAGGCGTTCCCGCAGCTCGTCAACGCCATCGGCACCGTGACGCCGCGGCCCGGCAGCTTTGCCGAGCTCGCGGCGCCGGCACCGACACGGGTGGCGCGGATCTTCGTCGCACCCGGCCAACGCGTGGCCGAGGGCGACTCGCTGATCGAGTTCGAGCGGGCGCCGTTCGACGCCGCCGCGCGCAGCGCGGAGACCGCGCTCGAAAACGCCCAGCGCGCCTACGCCCGGGCGGTGCGGCTCGTGCAGGCAGGGATCCTGCCGCAGAAGGACGCCGACCAAGCCGCAGCGGATCTGGCCCAGGCCCAGGTCGCCGCGGTCACGGCCCGCCGGGCTCAGCAGCTCGCGACGCTGCGCGCCCCGCTCGGCGGCGTGGTTACGCGAATGACCGCCGTGCTGGGAGCCACGGCGGACCAGAGTCAGCCGCTCGTTGAGGTCGCGGATCCGGCTGCCCTGGACATCGTGTTCAACGTGTCCCCCGCCGAAGCCGCGCGCATCCACGCCGGTGATGCGGTGACGTTGTCGACCGGCGAAGGGGCCAGCGGCGAGGCGTTGGGCCAGGGCGCGGTGATGGGCGTCGCCGCAACGGTCGACTCGATCTCCCGTGCCGTCGCCGTGCGTGCCCGCCTGGTCCGCCCCTCGCCCACCCGCTCTCCCCGCATCGGCGAAGCCGTGTTCGGACGCATCGTGACCGGCGTGCATCCCCGCGCCGTCACGGTGCCCGTCGAAGCCCTCGTTCCGGGAGGGGGAGACGCGTTCCAAGTGTTCGTCGTGGACAGTGGGGGCATCGCGCACGCCCGCCCCGTGACCGTCGGCGCGCGCACCGAGTCGCTCGCCGAAATTCTTACGGGACTCGCGGCGGGGGAGACGGTCGTCACGGCGGGCGCCTACGGCATCCAGGACAGCGCGAAGATCGTCCGAGTGGCGCGGTGAGCTTGTTCGACGTGCTGAGCCGGCAACGCCGGTTCATCTATCTCCTCGTCGGGCTGCTCAGCGCCGCCGGCGTGTGGGCCGCCCTGCGCCTGCCGTCGGCGATCTATCCCGAGCTGGTGTTCTCCCGCATCACCATCGTCGCCCAAGGCTCCACGCTCGGCGCGCGCCAGGTGGTCTTCAGCATCACCCGCCCGCTCGAGGAAGCGGTGAGCATCGTGCCGGGGGTGACGCGCGTCCGGTCGCACTCGATTCGCGGCGCGAGCGAGATCGCGATCACTTTCGCGCCGGGCACCGACATGACGTACGCCCTGCAGCTCGTGCGGGCCCGCGTGAACCAGGTGAGCGGCGCGCTGCCGCCGGACGTCGGCATCGAAGTCGAGCAGCTCACCCCGTCGCTGTTCCCGATCCTGTCGTACAACCTGGAGGGTGGCGACGCGGCGACGCTGTACGACCTGGCCCGCTACGAGATCAAGCCGCTGATCTCCCGCGTCCCGGGAGTGGGACGCGTGGACGTGCAAGGGTCGGACGTCCGGGAGATCGAGGTAGTCGCCGACCCCGCGCGGCTGGTGGCCCAGGGGATGACCTACACGGACCTCGCTACCGCGATTCGGCAGGCGGTGACGGTGCAGGCGGTGGGCCGGGTCGCGCAGGACTATCGGCAATACCTCATCGTGACCGACCAGGAGGCCCACCGGCCGGAGGATATCGGCGCCGTGGTGCTGGGCAACGGGCTGCGGGTGCGAGACGTGGCCAGCGTGCAGGTCGGGACTGAGGACCACGTCCGCATCATCGCCGGTGACGGCAAGCCCGCCGCCCTGATCAACATCACGCGGCAGATCGGGGGCAATACGCTCGCGGTCGCGGACAGCGTGGCTCGAATCGTCGCCGGGCTCGCCCCCACCCTATCCCCCGGCGTGCGTTTGAAGCCGGTGTACGACCAGGCAGCCCTGGTGCGCGACGCGGTCAGCTCGGTGCGCGACGCGATGCTGATCGGCGCCGCCCTCGCCGTGACGGTGCTGCTGCTGTTCCTGCGGCACGGGCGTATCACGGCGATCAGCGCCGCGTCGATCCCGCTCACGCTGGCCGTCACCGTGTACGTGATGAGTCTCATCGGACAGACCTTCAACCTCATGACGCTCGGCGCGATGGCGATCGCGATCGGACTCGTGATCGACGACGCGGTCGTGATCACCGAGAACATCGCGCGCCATTTGGCGCTCCCGGGCGGGCGGCTCAAGGCCATTCGGGCGGCGGTTCAGGAGCTCATCTGGCCGGTGACGACCTCGACCCTCACGACCGTCGTGGTGTTCCTGCCGCTCGGTCTGCTGCAGGGGGTGGTGGGGCAGTTCTTCGCCGCCCTGGCGACCACGCTCACAGTGGCCGTCCTCGTGTCGCTCGGCCTCGCGCTCACCATCATTCCGCTGCTCGCCGAGCAATTCGTCACGGCGCACGAGGTCGAAGCGACCGCCGCCGGTCCGCTGGCCCGGGTGCAGCGGGCGCTCGACGCGCTGGGGCCGCGTTACGAGCGCGCGCTCGCGGCCGTGCTGCACCACCCGCGGCGCATCGCCATCGCGGCGGTCGTACTCGTCGCCACGGGGCTCGGGCTGTGGCGCCTGGTGGGGACGGGGTTCCTGCCGGAGATGGACGAGGGGGCGTTCGTGCTGGATTACTTCACACCCGGCGGCACCGCGTTGGACGAGACGAACCGGGAGGTCGGCATCGCCGAGCGGATTCTCGCGGCCACGCCCGAGATCACCGGGACGTCGCGTCGCACGGGCGCCGAGCTGGGGCTGTTCGCCACGGAGCAGAACCGCGGCGACATCGTGGCGCGGTTGCTCCCCCCGAGCCGGCGCTCGCGCGACATCTTCGCGGTGATGGACGAGGTCCGGGGCAAGATCTTGGTCGCCGTCCCCCGCCTCCACATCGAGTTCGTGCAGATCCTGTCGGACGTGATCAACGATCTCGCCGGCGCGGCGAAGCCCGTCGAGATCAAGCTGTTCGGCGAGCGGCTCGATACCCTCGAGGCCTACGCGCGGCGCCTCGCGCCCGATCTCAAGCAAATCGCGGGGCTGGAAGACCTGTACGACGGCGTAAGCGAGCCCTCGGCCGAGCTGCTGATGCGCGTGCGCCAGGCCGAGGCGGACCGCATCGGCATGACGCCGGCGGACGTGGGGACTACGGTGAGCGCCGCGCTGCTCGGCGTGAACGCGGGTGAGGTCCGCAGCGAAGACCGGCCCGTGGCGGTGCGGGTGCGGGCGCCCGATTCAGTCCGGTTCGACCCGCTGCGGCTGCGTTCCCTTCCGGTGCAGGGTGCCGGCGCACGCCGCGTCACGCCGCTCGGCAGTCTCGCCACGTTCACTGCGACCGAGTCCAGGATGAGCCTCGACCGTGAGAACCAGCAGCAGATGATCACGCTGACGGCAGGGGTCAGCGGCCGCTCGCTCGGCGGGGTCATGGGGGACGTGCAAGGCGTGCTCGCCGCCCACGCGCCCCCGGCGGGCGTGCGGATGGTGCTGGGGGGCCAGCATGCCAGTCAGCAGGAAGCGTTCCGGGCGCTGTTGCTCGTGCTCGGGCTCGCCGTCGCGAGCGTGTGCGCGGTGATGGTAGTGCAGTTCGAGTCGTTCGTGGAGCCGCTGGTCGTGCTGCTCGTGGCGCCCCTGTCCTTCGTCGGGGCCCTCGCCTTACTGCTCGCGAGCGGTGCCGCGCTGAACGTGTCGTCGTTCATGGGGCTGATCCTGCTCGTCGGCCTGATCGTGAAGAACGGGATCATCCTGCTCGACTTCACGCGGCTGCGGATGCGGGCCGAGGGCGTGCCGCTCGAGGTCGCGATCCGCGAAGCCGCGCGGGTGCGGTTGCGCCCGATCCTGATGACGACGCTGTGCACCCTGTTCGGGCTGCTTCCCCTCGCCTTGGGCATCGGGGCGGGGAGCGAGCTGCAGCGCCCCCTCGCGCTGGCCGTGATCGGCGGGCTCACCCTGTCCACGCCGATCACGCTGTTCGCGGTGCCGATCCTGCTGGTGGCGATCCGGGGAGCGGAGTACACCGTGCGCGAGTGAACTCGCGAGTCGGCGTCTGCCCGTAAACGGGCGTGTTGTAGCCGCTTCAGCGGCACGTGCCGAGCCGCGGCTTCAGCCGCGCACGGCGCGAACGGGAGCCTTTACCCCACGACCGGGAAGCTCACCGTCACCCGCGTGCCGGTGCCCGGCGTGGAGCTGATGTCGATGCGGGCGCCGTGCGCACCGGCGATCCAGCGCGCGATCGCGAGGCCGAGGCCGGCGCCGTCCGCGGCATGGCGCGCCGGGTCGCCACGGAAAAACCGCTCGAACACATGGGGCAGATGCTCGGGCGAGATGCCGACGCCGGTGTCCGCGACGACGGCGGCGGCCCGACCGTCCTCGGCTGACACGTCGAGACGCACCTGGCCGCCTGCGGCCGTGAACTTGATCGCGTTATCCAGCACGATCAACAAGAGCTGCCTGATCAGGGTGGGATCCCCCGTGATCTTCGCCTCCTCGAACCCGCCGACCTCGAGCTGCACGTGCTTCTGCTCGGCCAGGGTCCGGACGGCCTCCACCGCCTCCGCAGCCACGTCATCCAGATAGAGCGGGACTTGCGCGATCGGACGCTCCCCGGCATCGGCCCGCGCGAGCGTCAGGAGATCCCCGACGACCTGGCCGAGCCGCGTCGCCTCGCGCTCGATCGCCTGGAACGCGACCGCGTCCCGAGCCGAGTCGCGGCTCTGCCCGAGCGCGACTTCCGCCCGGGTGCGCAGGATCGTGACTGGGGCGCGCAGCTCGTGGGCCGCGTCGGCCATGAAGCGGCGCATCTGATCCATCGAGCGCTCGACCGGCGCCGCGGACTGGCGCACCAGCAGATAGCTTCCCCCGGCGACGAGCAGCAACGCGGCGAGAGCCGCGGCGGCGAACGCGCGGATGAGCGACGCGTAGCGGCTCTCGAGCTCCAGCACGTCGGCGACTGCGGCGGCCACGTAGACTGCGCCGGAGGCCCCGGTAAATCGCTCGGCATGGAGCCGCACCACGTGATCGGCCGGGGTTTCGATGCTCCGGTCCGCCCGACCGGTGCGCGCCGCCTCCAGGGCCGCGCTCTGCATCCACGCCTCGGCACGCGGCGGCGTGATGGGGCGCCCGCGGTCGTCGAACAGGTAGAGCGCCCGGTCGGGGACGTGCAGCTCCTCCACCGCGTCCACGACCGCTCCCTGGGGCGCCCGCTCGGCCTCCCGGATGCGGGCCGCCCGCATCACGGCGGCGGTGGCGCCCTCGAGCGACAGGTCGAGCTGCCGGGACATCTGGTGGCGGACGGCCACGAACAGCCCGATCCCCAGCAGCCCGAGGATGAGCGTGAAGACCCCTGCGTACCACAGCGTCAGCCGGAGCCGCAGCTGGGCGAGCGGGGTCATGCGCGCGCCGTCACGTGCCGAACCGGTAGCCGGCGCCGCGCAGCGTCGTGATCAGCTTCGGCTCGAAACCGTCGTCAATTTTGCGGCGCAGGCGGCGGACCAGCACCTCGAGCACGTTGGCGAAAGGGTCGTGGTTGTCATCCCACACGTGCGCGGTAATGGTGGAGCGGTCGAGCACGCGTCCTTGGTGGAGCACGAACAGCTCGAGCAGGGCAAACTCCTTGGCGCTCAGTGTGATCGGCCGACCGCCGCGCCGCACCTGGCGGGCGCCCAGATCGACCTCGAGATCGGCGACGCGGTAGCGGGCGGGCGCGAGGGCGGTACGGCGCCGCGCCAGCGCCTTGAGGCGCGCCAGCAGCTCGCGGAACGCGAACGGTTTGGTGAGGTAATCGTCTGCCCCGACCTCGAGCCCGCGCACCCGGTCGTCCACGGCGTCGAGCGCCGTCAGCATCAGAACCGGCGTGGTCACCCCGCCGCGCCGCAGCTCGCCGCACAGCTCGAATCCGCTACCGCCGGGGAGACGCACGTCCAGAATGATCACGTCGTACGAGGCAAGCGCGGCGCGCTCCCGGCCCTCTGCGAACGTGGCGGCCAGCGTGGGATCGATGCGCTGGGCGCGCAGCCCGTCGCGGAGCAAGCCGGCCAGTTCCGGATCGTCCTCGACGACCAGCACCCGCACGCGCACGGCTCCAGCAGTGGGAGATGGGCCGACTCGGAATCGAACCGAGAACCTAGCGATTAAGAGTCGCTTGCTCTGCCAGTTGAGCTATCGGCCCTGACCACCGAGATACGTCGAGCAGATTCGTCGCGTTGCCGCTCGACACCTCTCGTGCTTGTCTGCCCCCAAGGGGAATCGAACCCCTGTTCCCACCTTGAAAGAGTGGTGTCCTAACCGTTAGACGATGGGGGCGAGCGACGCGGAGTAGCGGTAACGGGATTCGAACCCGTGTTTGAGCCTTGAGAGGGCTCCGTCCTAGTCCCCTAGACGATACCGCCGGACGAGCGGAAAATATGACTAGCCGTCAGCGGCCAACGCAACTAGCCTTAATCCCCACCGTCGTCCCCGACGTCCGGCAGGCCGAACCGCACCGCGAGGAGCCCCTGAGACGTGCGCCAACCAGCGCAGCAGAAGTACGTCTGGCACGACCTCCTGACAAAAGCCCTGTCGTACAGTCTGCCGGAGATTCCCATCGTTCTCGCCGCCATCATCTACACGCATTGGCGAGGCGCCCAGCAGACCCTGGGGGGAGTGGCGTTTTACTACCCCTACGCCATGTTCGGGGCCGGGGTGTTGCTTGGCTGGCGGTTCCGCCGCAGCCGCTTGCTGTTTGCGCTGCTGTTGTTCGCCCTGGTAGACCGCACCCTGCTCGGCTTCGTCACGAGCCGCGGCTTCACGCGCGATCATGTCGCGTTCCAGGCGATGGCATTCCTGCTGCCACTCAACCTGGCGGCGCTGGCGCTCACCGCCGAGCGCGGCGTGTTCACGCCACCGGGGCTGGTGCGCTTGGGCCTCATTCTGGGGCAGATCGCGCTGGTCGCGGTCCTCGACCGGGGCACGCCGGGAGCGGCCGCCGCGCTGCTGCACGCGCGGCTGCTGCCGCCGCGTCTGTTCGTGTGGACGCCACTCGCCGATCCGGCGCTGCTGGCGTTCTTCGCCTCGGCCGGGCTGATGGGAGCGAGTCTGCTGCTGTCGCCCACCTCCACGGGACGCTCGTTCAGCTGGGCGCTCCTGCCGGCGTTCCTCGGGCTGTCCCAGGTGCGCGCCGGGAACCCGGGGTTCTCCACGTTCTATTTCGCGACCTCCGCCCTGATCCTCATAGTCGCCGTGGTGGAAGCGTCTTACCACATGGCGTACCAGGACGGCCTCACCGGTCTGCCGGCGCGGCGCGCCCTGAATGAGGCCCTGCTGCGGCTCGGCAGCCGCTACACGGTCGGCATGGTGGACGTGGACCACTTCAAGCGGATCAACGACAGCCACGGGCATGACGTGGGTGACCAGGTGCTGAAGATGGTGGCGGCCAAGCTGGCCCAGGTGGGCGGGGGCGGACGCGCGTACCGCTACGGCGGCGAAGAGTTCGCGGTGATCTTTCCGGGCAAGTCCGTCGAGGAGTGCGCCCCCGAGCTGGAAGCGCTCCGCACGCTGGTCGAGGAAGCGAAGTTCATCCTGCGCAGCCGCATCCGGTCGAAACGGAAAAAGGAAAAGATCCTCGCGGAAAAGGGCCCCGGGAAGCGCGTCCTGGTCACGGTGAGCATCGGAGTCGCGGAACGGGATGACCGGTACAGCAAGCCCGATCAGGTCGTGAAGGCGGCCGATCGGGCTCTGTACCGCGCGAAGGACGGCGGGCGCAACCAGGTGCGCACGTAGCGCGCTACTGCGCTGCGCGCTTCGCCGTGGGGGGCAACAACCCGTTCAGCCGCAGGTAGTTCGCCATCTGGCTGTAGTGGTCCGCCCAGTCAGCGACCGTGATCAGGGCAGCTAGCCCGCGGGTGGACTTGCGACCGCCGAAGAACGGGGTGGAGTCGGCGAGCTGCGCATCCTGGAGCCCGGCGAGCGCGGTCGCGCAGAACTGGAACGAGTCCTTCAAGCCGGCCATGAGCTTGTCCTTCGGGTCCGCCCCCGTGAACTTCGGCCGGTCGGGCGACTTCTGGCCGGTGGCGGCGCTGCACAGATAGTCGTTGCCATCGGCGATCAGATGGGCGACCACGTCCCCGAAGCTCATCTGGGCGGGCGTCGGCTTGTAACCGTATTTGTCGGCCGGCATCGCCTCGGCGGCGTCCGTGATATTCTTTGCCTGGCGCTGTTCCACGAACCGGAACGCGTCCGCAACCGGATTCTTGGCTTGGGCGACGACCCGCTCCACCGGCACGCCGTCGACGACAATGATCGGCTCGTTGGCCTGGGCCGCGCTCGTGGCGGGCAGGGCGCAAACGGCCAGTAGGATGGTCCCGAGTGTAGCTCTCATGCCGAGTCTCCTGTGAAAGGCGTGGTGACGGCCGCCGAATTCTGCACCGGAAAGCCGGCTCCGTCTAGACGGGGGTGGTGATCCGTCTCCCGTCATCGCCGCTCGCGCACTCGCTCGAAATGCGGCTTCTCGACCAACCGGTAGAACGCGAGAATAGCGACGTGATCGACCAGCGCGGCGCCCAGCCCGAGTAGCGATCCCGTCAACAGCGCAAATCCGTAGGTCTGTAGATAACCCACGGTGTACATGGGGTTCTTGAGGAACTGGTACGGCCCCGCGCTGGAGGGTCCGTCCCACTCGTCGGGGGTGAAGAAGTTCTGCCAGTAGTACGCGCCGCCGCCGAGCGTGGCTGCGGCCCACAGCTTGATGGACATGCCGACGATCACCAGCAGCGCCCCGGCGACCAGCACGACACTGCGCTCGAGCCCGAGGTGCAGCGTACCCCAGCTGGCAAGGCACAGCAGCACGAAGCTCGTGGCGTCGTTGTACATGAGGATCGCCGCCGTCTGCCGGAAGCGGCGAAATCCCCCGTTGGGACCGTACCGCTCCGTGAGGAAGCCGGTCCGCTCCTGCCGTCGAAGCGCGAGCCCGATGTAGAGCACGTAGGCCAGTCGGCTCGTGAGGTGGTAGACGAGTGCGATCAGAGCCCAGGAGAGCGCAGGCATGTCCACGGAAGCTGCACCCCCGGCGGAAGACGTCAAGGAAGCCGGCGGCGCCCCCGGGCGAGCCCGGGAGCGCTCCCTATGGAACGACTCGGCGGAAACCGCCGCGGTACGGCCGCTGCCCGAACCGTTACACGCTCCAACCGTGTTGCCGCGCGACGTCGCGCAACCCGGCCCAATGTGGGCGCGGGGTGAGTGGTCGGGGTGGCGCGGCAAGCGGCGCGAGCGGCTGCGCGGGACAGATCGCCCCGGTGACAGCAGGAACCGAGTACGCCGGCGCGTTGGCGTCGGCACGCTCAAAGCGGAGCTGGGACGCGAGGTTGTGGGCCGTCGCGTCGCGCACCGTCAGCGGCTCCAGGTCCCAGCGCCATTCGATCAGGCGCAGTACCGACGTGTGGTCGTACAGGACGTGAGAGGTGTGCTCGCGCCGCGCAAACGGTGAAATCAGCAGCGCCGGGGTGCGAAACCCGCGCAAGCCGTCGACGTTACCGGCGGCTCGATCGGCATCCGGGATCGGCGCGGCGCGCGGCGGGACGTGGTCGAAGAACCCGCCCCACTCGTCGAAGTTGAAGATCAACACCGTGTTGGGCCACGCCGGGCTGTGCGTCACCGCTGCATAGATCTGGTTCAGGAACGCCTCGCCCGCCCGGACGTCGTTGAACGGGTGATCGTCCGCGCCCGTGCCGGTCGCTTCGCCGAGGAAGCCGGGGTCGACGAACGCCACAGCCGGGAGCGTGCCGCCGGCGCAGTCACTGTAGAAGGCGTCGATGGTTCGGCTGATCGACAGGTACTTGGGGCCCCACAGCCCGAGGAAGGGGAGATCGCTGTAGTAGTACCGACCTGCCAGGCCGCGGCCAGCCAACCGGTCCCAGATGGTGGGAAGGGTGGAGATGTCGAACGTGTTGCTCAGTCGATCGGTCTGCCCGGCGTGCTGGTAGATGCGGTTCGGGAACGTCGGCGCCAGGATGGCGCAGAAGTAGCGGTCGAACGAGGTCCACTGGGGAACGGCACGACCGAGAAACGCAAGATCCTCTTGGCGGTAGTAGCCAATGGAGTACACATCGTTCGCACGGAGCCAACCGTCACAGCGACCGCCGTCGTACTCGATCCGCCCACCCTCGTAAGAGTGGTCGGGATCGCTGTGTCCGCAGCCCTGGAAGTCGGGTGCGAGCGGGTACGTCTGGTGGCCCGTCCCGGCGGGGTCGAAGTAGGTGAGACCCGCTTGCCTGCCGTCGGCGTCCGGCAGCCAGCCGAGGAAGTGATCGAACGACCGGTTCTCCATCATCACGAGGATCACGTGCTCGAGGCCGGAGGACGCGGCGTCCGGGACATCGCCGCGCTCCAGGCGGCCCAGCAGCGGTGCTGTGATCGTCTGGTCACTGCACCCGACGGCGAGCGCGCCGGCCGCCGTCGCGGCACCCGCCACGAAGCGGCGGCGCGACACGTCGCGCTGAGTCACGGTGGGTGGGGACATGGAGCCTCCTTCTGGTGGTGGGACGGGTGACCGCATTCGCTGGAAGGGTGCTCGTGCGGTGTCACCGTTCAATCACGGCGAGGTTTCTGTCTCGTCAGGGAGGGGAACGTCGTGCGTCGTTGCTGGGGCGGATCTAAAACGCTCCCCAGGCCTGCTTTCCCCGGAATGTAGTAGCTCGGGCCCCCCACCAAATAGGCCCTCGTTCTTGGTAAGCTTCACACACGAGTCTATAGTACAAAGGAGAGCTATCCCGACGATGCCTTCGCCGAGTATTGAAAGCGTGGCGGCCGACGCCTGGCCGGCACTCCCGCTCGATGCCTGGCGGGACACGTATGACACGTTGCACATGTGCACCCAGGTCGTCGGCAAGCTGGCGCTCGGCTTGTCGCCGCTCACGAACCATTACTGGAACACCGCCCTGCAGATCACGCCACGCGGGCTCGCCACGCTGCCGCTGACGGTCGACCGGCGCCTCGTCACGCTCACGTTCGACTTCGTCTCTCATCAACTCGCGGTCGAGTGCTCGGACGGCGGTCACACCACGGTCTCGCTCGAGCCGCGGCCGGTGGCCGAGTTCTATCGCCTCGTCATGGACGCGCTGGCGCGGCTGGATGTGCGCGTCCGGATCTGGACCAGGCCGGCCGAAGTCCCCAACCCGATTCGCTTCGAAGCCGACACGATCCATCATTCCTACGACCCCGCCGCGGCACGGGCCCTCTTGCAGGTGCTGGTCCAGATCAGAAGGGTGCTCGATCCATACCGGGCCGGCTTCCTCGGCAAGACGAGCCCGGTGCACTTCTGGTGGGGGGGGTTCGATCTCGCCTACACGCGCTTCTCAGGTCGTCGGGCCCCGCGCCACCCGGGCGGTATCCCCAACCTTGCCGATAGCGTGACACGCGAGTCCTACTCGCACGAGTGCATCAGCATGGGATGGTGGCTCGGCGGCGGCCTCACGCCGATTCTGGAGCCATCGTTTTATGCCTATGCGTATCCCGAGCCGCCCGGTTGCCCCGACGCCGTGATCGCCCCGGCCGGCGCGAGCTACGATATGCGGATGCACGAGTGGATCCTGCCGTACGAGGCGGTGCGGCGCGCTCCCGATCCGGCTGCCGCTCTGCTCGAGTTCGCGCAGAGTACCTACGAGGCGGCAGCGAACTTGGGCAAATGGGAGCGCGCGCTGCTCGAGCGCTAGCGCACCAGTCCAGATTCAGTGACGCACTCTGAGGCTTCATGCAGGCAAGCGCCGCCATGAGGGTGGCGCGAGCGCTCGCTCTCGCCCTGCTCACAGCTGTCCTCGGATGCGGGGACGGCGCCGGTCCCCAGTTGTCGCCGCGGCCGTTTCTCATGGGATTCGCGCCGATGCCGCCCCGCCTGGACCCCGCGATCGTCGTGCCGTCGATCAACTACTGGTTGCCGCGGGCGGACGCGGCGATCATGCACGTCTCCCCGCCTTGGGCCGCCCTCATCAGGGGCGTCTCGCCCGCCGCCGCGGTGGACACCGCCCAGCTCCCGCTCGCGAATTACTTCCGCGCCAACAGACTGGCATTGGTGTTCACGGTCGATGCGACCGACGGCCTGAACCGCGCCGCCGAGGCCCCGGAGCTCGTCGCCCTGGGCCGGAGCGTGACGGACACCGCGATCCAGCGGCTGTACCGTGACTGGGTGTTCGCAGTCGCGGACAAGCTGCGACCGGACTACCTCGGACTCATCGCCGAAACCAATCTCATCAGGGCGGCGGCCCCGGACTCTGTCTATCGGGCGCTCGTGGTGATGGCCAACGCTGTCGCGGCGGAGGTCCGCGCCGCGGGCCTGCCCTCGCGGCTGTACGTGAGCGTGCAGGTGGAGACGGCGTGGGGCCGCCCGGCCACGGGAGGGGGGACGTATCAGGGAATCGCACGAGACCTGGCCGACTTCCCGTTCGTGGACGCGATCGGGCTCTCGAGCTATCCGTATCTCGGCGGCTTTGCGCTTCCCGAGGATCTCCCGCTCGACTATTACGCCAGAATCGTTCAGGGCACGACGCTACCAGTCCTGGTCGTCGAGGGCGGATGGCCATCGATCACGGTCGGCTCCACGGCGTCGACGCCAGCAGTCCAGGCCCGCTACATCGCCCGTCAGGTGCAGCTCCTGGGGCAGACCAGCGCCCGTGCGCTGTTCCAGCTCACCTTCTACGATCTCGATCTCACGGGATTGACTCTGCCGCCGGGGTCCGTCCTTCCCTTGTTCACCCACCTAGGCCTGGCGGACAGCGCCATGAACGCGAAGCCGGCGCTCACCGCCTGGGACTCCGTGTTCGCGCGTCCCTACAGACCATGATGAACCTCCGGCGCATAGGCTGTTGATGCATCGTGCGTTGCCCACCACTCTCGCGCCCGGTCCTGGGTCCAGGCGCTCGCGCCCTCCACCTCGGCCAGCCGAAGCGACAGTTCTCTAGCGGACTGCGGTCGATTCGCGGGATCTTTTGCCAGACACGACAGCACGAGGTCATCGAGTGCCCTGGGAATCGGCAGGTCCGTCCGGGCAGATGGAGGCGCAGGCGGTGTCTGGGCGTGCTGCATGAGCAGCCATCCATACGGCAACCCACGAGAGCCCAATCATGCCATGGTGCATCTCGAGCATCATCGGATCGGCGAACTCGGCCGCGGCGATGGCGTAGCTACTGGCGATCTCGAATGCCAGGCCGATGTTCATCGCCGCGGGAAGCGGAACGCGCGCGCTCCGGATCACCGCCGCGACGAGCAACGCTACCACGATCCCGATCACGCCGGGGCCCCACTGCAGGAAGCTCCCGAGGAATCGCGCCCGCTCGCTCGGGAGCACCAGCGCCGGAAAGATTCCGGCCATGAAAAAGACGAACGCGTACAGCAGGGCGAGGACGCGGAGGCGTGCGGCGGACTGGCTGAGCAGATCGACCGGGAATCCCGACGAGATCCCTCGAGCGGTCGGGTCACGCGCGTCCGGGTGCATGAGAGTGACGTGCTCGTTCATGCCGAGGCTCCAGACGGACGGGGCGCTTACGACACAGGCTTGGTGCTGCAGCCTTGTATATCGACTCTTCCTTAACCTGTGATCAAGTTGAGGTGGGCGATAGCCCGAGGTGATCGGCCGTAGGGCTCGATTGCGACGGCGCTAATGCGCCAGCTTCTCGCGGAGCAGTCCCTGCGCCGTGCTTAGTGCGCCCCTCGCAGGCACCTTGACGTCCGGCACAACGCCGACCCCTTCCCAATCGGTACCCGTCACCGGGTTGAGCGTCTTTCCAGTGGGTAGCAGGATTTCAAAGTGATTGTCGATGCGGGCTTCAAATGTCGCATGGGCTTGGCCGGACGTCGTCTCGCCCACGATCGTGGCGCGCTTGAGCGCTTGCAGATCGTACGCCAATTCCTCGCCGGCCGAAAGCGTGTGCGCGGAAGTAAGCACATAGACCGGCTTCGCGCCGCCGAACCGCGCACCGGCAACGGAGTCCAGTGTCCAGCGCTCCCGTGTTTCGCCGGTATGACGGAACCACAGGTCAGTGAGATGGGTGCGGCGGTCAAATAAGTACGACTCGAGGAGCGGGGTTGAGCCGGCTACGCCGCCGCCGGCGTTTTCCCGCAGGTCAATGATGAGCGCTTTCGTTTCTGCCAAGGCGGTCATCGCCGTCACAATCGTTGACCCGCACTCCGCCGGATCGACAAACCCGTCGAACCGCAGGTACCCGACGTCCCCCTCGAGCCGCTCGGTCGGCCAGACCGGGCAGTCGGCTTCACGCTCGCGCCGGTGTTGAGTGACCGTATCCGGTTGCGGTTCCGGACCTCGGCGTAACAGGCTGTAGAGAATTTGTAAGTGCTTGTCGTGAGCGATGTCATCGAGATCCGCCCTGAGGTGGATCGCGAAGGTCGCGCCGTTCGTGTACCTGTCATAGACCCCTCGCTTGAGCCGCGCGAGCAGAGAGTCGCTCATGCGCTTCCCGACTTCCGGGGACACGTAAAATGAGTCGAGGAGCGCGGCCAAACGCCTGACCACGCGCGTGCGAGTGGGCGCGTCGATCCGGATGTCGTCCACGGAGACGTTCATGCCGAGCGGAAAGAAGTAGCCGCTCACGCGACTCGTGTCGGCCGCCGACACGTCGAGCGCCCCGTAGCCGACCATCGGCCCTGCGCGGAATCGGGTCATGAATTCAACGTGCCTCGGCTCACTCACCTGAACGCTGAGCAGGTCAAGTCCGCCTGTCATCTTACGGAATGCGAATGCACCGCGAAGGGCGTCTTCCGCGGAGTAGGTGCGGAAGAACATCGCCACGCGCGCGGAGTCGCCGCTGTTGTACGCGTCGACCCAGGCACGTAGCACCTTTCCGGCGGGGGTGTTTGGGATTGTGGTCTGACCGAATAGTGGAGCTGACGCTACGGTGAGGGTGGTGCAGAACACCGCGGCAAGAGGCTTGAGGTGTGTCATCGTTCAGCCCCTCACGGAAATGGACTCAAGTTGGACACAAAAAGGCCGCGCGAGGCGGAGTGCCCTCGCGCGTAACTCGTTGCAATTCAAACAGGCCCGGCAGGAATCGAACCTGCAACCCCCGGTAGCCAGAAATCCCGCTATTCAGGGTGCACAGGTCCCACTATGCCATCGCCCCGCGTTATACCAGCGTTAGGGCCGTTGGCCAACGGGCGTGTACAGCTCGGCGTGCATGAATCCACGCAGCTCCGGGAAGCGCACGGTCGCGTCGCTCCAAAACTTGTGGAACAGAGCCTGCGAGGCTGCATCAAGTTCCCTTTGGAAGGTGCCCTCCGCGGACGGCGTTGTCACCTCCACGATGACGACATGCGTGTTCTCCCCGGAGCCGGCAATCTTGGTGAGCAACAAATATGACACGACTGCCTTACGCTTCACCAACTCGTCGAACACTGGGGTCACCACATCGACGAGCGCCGAATCGTATGCCTTCTCCTGGCCGGGCCGGACCTGATAATAGTTGATGTGATAGAAGTGGCCATGTCTCGCCTGACCGACAAGCGGGGCAGCGAGCGTAAGGAGGCCGACGAGAATGGGAAGCGTGCGGCGCACAAGGCGCGCACCGTGGACCAACACGACGGTCGTATCCGTTGACATGTTCGCCTCCGAAGCGAAAAGTGCAGAGGCTGCGGGGCTGAGGACTTAGCCTCCTTTACGCCCGCCGGCAACCCTCCAGTTATGTGAGGCGATCACTGCGGAGGTCTTGTCGCCTCCGATCAGAAGGATGGCGACGCGCCGTGGGTCGAAAGCGTACGCGATGAACCGGAGCGGCTTTGTTTTGGACCCAAGTTGGACCCAATCAGCGATGCATCAGCCAACGGTTAAGCTGCTAACTGCTTGTCCTACAAACAGGC
>MNIR01000048.1 GCA_001919865.1 Gemmatimonadetes bacterium 13_1_20CM_4_69_16 | reverse complement strand
TTGGGGTTCACCTCCATCACGTGGTACACGTTGTAGAGCAGCGAGTCGCCCTCCACCTCCGGCACGAGCTGGAGCTTGTCGCGCCATGCGAGGTAGGTGCCTCGGTCGGTCATCGTATAGCCGCGCTTCTGGTCCGCCATCTGCAATGTCGCCGCCATCCCCTGACCCGATTCGACGTACCAATCGGAAGCGTGAGAGGGAGGGGTGATGCCGGCTGTTTTCCAGAGCAACAGCTCGCGCTGGTGGGTGCCGGACTGGTCTCCGCGAGAGATGAAGGTCGCGCGCCGGGCGGCGAGGCGGCGCAGCGCGGCGACGGCGTCGCTCAAGCCGCGCAGGCCCGCCGGGTCCGCGGCCGGCCCGACGACGAGGAAATCGTTGTGCATCACGAGGCGGCGGTGCAAGAAGTAACCCGAGTCGGCGAGGACGCGCTCGGCCTCGGGCGCGTGCGCCAGCACCACGTCCGCGTCGCCGCGGCGGCCCATCGCGAGCGCCTGCCCGCTGCCGACGGCGATTACCTTCACGCGATAGCCGCTCTGCCGCTCGAACACAGGGAGCAGCGAGTCGAGCAGCCCGGCGTCGCGGGTGGACGTGGTGGTGGCGAGGAGGAGGTCGCGACTTTGGATGGTGGAGGTTGGTGGAGGTTGGTGGAGGTCGGTGGAGGACAGGACGGTGACCAAGAGGGGTGCGGCCCTCCACCAACCTCCACCCGCCTCCACCAACCTCCACCACCGTCTCATCTCACCACCGCACCTGCAGCTGCACGATCCCGCGGTTGTTCTTGAGCTGCACCACCTGCTCGCGAAACACTTCGTAATCCGCCATCAGTTTGAAGTTGTCCCCGCGCATGAAGTACTGCAGCCCTAGGAGGTAGCCGGTGGAGCGGTCGGTCGCGACCTGATCATTCGGGTCGAATTGCTGGACGCGGCCAACCACCTGGACGCGCTGCGGGACGACGTTGTACGCGGCGAGGGCGTACCAACCGACCGTGTGGACGTCGCTGGCCCGATTGCGGGCCCGGATGTACTCGGCGCGGGCCGTCCCTCGCGCCGTCCGATACAACGCCTGCACGTCGATGCTGGTACTGTCATTGTAGCCTTCGAACGCTCCACCCAGGTCCAGCCCTTTGAGCGGCGTCACCACCGCGCGCGCGAAGTAGGCCATCCGGTTGTCAGGGTTGGCGGCGCGGTTCGGCCCCTCGCCGTTCACCACCGCGCCCTGCAGCGTCAGCCGGTCGGGGATGCGCCACTCCGCCTGGACGCCGATGTCGCGCTTCGCGGCGTTCACGATGCGCGAGCGCTCGGTGGTCTCGAGGATGGTCGAGCTGAGGAGCGATTCGAGAGAAAACGGGACCCGGAACTGCCCCACGGTCCCGCTCCACCGCTGGTGCGTCATCCTCACCCAGAGATCGGTGGCCGACAGGGTCAGCGGCGAGGTGGCGGGCGTCGCCGCGGCCCCGATGGTGCGCATCTCCACCTGGGCGCGGTACGATGCCCACGGCGTGATGTTGCCCTCCACCGCGAAGCGTGCCCTCCGCAAGAAGAAGGACGCGCTGTCGCCGAGGGACTGAAAGCGGGGCTGGAGATAGCCGGTGAGCCTTGGGGTTGTCGAGAACGCCGCGGGCGCGGGCGCCTGCGCCGCCACCCGCAGCGCTGCGCACATTGTGAGGACCGTGACGACGGGGCCCGAGCGCACGGCGCCCCGGCGCGACCCGCCGCGGGTGGTGGCCAGCACCTTCGCGCCCAGGACTCGCTCCATCTGGCGGATGCGGTTGAGGCAGGTGCGGTAGCTCCAGCCGACCTCCTGCCCCGCCGCCCGGATGGTCCCGGTGCGATCCACGGCGTCGAGAAAGCTCAGGTAGCGAGGGCCCATCAAGAACGCGCCGTCCCAGTTGAGCCACAGCTTGTGGTGCGGCTTGAGATGCGCGCGCAGCGCGGGACGCCGGGGGGAACGGACACGGGTGGACGACGCCATACCGGTCGACATGCGCTAGATTGTGCCGCGAAAGCTAGCGCCGATCATCCGCATGAGCCAACTGCTCGACGCCGCCGCCGGCGTTCCCAACGCCTGCGAGCCGATTCCCGGAATCGTCACCGGGGGCCAGCCCAGTGCCGCGCACCTCGACGCGCTCAAGCGCGCCGGATGCGAGGTGGTGCTCGACATCCGCGAGCCGATGGAGCCCCAGCCGTTCCGCCCCGGCGACGCCGTGGCGGCGGCCGGTCTCGAGTACCTGAACATCCCGGTGAGTCACGGCCCGCTCGCCGACGCAACGTTCGACGCGGTGCGCGCGACGGTCCGCGGCCTCGCGGGCAAGAAGCGCTTGCTGTTCTACTGCGGCAGCGGGAACCGAGTGGGCGTGATGTTGCTGCCGTACTTCATGCTGGACCGGGGCATGTCCGAGGATGAGGCGGTCACCGAAGCGATGCGGGTCGGGATGCGCAGTGCCGGGCTGATGGAGGAGGCGCTCGACTACGTCAAGCGCAAGACGGTGAGTCGCTAGAACAAGCTGGTCTGCGAGCGCAGCGTCTCGGGTTCGACGGGATTCGCCCCGATGAGCCGCTGCATCTCCCGCGCGCTCCCCGGCGCATGACCCTGAAAGTGATTGCTGAAGTAGCCGTACACCGCCGGCACGCGCGCCGTCAGCGCGGCGAGCGCCATCGCCCACACCGACAACTCCCGGTCACGATTCACCTGGATGGCGGAGAAGTCCTCGAACTTCTTTCCGGACGCCCCGAGCCAGCGCACGTAGGCGAACTCGGTCGTGGGATGGATGGCGAGCTCCATCATCTCCTCGCGCTTGAGCTGTCCTTCCACCAGCGCGAGCGCGACGCCGTGGGTGTGCAACAGCTCGAGCAGCTTTGGGCCCGCTCCCAGCCAGCCGCGCTGGCGGAATTCGATCGCCCAGCGCGGGCCGCCCCCGGGCAGGCGGGGGAGGCGCTCGAGAAACGCCGCGACCGCGTCCCACCGCTCGGGGCCGAACTCGGGTCCGAGCTGCACCAGCACGGGGCCGAGCTTGTCGCCCAGCAGCGCGGCGCGGGCGCAAAACAGCTCGAGCTGCGCCAGGTCGGGGGTGTGGGGGAGGGGCTCCGGGGTCAGCTGTTGCGGCAGCTTGAGGGCGAAGCTGAACCCCGCCGGCACCCGCTCCGCCCAGGCGCGGACGACGTGCTCGGGGGGAGTCGCGTGGTAGGTCGAGTCCACCTCGACGGTGTCGAAGGCCCTGCTATAGAAGGAGAGGAAATCGTGCGGCTTGGTGCCAGGCGGATAGAACGGGCCGATCCACGCGGGGTGATTCCAGCCCTGGGTGCCGAGATGGATGCGGCTACGGGTATCTATGCCAGTACATCCTCATTTCGGCGATCTTGCCATCCTTCGTCTCACAGAAGATAGCGCCCCGTGCGTCCACCCACTCCCCGGTGCGGCGCCGGCGGTAGGTGCAGCGAAACTCGGTGGCGAACCAGGGTCCCGCGGCGTAGATCTCCCCGGACTTGAACGTCACCTCGGCCTGGTTGGTGGGGACGTCCTTCCAGTAGGCTCGGATCGCATCGCTTCCGACGCTGCGCTCGCTGAAGGGAGTCTCGAGGAAGACGGCGTCGGGGGAGAAGACGGCGACGATCGCGTCCACGTCCCCGCCCTGCCACCCGCGGCCAAACGCCTCCAGCAGTTGACGATACACCTGACTCATGGCGCCCAATATAGCCCAATCTGGAACCGCAGGTCGGGACGTATGGTACACGGGAGGCGACGGTCGTCTCCGCCAGTCGGAGATTTCGTTCACGCGTAACCACACACAGGGAGGATGCCACGATGTTGAAGCGGATCATGGCCGCGTCGGCCGTGCTGGGATGTCTCGCGTTGCCGCTCGCGGCACAGGGACACGCGGCGGCCGCCGGCAACGAGATGACGATGACGGGCCAAGTGATCGACCTGAACTGCAACACCACCAACGGTGCCTCGGGCCCTGCGCACAAAGCGTGCGCGCAAGCGTGCGCCAAGGCCGGCGTCCCGCTCGGGATCCTGGCGAGCGACGGCACGATCTACGTTCCGGTCAGCTCCAAGCCGGGTGATCCCCAGAACTCGAAGCTCGACAAGTTCGCCGAGAGCAAGGTGACGGTGACGGGGACCCATCGCATGGTGGGCGGACTGCACACGATCGAGATCAAGACGGTCGCAGCCGCGAGCTGATGCGGCGCGCGCTGGGGGGGGGCGCCGGGCTGGTCGCCGCGGCGCTGCTCGCCTGCGGACGTCCGACACCCCCGCCCAGCGGCTTCACCCTCCTCTTTCTCCGGCGCTCTCCCGCGGCTTCCCTCGGGGGCCTTTCCTGGGCGCCTGACCCCGACCACAGCCGGCTAGTCGCGTTCGACGGGCGGCTCCGCGTCACCCGCAGCTTCACGAGCCCGCGCCTCGCCAACCCGATGGCGGTGGCGTCGCTCGGCCGGATGCTCCTGGTCACGGAGCGCACCGGAGAGGCGGTCGTGTTCGACACGAGCGGCCACCCGGTGCGCGAGTGGGAGGGCCCCCATCTCGCCTCGCTGTACGCCGCCGCGGGCGAGCGCGTGGTGGCGGTGCGGTCCCCGTACTACATCCCCCAGTTCGCCGCCGAGCCGGACACGGCGCCCCTGATCCGGGTGCTCGACACGCTCGGCCGGCCCGTGGCGGGGCTCGCCACGATCCACGTGCCGCCCGTGCCGTTCCTGGCGCAGCTCGTCAACGCGGGAGCGGTCGCGGTCGCGCCGAACGGGTCGATCTACTTCGCGCCCCTGGTGCGGGATGAGATCCGCAAGTACGCGCCGGGCGGCGCTGCACGGTGGACCACGCGGCGCGGGCTGTTCCCTACGGAGGCGGAGCCCGAGTTCTTGCCAGCCAAGGGGGGAGGCCGCGACATCCGGGTCCGGAGCGCGCTCGTCAATGTGGCGCTGGCGCTCGGGCCGGACGGCCGCCTGTACGCGTTGGGATCGGACGACTCCGCTGCGACCAACTTGCGGGTCGACGTGGTCGACACGAGCAGCGGCGCGATCCTCGCGACGCGCCACCTCGGGCCGCGCGAGACCGCCGTCGCCGTGGACGCCCGGGGGAATCTCGCGACGTTCGACGCCGACAGCCTGCTCGCCGGCACGACGTCACCGAGCCGGGAGCCGTTCACACCCGCCTTCGCGCTCCCCGACTTGCGCGGGGACACGGTCACCCTGGCGCAGTTCGCCGGAAGAGTGACACTCGTCAACTTCTGGGCCTCGTGGTGCGATCCGTGTCGCGACGAGTTTCCCCATATGGCGCAACTGTACCGCGAGTTCGACCGCAAGGACTTCGACATCGCCGCGATCTCGGACGACGTGGACTCGCGCAAGATGCTCGCCTTCGTGCGCCGGTTTGGGCCGCCCTTCCCGATCCTGGTGGGCGGGGGCCGCATGCGGCAGACCTATCACTATCGGGGGCTCCCCTACTCGGTGTTGCTGGACCGCCGGGGCCGGGTGATCGAGCGGATCTTCGGATTCGGCGGTGCGGCGGAGTTCCGTGATTTGCGCGAGACTATTGCAAACGAGGTCCGCGCTCCCTAGCCTTTACGGCGTGACTGATCGCACCCTCCCCGCATCAGCCCCCCCGCTTCCCGTCGTGATCGACACCGACCCCGGCATCGACGACCTGCTGGCGTTGCTGCTGGCGCTCGGCTCGCCGGAGCTCGACGTCCGCGGGATCTCGGTCTCCTACGGCAACACCGTGGTGGAGAACGCGTACCGGAACGCGGTCGAGATCACCCGGCGCGCGGGCCGGCGGATCACCCTGTGCGTGGGCGCGCGGCGGCCGCTCAAGCGCGACCTCGCCGTGGCGGCGGAGACGCACGGCGCGTCGGGGCTCGGCTACGCGGAGCTGCCGCCCGCGGGTGTGATCCTGGAATGGGTGAAGTCGCTGGACCGGCTGCTCGCCGACCAGCCCGAGCCGGTCACGCTGGTCACGCTCGGGCCGCTCACCGGCCTCGCGCTGGCGCTGCGGCGCGAGCCGGACCTGGTGCGCGCCAAGGTGGCGCGCCACATCGCGATGGTGGGCAACCTCGCCGCCCGGGGCAACACGACCCGCTACGCCGAGTTCAACGCCTGGTGCGACCCCGAGGCGCTGGACGCGGTGTTCCGCGCGGAGCTCCCAACCGAGATGGTCGGGCTCGACGTGACGCGCGAAGCGGTGCTCGGCCCGCAAGAGGTGACACGGCTCGCGCACTCGAGCTCGCCGCTCGCCCGCTGGATCCACGACGCCCTGCGCTTCTACGTCGAGTTCCACAAACAGGCCGAGGGGCTGGACGGCTGCATCGTGAACGACGTGTTGCCGATCGCCGCGCTGATCCGTCCCGAGGCGCTCGAGTTCGAGGAGCAGCGGCTGGTCGTGGACTTGGGCAAGGAAGAGGGGGAGGGCAAGGGCAAGGCCGGGGGGGGGGAGGACCAGCGGGGGCGTACCCGGGCGCAGCCCGACGGCGCGCGCGTCCGCGTCGCGACGCGTGTGGACATGGGCGTCGTGTGGCCGCTGCTCTCAGAACGGGTGTTCCGCTGGGCCACCCGCGCCACGCCCACGCCGATCACCGAGGCAGGAGCGACCGCGTGACGCCGCTACCCCGCAAGGTGGCCGTGATCGGTGCGGGAGACATCGGATGCGGCTGGGCCGCCTTGTGCGCCGCCGCCGGCTGGCCCGTCGCGATCTTCGACGCCAACGCGCAGGGGCTGGAGCGCGCGGCGGCGGAGGTGCCGCGCCGGGCGCGGGCCATGGTGGCGCTCGAGCGCGCCACGCAAGGCATGGTGGAGCGGGGCCTGCTCGAGCTGCAGCTGGGTCGCAGCCTGCTGCAGGCGGTACAGGACGCCGATTGGGTGATCGAGGCGATCAGCGAGGAGCTCATCGGCAAGCAGAAGCTGTTCGGCGCCCTGGAGCAGGTGGCAGCGCCCCAAGCGCTGCTCACGAGCTCGTCGAGCGGGCTGCCCCCGACGGAGCTGTTCGCACGCTGTCGCCACCAAGACCGCTGCCTCGTGGCGCATCCCCTCAACCCGCCGGAGCTCATCCCGCTGGTCGAGCTCGTGCCCGGCGCGCGCACATCGGTGGCCAGCGTCGCACGGGCGCAGGAATACCTGCGCGCCCTCGGCCGGATGCCGATCGTCCTCAAGAAGGCCGTCCCGGGGTACGTGGTCGGACGCATCGCCGCCGCCGTGTGGCGGGAGTCTATCGACCTCGTGCTGACGGGTGTGATCGACGTGGAGGACCTGGACCGCGCCGTGTCGCTCGGGCCGGCGATCGGGTGGGGCGCCGCAGGCCCGCACTTGACCTACCATCTCGCCGCGGGCGATGGCGGCGTGACTGCGTTCCTGCAGCACCTGCTCGCCAGCTTCGAGGACTGGTGGGGGCACCTGGCCACGTGGCAGCAGCTCGACCCGGAGCAGCAGCGCACCCTCACGCACAGCGTCGAACGGGCGTATCGGGGAAGGCTCGACGGGCTGCGCGAGGCGCGGGACCGCCGCCTATCGGCCATCCTGCGGGCGCTAGAACAGTCGCGGACCGCCTAAGGGCGTCACCCCGTCTATTTCTTGTCCGCTCTCACCATGAGCACCGGCACCTTGGTGAGATGTCGTAATGCTGTCGCGGTACTGCCTCTGACCACGTCCTCCAGCAGCCGATGCCCGTGTGTGGCCATAGCGATCAGATCGCATTGCTCGCGCTCGGCGGCGGCGGCGATTTCCTTCGCCGGCTCTCCCCCCGCCAACACCGCGTCGGCATCGAAGCCCTCGGCCTCGAGCCGGCGGCATTGCTCCTCGAGGTAGGCGCGGTCCTCCCGGATCTCCTGCGACTCCCGTAGATCGAGCTCGTTGATGTTCCGCGCTACCCACCCGTCCGCCACGTGGATCAGTACCATGGCGGAGCCGAGCCGCTTCGCCAGGTCGCGCACGTGGGCCAGGATGGTCTCGTCGGCGGGAGAGTTTTCCAGCGGCACCAGGATGCGCGAATACATCAGCCGACCGAACCTCGGAAGATCTGAACCAGGAGCCAGCCGTTGAACGCCGCGATCGCGCACGCCACGCCGTAGGCGAGCGCCTTGAGCCAGCGGGGGTTCACGAACTCCCCCATCTTGGCCCGGTCGCAGGTGAACCGGACCAGCGGGAACACGGCGAAAGACAACTGCAGGCTGAGGATCACCTGGCTCAAGATGAGTAGCTGGGCGGTGCCGCTCGCCCCGAAGAAGATAGCCGTCAGGGCCGCGGGCACAATCGCGATCAGCCGCGTGATCAGCCGCCGCAGCCACGGCCGGATCCGGATGTTCAGGAACCCCTCCATGACGATTTGGCCGGCGAGCGTGCCTGTCAGCGTCGAGTTCTGCCCGGAGGCGAGCAGGGCGAGCGCGAACACGGCGCTGGCGCCGGCCACGCCGAGCAGCGGCGTCAACAACTGATAGGCGTCCTGAATCTCGGCGACCTCGGTATGGCCCGAGGTGTGGAAGGTCGCGGCGGCGACCACGAGGATCGCCGCATTGATGAACAGGGCGCACGTCAGCGCGATGGTGGAGTCGAGGAACGCGTACCGCACCGCCATGCGCCGGCCCGCCGGCGTCTCCTCGTAGCGGCGCGTCTGCACCACCGACGAGTGCAGGTAGAGGTTGTGCGGCATCACGGTCGCGCCGAGTATGCCGATCGCGATGTACAGCTGGTGACCATCCGACAGGATCGAGGGCCTTGGCACGAAGCCCGCCGCCACCGCCATCATGTCGGGGCGCGCGATGATGATTTCGAACAGGAAGCACGCCGCGATGGTGGCGATCAGCGCGACGACCAGTGCCTCGACCAGCCGGAAGCCCTTGTGCTGGAGGAACAGGACCAGCAGCACGTCGAGCGCGGTGATCGCGATGCCGACGGGCAGCGGGATGCCGAACAACAAGTTCAGGGCGATGGCCGAGCCGATCACTTCCGCGAGGTCGCAGGCGGCGATGGCGATCTCACAGATCACCCACAGCGCCAGCGAGACGGGCCGCGAGTAGTGGTCGCGGCACGCCTGAGCGAGATCCCGCCCCGTGACGATCCCGAGCTTCGAGGCGAGTCCCTGCAACAGGATCGCCATGAGGTTCGAGAGCAGGACGACGGAGAGCAGCGTGTAGCCGAACTTGGAGCCGCCGGCCAGGTCGGTGGCCCAGTTGCCGGGATCCATGTACCCGACGGCGACCAGATAGCCCGGGCCCGCGAAGGCGAGCGCCTTGCGCCACCACGCCCCCTCGCCGACCGGGACCGTGCGGTAGACCTCGGAGAGACTGGGGGCGAGGCGCGGCCGCCGCCAGCCCGGCTCGGGCGGTCGCCCCGCCGCGTCGGCCTCAGTGACTCGCGTGGCCATGTTGCTCCACGGGCACTTCCCGGCACCACAACAGCAACGCCAGCTCGCGCCCCACCACCCGCGGGTCGCCCGAGGGAACGAGCGCGATCGTCGTCGGGCCGTTGAATGGCTGGCGGTCGGTCACGGTGAGCAGCACACCGGGAGTGAGTCCCTGCTCGGCGAAATAGCGGAGGCGCGCGGGATCTTGCGTGCCCACCTGCCGTAGCTCGAGCTTTGCGCCTACCCCCGCTTCAGCGAGCGACACGAGCTCGGCTTCCTCGATCTCGCCTGCCGCAGTGGGAATCGGATCGCCGTGAGGGTCATACTGCGGGTTGCCGAGGGTACCGGCCATGCGCTCGATCAGCTCGTCGGAGACGGCGTGCTCGAGCTGCTCGGCTTCCGCGTGCACACCGCCCCAGTCGTAGCCCAGCTGCTGGGTGAGATAGAGCTCGAGGATGCGATGGCGGCGAATCATCTTGAGCGCCGCGCGCCGCCCCTGCGCGGTGAGCTGGACGCCGCGATAGGGGACGTGCTCGATCAGTCCGGTCTCCGAGAGCCGCTTGACCATCCCGCTCACCGAGGGTGGCGCGACCTCGAGCATTGCGGCGATGTCGCTCGTCGCGGCAAAGCCGCCCTGGTTCGAGAGATGGTAGATGGCCTTGAGGTAGTCCTCGACAGAGCGTGTGAGCGGCGGGTTGGCGTCTCGCAGTGTTGCGTGCATGCCGATTCTCCCTGTCGGAAAGCGCCGGAACGGCAGCTGCTGGCTGTCGGCTATCAGTCATCAGCAAAAAGACTTGGGCATGAATACCTGGCAAAGATTAGACTAGTCTAAGTTTCAGATATTGTCAAGCGAATATGTTGATTGTGGTGGGCTACAAATTGACGTGAATAACGCGCAAGAACGATGTGAGAATGCGCTCCGTCATCCCCCAGATCACCTCCTCGCCGACCAGATAGGCGGGGAAGGTGCGCTCGACGCCGCGCAACGTGAGGGTGAGGTCGCGGCGCACCCCGGGTTCGGCGAACCGAGCGAGCGGCAGCCAGAACGCCCGCTGTACCTCCGCGCTCGCGACCAAGACCGGGCGGGACGCGAGCGCGAACACGAACGGCCGCACCACCACGGGGGGGAGCGTCGGCGTCCTGGGGTAGAGGTCGTCGAGTGCCCCGAGACGCTCCGCCGCCGAGAGATCGACGCCGGTCTCCTCGTGCGCTTCGCGGATCGCGGTCGCGAGCAGATCGGCGTCGTCGGGTTCGTAGCGACCGCCCGGGAGCGCGACCTGGCCGGACCAGGGGTCGTCCGCGCGCTCGGCGCGCCGGATGAACAGCGCTTCGAGCCCGTGAAGGCCCTCGAGCAGGATCAAGGCTACGGCGGCGGGGCGCGCCTCGGGCGCCGTCTCGGGCCGCGCCCGGTGGTCCTCGAGCGCATAACGCACCGCGGCCAAAGTGGGCGTCACGCCAGGTGGCTCGCGAACCAGTCGAGCGTGCGCCGCACCACCTGCTCGAGCGCGGGATTCGAGCCGCTCCACGGATGCTGGGCGCCGAAGGTGTGGCCAGCGCCGTCCACCAGGAACAGGTCGGTCTTGTCCGACGCCGCCCGGTGGAGATCGCGCCCGTCGCCCCACGGCACCGACTCGTCCGCCGTGCCGTGCACGATGAGCCACGGGGCCCGCACGCTGCCGGCGGCACGAACGACGTTCAGCGTCGTGTCGCCGTGGGCGTCGAGATCGTCGAGGATGTCGCGCTTCAGGGGCAGCTGCTGCCCGGTGCGCTGGTTCAGGATTTGGGCTTTCCCCGTGCGGCGCAGCTGCTCGGTGAGCGGCGCGAGGAGGCGCCCGAACCGGGCCACCGCCGCCCAGGTCACGAGGGCACGCACGCGCTCATCCTGCGCCGCGCGCAGCACGGCGATCCCGCCGCCCATGCTGTGGCCCAGCAGGCCGTAATCCGTCGTCCGTAGTCCGAGGGCGCCGTTCGTCACCGCGTCGAGCACGGTGTACAGATCCCGCAGCTCGTTGGTGTAGGTGTTGTGCGCGAACCGCTCCAGCTCGTCGAACGTCTCGTTGTCCTCCCCCACGCCGGCGCCCGAGAAGTTGAACGACACGACGGAGAACCCGGACCGCGCAAGCCGCTCGGCGAGGTACGGAAAGAAGCCCCAATCCTTGAAGCCCTTGAGCCCGTGACACAAGACCACGACGGGGCGCTCCCCGCCGGCGCTGGTGACGTCACCGCGCAGCGGGCCGCCATCGGCTCCGGTGAGCCGGAAGGATCGTTTCGACGGAGTGGCCAGAGGCTAGCTCGAGGGGATACCCAATAATACCTTCTCGGCCCGATGCGCAGCCACGTGTGGATGACGATCGGCCTGGCGGCCGGGCTGGTGCTCGGCCTCGTGGCCGCGGCGACGCGCCTGCCCGCGTTGTTGGCGGCTGCGGCAAGCCTGCGGCCGCTCGGCACGCTGTTCTTGAACCTGCTCTCGATGGTGGTGATCCCGCTCGTCGTCACCGCGCTGTTCGCGGGGGTGGCGGGACTGGGCAGCATGCGGCACGTCGGCCGTCTGGGCATCAGGACGTTGGGGTTCTTCTGGGCCACGACACTGGCCGCGATCGTGATCGGCTTCGTGGTAGCGGCGTTGTTCCTGCCGCTCGCGGGCGTGACGCCGGATCAGCAGGCAGCGCTGCGCCAGGCCGCGCTCGCCGACTCCGGATTCGTGCGTCACGCCGCCGAGCAGATCCCCACGGGGGCGCGCTTCCTGGTGGAGCTGATCCCCGCGAATCCGGTGCGCGCCGCGGTGGACGGCAATCTGCTCCCGTTGATCGTGTTCACCACCATCTGCGCCGTCGCGGCCGCGGGGCTCCCGAACGAGCAGCGCCGCACGCTGACCGATCTCGCGGACGTGGCGACCGGAGCGTTGATTCGCATCGTCCACTGGGTCCTGCTGCTCGCCCCGATCGGCATCTTCGCGCTCGTGGCGGGAGCGGTCGCCCAGTTCGGCTGGTCGCTCGTGAAGACGATGGCGGTGTTCGTGGTGGCGGTGATCGCCGGGCTCGCGGTGTTCTGGGGTGCGGTGTTCGTGCCGGCGGTCGTGCTGATCGCGCGGCTCCGGCCGGCGCGGTTCTTCGGGGTGAGCTGGCCCTCCCTCGCGATGGCGTTCTCGACCACGTCGTCGCTCGCGACGCTCCCCACCATGCTCGCCGCCGCCGAAGAGGGGCTCAAGATACCGCGCACGGTGGCGAGCTTCGTGCTGCCACTGGGCGCGAGCATCAATCGCTCAGGGAGCGCGCTGTTTCAGGCGGTCGCGGTGGTGTTCGTCGCGCGGCTGTACGGCGTGGCGCTCGGCCTACCGGAGCTGTTTCTCGCGGGCACGGCGGTGTTCCTCGCGTCGCTCACGGTCGCGTCGGTTCCGTCAGCGAGCATCGTGAGCCTCGCCCCCACATTCAGCGCGACCGGGCTGCCGCTCGCTGGGCTGACGCTACTGATCGGTCTCGACCGCGTGCCGGACATGTTCCGCACCATGACCAATGTCCTGGGGACCATGTCCGGCGTCGCGGTGGTGGCGGCGCGGGAGGGGGACCAGCCCGCCTGACCTGTGCGACAGCGTCTCGACAGTTGTCTGACACTACATCGGCACCTCAGGAGCAAGCACCCACCGCATCCCCGTGGGCGATATGGTCGCCAGCCGACAGGTAGCCGATCGAGATGGCATCTCCTCAGTGGCCTCTCACTACCGCGGCGAACCGACGCCCGGCCGATAGAGCGACCGGATCCGCTGCGCGCGAAACACGTAGCCGGCAGTCGCGCCGTGTGGGTGCAGCGCGGTCGCCCAGCTCGCGCCCCTGGGCGGCGCGGGTGGGAGCCGCGGCCGCGCGAAAGCAGTCGGGCACGGAGTGGGCGATCCAGGCTCATTTGACGCCTGCCTGACGGCGCGGTATTTCAGTTGCCGTCACGAGCGCACTCGTGCCCGGACACAGGACTCTTGGTTCGGTCGCGCGACCTGTGCGTGACATGGAAGAGGCGACTATGCCGCGGATCCTCGGACGTCTGCTCGCCACCGCAGCTGCGGTACTGCTTGTCACCTGCAGCAACGAGGGGCCATCTACAACGGTGGCGTCGGTGACGGTCACTCCGCCGGCGCCGACGGTGGTTGTGGGGGGAACGGTGCAACTGACCGCGACGACCAAGGACGCGAACGGGAGCGTGCTCACGGGGCGCGTCGTGACCTGGGCGAGCGGCACCCCAGCAGTAGCCACCGTTAGCGCGACGGGGCTGGTGACCGGGGTGGCTCAGGGCCAGGCGACGATCACCGCGACGAGCGAAGGACAACAGGGAACAGCAGCTGTTACCGTCATGCTGGCGCCGGTGTCATCGGTGACGGTGACCCCGAACCCGGCGACCGTGCAGATCGGCCAGACGCTGCAGCTGACGGCGACGCTCAAGGACGCCAACCAGAACGTGCTCACGGGGCGCGTCGTGACCTGGGCGAGCGGCAACACAGGGGTGGCGACCGTGAGCTCGACTGGGCTCGTGACCGGCGTGGCTCAGGGTCAGGCGACGATCACCGCGGCGAGCGAGGGACAGCAAGGGACGGCAGCGGTTACCGTCATCCCGGTGCCGGTGGCGTCGGTGACGGTCACACCAACGCCGGCGACCGTCCCGGCCGGCCAGACGCTGCAGTTGACGGCGACCACCAAAGACGCGAACGGGAACGTGCTCACGGGGCGCGTCGTGACCTGGGCGAGCAACAACACACCGGTGGCCACGGTGAGTTCGACGGGGTTGGTGACGGGCGTGGCTCAGGGTCAGGCGACGATCACTGCGACGAGTGAGGGAAAGCAGGGGATGGCAGCGATTACCGTCACCGCTCTGCCGGTGGCATCGGTAACGGTGCAGCCGATGGCGGCGAATGTCCCACTCGGGCTGACGGTGCAGCTGACGGCGACGCTCAAGGATGCTAACGGGAACGTGGTCACAGGACGCGTCGTGACCTGGGCGAGCGACAACACAGCGGTGGCCACGGTGAACTCGAACGGGCTCGTGACGGGTGTGACTCAGGGCCAGGCGACGATCACCGCGACGAGTGAGACCAAGACCGGCACGGCAGCGATGACCGTCGTGAGCCTCGTGTTCGCGCAGGTAAGCGCCGGGGTGACTCACACCTGTGGCGTCACCACGAGTGGCGCGGCGTACTGCTGGGGCAGCAACAACAGCGGCCAACTCGGCGCGCCCGAAAGCAATCAGTGTGAGATTGGCTACTACGGCGGTGTCCCCTGCAGCACGTCACCGGTGGCCGTCGTGGGCGGGCGCACTTTCGCAACGGTGAGTGCCGGCAATGGCTACCACACGTGCGGGGTCACGACGGGCGGCGCAGCATACTGCTGGGGAGACAACACCTGGGGCCAGCTCGGCGACGGCTCGACGACCGGCAGCGGGACGCCCGTGCTCGTCTCGGGTGGGCTCAGTTTCGCGGTGGTGAGCACCGGCAATGGTTTCACGTGCGGGCTGACGACCGGCGGCGCCGCGTACTGCTGGGGCTTTAACACCGTCGGCGAGCTCGGCAACGGCACGACCACCAATAGCGCGGTTCCCGTGCTAGTGGCGGGCTCGCTCACCCTCACGGCTGTGAGCGCCGGCGATTCTCATGCCTGCGCGCTTACCAATGGCGGTGCCGCCTACTGCTGGGGGGCGAACCGGTTCGCCCAATTGGGCGACGGCTCGACGACCAACCGGACGACCCCGGTGGCCGTCGCGGGTGGGCTCACCTTCGCGGCGGTGAGCGCCGGCTTGGTTCACACTTGCGCAGTCACCGCCGGCGGCGCCGCCTACTGCTGGGGTGACAACTCGTCCGGCGACCTCGGCGACGGCTCGACGGTTGACAGCCGCACGCCCCTGGCGGTCGGGGGCGGGCTGACATTCCAGGTGGTCAGCGCCGGGGGCAACTACACCTGCGGGCTCACGACCAGCGGCGGCCCATACTGTTGGGGATCTAACTTCAACGGCCAGTTAGGTACCGGCGTGTTCAGCGGCCCCAATTTGTTGCCCACAGCGGTGTCGGGCGGCCTCACTTTCGCAGCGGTGAGCGCTGGAGGCGCTCACACCTGTGGCCGCACCGCCGCCGGCACGGTCTACTGCTGGGGAAGCAACACAGACGGCGAGCTCGGAAACGGCTCGACAAACTCCACCGCGATGCCCGCAAGAGTCCTGGGCCAGCAGTAGGGGCATCCACATCGCTCGACGCCTGCGCCGTTGGCTTGTTGTGGGGTACCGGATCCTGACGCGACGTCGTCGGTGCGTCCCGCTATTCCTGCTCGCCCTGGTGGGACTCGACACGAGCTGCTCGGACCAGCCCACCGGCGCAGCAGGAGACCGGCCGGGGATCTCCAGTCTGGCAGTGACGCAGAATCCACATAACGCCCTGTCCACCGTCGTGTCATTCGCGGCAACTCACACTGATTCCGTTCGTGTGGTGTATTGGGCCGACGGCGAGCCGCCGCGGGCGACGCCTTATTATCGACTGCGCGGGGACTCGGCCAGGATCGCGACGCTGGGTCTCCGCCCCAACACCAGCTACTCTCACCTCGTGGAAGCTGTCGGCTCGGACACGAGCGTCACCTCGGACACGCTGCGCCTGGCCACGAGCGACCTCCCTCAGCCGCTCCAGAGCGTGCGCCTTGAGCTGACCGGGGTTCCCGCTGGGGGGTACGTCCTCACCCCGATAGCACTCTTCGGAGCAGATACGGTGGCTTATGCCGTTGCCTTCGACTCATCGGGCGAGGTTCGCTGGTATCGAGCCTTTGCCGAGGGCGTGCCGGCCGGGGAGCTCAAGCAACAGCCGAACGGGGACTTCACCATTTTCCTGGGATTGAGCCAGGGTTGGCAACCGACCTACGGGCACTACGTCGAGTTCACGCCGGGCGGCGAGATCGTGCGGAGCTATGTTGCCAGCCCTCCATTCTATACCGATAACCATGACCTGGTGCTTTCCGTGACGGGCGACGCGGTGGACGCCGTCCATCTCTTCGGCTACGAAATCCGTCGTGCAGATCTGAGCTTCAAAGGCGGACCCGCCGATGCGCTCGTGGCAGGCCACGTCATCGTGCGGCAGGCGGTCACCGGCCAAGTGGACTTTCTCTGGAACGCGTGGGATCACTTTGTCCTGGCGGACTGGATCGAACCGACGGGAGTCAATCCGCCGCTCGACTTCGACCACCCGAATTCGTTGGATTTCGATCGCGACGGCAACTACGTCGCGTCCTTCCGCCACATGGGTGAGATCACGAAGATTGACCGACGGACCAGCGAGATTATCTGGAGACTAGGAGGACGTAATAATCAATTCGCGATCATGAACGACCCACTGGGGGGATTCAGCGCCCAGCACAGCGTGCGGGTCCTCGACAATGGAAATCTGCTGCTGTACGACAACGGCTTGCGGCACAGTCCGCTGGAGAGCCGCGCGGTAGAGTACCGCTTGGACACGGACGCGAAAACCGCAACCATGGTGTGGCAGTATCGCAGAGTACCTCCGGTCTTTACCCCCTTCCTGGGCTCCGTGCAGCGGTACCAAAACGGGAACACACTGATCGCCTTCAGCACGGCGAACCTGATTGTGGAGGTCGATCCCAGCGGCAACCCGCTGTGGGAGGGCGTACTGAACTTGGACGGGCAAAGCAACGTGATCATCTTCAAGGCCCTCAAGGTTCCGTCGCTGTATCGCTATGAGCGACCGTGAGACACGGAGCCCGTGACGGAGCTGAGCCCGCAAGCCAAACGAACGCTTCTCGTCGTCGGCGTCCTGTATGCTGCCATTGTGATCCCGGTCGGCATCCACAAGGGCGGCGATTTCATCCAGGAGCTGCGCCAGACCGAGCGGCTGCTCCACGGGCTCCCTCTTTATCCCGCGAAGCCGGCGAAAGGGATCTGGTGGCCGCCCGTCACGGCACTTGGGCTGGTCCCTTTCGCCCTCGTCGCGCGCTGGAGCCCGGAGGTCTCCAAGGCCTGCTGGGCATTCTTGAACGTCGTCTGCTTGGGCTGGGCCGTCGCACGGGCCCGCGGCTGGGCCACCGGTTGGATGCCGGTCGTGCTGGCGCTCGCAGCCGTGGCGCAGCCGTTGCAGAGCAACTTCGAGTACCTGAACCTCACTCCGATCATACTCGCGCTGGTCGTGGCGGCTGCGGCAGAGCTCGTAGCCGGCCGCGAATCGCGGGCCGGAGCGTGGATTGGACTCGCCACGGCGATTAAGGGATTTCCCGCCTTGCTGCTCTTGTACCTCGCCTACCGTCGGCGGTGGCGCGGCGTCGCAACCGGAATTGCCGTAGCGGGCGCGCTCACCGTCGGCGCCATGCTGCCGTACGGTCCTGTTGGCGCAGTCCGCGCCGTTGTAGACTGGCTGCGCCTCAGCACCCGAGAGCTGATGCTCGCGCCGATAGTTAGCCAGTCGCTCCCGGGGTTTACTGTCCTCTTAAGATGGCCCCCGGTGGCCGTGTGGCTAGCTCAGATCGCGTGTCTGTCCGCGGTCTGGATCGCGCTCCAACGGACGGCCCGAGAGGAGGACTCGGTCTACGAGGTCGCCCTGGTTATGCTCCTCGCGGTGCTGCTCTCGCCGATCGCGTGGCCGTACTCCTATGTTCTCGCTCTGCCAGCCTGGGTCAGCGTCCTAGCGCGCGCCACGCCCCACACCCGTCAGGCACGGCAACTCAGAGTGGCCACGCTCATGCTGGCTGGCATCCTCACCTCCGGTGTGCTGACCCTCGGTTTGTATCCGGCGTCATTATGGTTCATCCGCGACGCCAACTACACTTGGGGCGGACTGCTGCTGCTGAGTGTGCTCAGCGCGGAGCGTGCGTTCCGCACTCAATTAAATCAACAACAGGTCTGACCATCTCCACCTCCCGATTCATGGCTCCTCCTTCCCGTTCACCGTGCGGGTAGACATCCAGATGTCGAACCCCCCGAGACCGCCCCGACCTGGAGCCGCAATTAACAGCGGCGTGCGACCGTCATGTCGCCGCACTCAGCAGCCGGTCGCGTCCGTGCCCGCGATCGGGGCGGTCGCGAACGGCGTCATCACCGGCGTCGTGGCTCCAGCCTCGACGACGACCGCATCTCCGGTTCCGGTCCCGGCACCCGACGGGCCGCTTGGCGAGCCCCACCAGTTGCAGGACGCGTCCAGCGCCGCGCTCTGGTTCGCGCCGATGCGCAAGCCCGCGTGCGCGTTTCCAACCAGGTCGTTGAACCGCACCGCGGGCGCGGCCGGCGGAAAGCCGCGGAGGCTGCCGACCCAGATCGCCCCTTGCAAGTTCCGCGGAGTCGATGCGGCGCAGTCTTGAACGACGTTGACGATTCGGTTCCGCTCGATCCGGCCGGTGTAGAACTCGTAGTTGATCGCCGTGGAGGCCAGGCACGACGCCGAGCTGTTGCGGATGGTGTTGCCCGCGATGTTCACGATGCCGGTCGCCGTCACCGGGTGCGTCGGGGACGGCACAACGCCGGCGGCAGACCCAACGAGGATCCCGCCCGCCCGGCCGAGCGGGTAGCACTCGTCCAGGTCGTTGTGGAGAACGTCCGCGTTCGTTTCGGCCCCGAGGTCGTTACTCATGCGCACCCAGACACAGGCACCCCCGGTGCGGCGAATCACGTTTCCTTCGAGTCGGGCGTCGATGTCCCCGGCGACCGTGATACCGAAGATCTGGGCAAAAGGAGGTGAAGGGGCAGACGGCAGGCTCCCATCCACAGAGCTTTCGCGCACGACGGCACGCGCCCGCCCGGTCGTCGGCGCATCGTTGATCACCGAAATCAGGCCGGTGACCCCGAGGGGCGGGCTCACGGCCACGACGGAAACCCGTTCGACCGTGAGATCGACGACGCCATCACCGAAGAGGCCCCTGGTCCCGGTGTAGCGGACGCTGAGACCACGGATCGTCACCGGGTCCGGCGTGGCGACGTGGATCGCGGCGCCCACCGTACCGGATGGCGATACCACCACGGGTCCGCTCTCCCCTCCGAGCCCCTCGAGCGTGAGCCCCTTGTCGATCACGATCGCCTCGTCGTACGTGCCGGGCAGCACGAGCACCTTACCGCCGCGATCCACCATGTCGATCCCTTCCTGAATCGTCGTCGCGGTGCCGCTGCCCTTCATATTGGGGTTCACGAGCACGACTGGGCGCCCGACGCCCCCTACTGCGAAGCTCGGCGGCGCGATCCGCGAGGGATCGGACGGGTCGCCGCATGCGGCCAAGGTGAGAATCGCGAACCAGAATGCGATGTGTGCTTGTCGTGTGTTCACGGTGCACCTCCAGAGAATCACTGCCTCGGTCGGGCGGATGGCCGAGAAAATGAAAAAACCGGCCGAGCGGGTCCCCCCACTCAGCCGGTTTCGCGATTTGCTCCCCTCGAGGCATAGGCGACCGCACGACAGCGCGCCTCGGGGTTCACAGCACCTGAGTCTAGTTTCAATGTGCACCACCGGGACCCGCTGTCAAGCGGGGCCCGGCGAGACCTCAACCCAGGCCTAATCCCCCCACCACCCTCCCCGCCAACACCACCCCCACCACTACACTCGCCACCGCCGAGCCGAGGTGCAGCGCGGTCGCCCATTTCGCCCCCTGCCCGGAGGCGACCCGCACCAGACCCGCCAGGGAGAACGACACCGCCAGCATGCCGATCATCGTGCCGCACGCGAAGGCCGCGAAGTAGGTGAGCTGGGCGGCGCGGGTGGGTGCCGCGGCCACGAGCAGCACCAGGATCGCCGCGCTCCCGGCAAGTCCGTGCAACAGCCCGAAGCCGAGCGAGCGTCGCGCGTCGCCGCGCGGGTGTGGGTGCGCGTGCTCGACGCCGTGCGCATGACTGTGGAGATGGAGGTGTGGTCCCGTGTCGTGCGCGTGCATGTGCAAGTGCCAGCGCCCGCGCGCGTAGCGCAGCATCACCGAGCCGCCGAGCCCGATCAGCAGCAGCCCCACGAGGAAGTCGGCGGCCGGCCAAAGCCGGTCGGGCAGGTGCACCCCGAACAGCATGATCACGGCCACCACCACACCGACGCTCGCCGTGTGTCCCACCGCCCACGCCAGCCCCAGGCGGCAGGCGTCGAGCAGGCGCCCCTGCCGCGTCGCGAGTGTGGATACGGCGGCCAAGTGGTCCGGCTCGAACGCGTGGCGGAACCCGAGCAGCAGGCCAAGGCCCGCGAGGCCGAGAATGCTGGGACTCATGGCGGACAGCAATCTAGCCGATGTGAGGAGTCCTGGAACCCGGCTTGCTCTCGAGCCGATTCACTGCCCCCCGAATCCCCGCTGCGCGTCTGTGCGTCTAGTAGTTGCGTTTCCTGCTGTGCTACAACCTTTTACCTCCAGCCCCTATCAGAACGGGCACATGGAGCTCACCACTCCCGGGGTGGCGACACTGAGCAGAGATCCGGACGAGCCGGCGCGGGGCGCGGGGGACGCGGAAACGGCCGACGTAGCGCTCGCCGCCAGTGGAGACGGGCGCGCGTTCGAGCGGCTGTACCGCGCCCACGTCGCCCGGGTCCACAGCCTCGCCCGACGGATGATCGGGTTCGATGTGGCGGACGACGTCACACAGGATGTGTTCGTCCGGGCGTGGACCAAGCTCGGCACGTTCCGGGGCGAGGCGGCGTTCGGCACGTGGCTGCACCGCCTGGCGATCAACGTGATCCTGGCGCGCCGCACGTCGCTCGGCACCGAGCGCGGTCGCTACCACGACGGTGCAGACGTGCTGGATGCGGTGCCGAGTCGTCCCGTCGTGAACGACTTGTCGCTGGACTTCCAGGAGGCGATCGGGCGGCTCCCCGACGGCGCGCGCGAGGTGTTCGTACTGCACGACCTGGAAGGCTACAAGCACGAGGAGATCGCGAGCATGCTGGGGATCGTGCCCGGGACGTCGAAATCGCAGCTGCATCACGCGCGCATGACGCTGCGAAAGCATCTGGACAGATGAGGGTGAAAGGCGTGGCAATGAAGGAGGATGAACGATGACGCGGGACCAGTGGACTGATCGGCTTTCGGAGTACCTCGATGGCGACCTGGGCATCGCCGAGCGGGCGGCGCTCGAGGCCCACGTCGCGAGCTGCCCGGCGTGTGAGGCCATCCTCGCCGAACTGCGGCGCGTGGTGGCGCGCGCCCAGGCGATCGACGATCAGCCGCCGACGACCGACCTGTGGCCCGCGATCGCGCAGCAGATCGGCGTGTCCTCCGGAGGAGAGCCGCACGGGGTGGTGAGCCTCGCGGCCCGACGCGCGCGCCGGCGCCTCTCGTTCACCGTGCCGCAGCTCGCTGCCGCCGCCGCCGTGTTATTGCTGCTCGGATCGGGCGGCGCCTACCTGACGCTGCAGCGCGGGACCTCGCCGGTCCCCCCCCTCCCGGCCCCGATCGCTGGAGCCCGGACGGGAAGGGGGCCGACGACCACCCTCGTGGGGTGGGAGAAGACCCGCGCGAAGTACGATGTGGCCGTCGCCGAGCTGGAGAGCGCCCTCGAACAGGGACGCAAGAGCGGGCGGCTGGACAGCGCGACGGTGCGCGTGCTCGACCAGAGCCTCGTGACGATCGACTCCGCGATCGTGCAGGCTCGGCGCGCGCTCGCGGCCGATCCCGGGAGCGTCTATCTGAATCAACACCTGGCCGATACTATGCGGCGTAAGTTGGAGCTGCTGCGGCGGGCGAGCGCGTTCGCGCCCGCCAGGACCTAGGGGGATACACATCGTGCTCATGAATGTCGCGGCCGTCGTCGCGCTGGTGGTGACCCAGCAGACCGATACGACCGTGCCCGTCCGCGCCGGCATGCGGCTCGACGTCGAGAACTTCGGCGGCGAGATCGTGGTCCGCGCCTGGAACCAGAACTCCGTGCGCGTGCAGGCGACGCATTCCAGTCGCGACCGCATCGACGTCTCGGCCGAGCGTACGACGGTGAACGTGAGGGCCGAGAGCCGACGCGGCTTGGCGCAGATGGTGGAGTACCAGATCACCGCACCCACCTGGATGCCGCTGAACCTGCACGGCGTCTCCACCGACATCGAAGTGGACGGCACGCAAGCCGCGATCACCGCCGAGACCGTGCAAGGCGAGCTCAAGGTGCGCGGCGGGAGCGGTCAGCTGTCGCTCAAATCGGTGCAGGGAGCGGTGAAGCTGCAGAACGCCAAGGGGCACATCGACGTCTACTCGGTGAACGAAGGGCTGACCCTGGAAAACGTGAATGGGGACATCTCGGCTGAAACCGTGAGCGGGGACGTCACGTTGCAAGGAATCGAGTCCGCGAATGTCGAGGTCAACACCGTGAGCGGCGACGTCCACTACGACGGCACCATCAAGGACGGCGGTCACTACCGCTTCGCGACGCACAACGGCGACGTGACGCTGGCCGTGCCGGAGCGCGCCAACGTGACGGTGTCGGTCGCGACCTTCAACGGCGACTTCGATTCGTGCTTCCCCGTGAGCGTGACGACCACGACCAAGCACCGCTTCAGCTTCACGATCGGGTCTGGCAGCGCCCGGCTCGAGCTCGAGACCTTCAACGGCGACATCAAGCTGTGCCGGCCCGGCCAGCTGCACGACAAGCACCACGACGACCAGGAGGACAATTGACCATGCGCGCCATTACGCTCGCCACTCTCGCCTGGCTCGCCGTCGGAGTCCGGCCCACGCTGGCTCAGAGCCCGTTTCACTGGAGCGGCCGGCTGGCCGCGGGCAAGCGGCTGGAGATCAAAGGCGTGAACGGGGACGTCCACGCGGTGGGCATCGCAGCCGGAAGCCAGGCCGAAGTCTCCGCCGCGAAGCACGCCCGCCGCAGCGATCCCGCGTCGGTCGAGATCAAGGTCGTGGAGTCGGAAGACGGTGTGACCATCTGCGCCGTCTACCCGACGCCGCGCCGGGCTCGTCGAGACAACGAGTGCACGGCGGGAGGCCACTGGTCGTCGAACACCGAGGACAACGACGTAGTCGTGGACTTCCAGGTCCGCGTCCCGGCGGGCGTCAAGTTCTACGGGCACACCGTCAACGGCGAGGTGGAAGCCGAGCATATGGGCGCGGACGTGTGGGCCTATACGGTGAACGGCAGCGTCCGCGTGTCCACCACCGGGTATGCCGAGGCGACCACAGTGAACGGCTCGATCTCGGCCGAGCTGGGCCGGGCGGACTGGTCGGAGGAGGTCGCATTCCGCACCGTGAACGGCGGCATCACGCTCGACCTGCCTGCGAATTTCAGCGCGGAGGTGCGGGCGGAGACCGTGAACGGCGACCTGGTGACCGACTTTCCCCTCACGGTCACGGGCAAGTTCGGG